>CAINDO010000483.1 GCA_903847385.1 uncultured Myxococcales bacterium
CGCCGGGGCCGGCTCGGGCGCGGCCGCGGCGCGGCGTCCGGTCCGCCGGCCGAGGTCGAAGGCGTGTGTGCCCGAGGCGTCCACGGGCATGAAGACCTCTTGCGAGGTGAACCCCGGGGCCTCGAGGCGCAGGCGCATGTTGGTGCCGGGCTTCAGCTTGGGGTGCACGACGTCGCAGGGTGTGGCCGCGCACAGGACCTCACCCGTCCGGGCCCGGAGCACCCGGGCCGACGCCGGCTCGGTCTCGACGTGCGCGACGATCTCGTTCGGATTGGCCATGACCGCGGTGTTCGCCGACACGAGGGCCGGCGCCACGACGACGGTGGGCGCCGACACGGCGGCGGCGGCCGACACCGGCGCGGGTACCGGGGCGGTGGCCGACACCGGCGCGGCGGGGGCCTTGTCCAACGAGCGCCCGGAGACCGCGGGCGTGACCGGGGCCGAGGGCAGGTAACCCGCCGAGGCCGCCGGCGCCTCGACGGGGGCGGGCGCGTGGTTGCGCCGGGCGAGGACGAAGAACGCCGCTGCCCCGATGCAGGCGACGGCGGCGCCGAGCACCAGCCCGTAGCGCCACTGCGCCGACCGCGTGCGAGCGACATCCGGCTCGACCGCCGGGGGGATCGGGTTCAGCTCCGCGGGCAGGTCGAGGGGCCGACCGCCGAAAACGTCCATGGGCAGCGCGCCGCTCGGGCGCCGGGCCTCGCCGCTCGGCGGCGCACCTTCGCCCGGCTGGGGCGCGTCGGACAAGGCCGGGTGGGCGGACGCCGGGGGCTGCGTGCGCAGCATCGGCAGGTTGCCCGTGATGCGACCGCTGGCCTCCGGCGGCGGCGGGGCGCCCTCGATGCGGGTGCCACCGCCTCCGACCCGCATGGTCAGGGAGACGGGCCGTGGTTCCCCGGGCACTTCCTGCCGCTCCTCGACGGACTCGCGGCTGCCCATCGGGCCCGTCTGCACGCGCCGATGCGGCCCCGTCGGAGTGCGCGAAAGCGGCGGCGACACGACGTTCTGCGGCCCCGTCGGCGTTCGCAGCACGGGCTGGGCCAGCACCGGTGGGGGCTCCGGCGCGGCCACCCGCTGCTCGGCGCTCGGCCGCGGCGCCTCGATGTTCGGCGTCGCGCGCAGCTCCGGATCGGAGGTCACCAGGCTGAAACGCGGCGGATCGAGGGGGCGCGCGCCCATGGGCTCCGCGTCCGGCGAATCGGGGACGTCCGGGCTGTCGATCACCCGCAGCAGGCGCCGGAGCTGCTCGGTGCTCAGCGGCCGCGTGCCCTCGCCGCCGGCGGCTTCGGGTTTGGGCAGAAGCGCCGCCGCCACGTCGCGCGGGTCGAAGGGCGCCGTCGCGCGGTGGCGCGGCAGGTCCGCCTCCGGCAGCGACTCGCCCTCGGTCAGGATCTGGCGGGTGGGCACGTCCGAGTTGCCGCGGGGGCCGGTGCCCAGGCCGGCGAGCGCACCCGCCGCCTCGGCGCCCGAGACCTGGCTCGCCAGCAGTTCGTCCAGCAGCGCGCGGGCCGCGGGGGGGAGCGTGAGCACCTGCCGCAGGGCCTCGGCGGCCTCCTGCATGGTGCGCACGTCGCGCCAGCGCGCCTCGGGCCGCGGCTCCAGGCAGCGCAGCACGATGCGGTCGAGCAACGGCGAGATGCGGAGATCCGGCCGGATGCGCGAGGGCCCCCAGGCCGCCGGGTCGAGGGCGTCGCCCGTGGACATGCGCGGCGCGCGGCCCGTGACCAGGAAGGAGAGGAGCGCGCCGAGCGCGTAGATGTCGTCCGCCGGCGTGGCGCCCTCACCCCGCCGCCGCTGGGGCGAGCGATAGGCCGAGGGCGGCTCGGGCAGCGCGATCAGGCCGTCGAAGAGGCCGCGCGCGTAGCCCGTGTCGACCACGGTGGGTGTCAGGTAGCGGCGACCGTCGGGCTGCCGCGTCTCGGTCACGAAGATGTTGGCCGGGCGGATGTCGCCGAGCACCACGCCGAAGCTGTGGGCCCGCAGCGTCAGCAGCATGATCTGGTCGACGAGGTGCATGGCCATCTCGACGGAGATGGGCCCATGCTCGGCCACGACCTTCTGCACCGAGTGCGCCTGCACGCGCTGCATCACGAAATACGGGCGCCCGTTGGCCAGGGCGCCGCAGTCGCGCATGCACACCAGCGAGGTGCCCCGGAGCGCCCGGGTGCGCTCGACCTCGGCCGCCGCGCGCCGGTAGAAGTCCATCTCCCGGCCGTCCGGCACGTTCGGATAGACCAGCACGACCAGCTCGTGGTCGAGCAGATCCACGGCCGGGTGCGCCGTCCCCACGGCCCACTGCGAGGGTCCGGCGGTCAGGCGGTAGCGGCCGTTGACCGTGCCGCCCGTCAGCTCGACGGCCCCGGGGGCCGAGGTGCCCGATGCGCCGGGATCGCCGACGAACGAGGTGTCCTCGCCCGCCGCCCTCCCCAATCGTCGTCCGCTCGTCAGGCTCATCGTGTCCGAATTCCGAAGGCCGAAGGCCGAAGTTCGTGCGTCAGACTCGCCGCGTCTCGAGACCTACGCAAATTATCGTGCCTGGATCCGCTGAAAGCACCTACCGAGGTACGGACTTGACCCAGGGCATGTCTGAAATAATAGAAGTAGAAGCAAATTGCAAATCGCTTCTACTTCTCTCATTCCTCAAGCGCCCGCCGCCCGGCCCGGGGCCAAAATTCCCACGGCGTCGGCGCTGGGGTACCCTGCAGCGCCCGTGACGCCCCCGCCCCGCCTCTCTCCGCTCCGCGCCCGGCTCGCCCTCTTCACCGCGGGCGCCGCCGCCCTCGCCGGGTTCCCCGCCGCCGCCGCGCCGCTGCGCCCCCCGATCGTGGACGTGGCCCCCGAGGCCTTCGAGGCCCGCCGCCGCCAGCTGGTCGAGGACCTCACGGCCCTGCGCTTCGACCGCCTGGGCGACCCCGTGCATCGCCGGGACGCGATCGCCCCCGTGTACGCCCCCGCGGAGCACCCGCACGCGCTGCTGGTGGTGCTCGTGGAGTTCTCCGACCGCGGCTTCGAACGCTTCGCCCCGGGCAGCCCGGAGGCCGGCGACCCCGCGCGCCGCGGTGAGCGCCTGGCCGGGCACTTCCAGGCCAGCCTCTTCGATCCGGACTACGCCCGGCCCGGCACCCTGAGCGCGTACTACCGGGCGCAGAGCCTGGGCACCTACCACGTGCAGGGCCGGGTGCTGCCGCCCGTGCGCCTCTCCAAGCCGCGCGCGGCCTACGGCGCCCCCGTGCGGCCCGAAGGCGGCGACTGGCGCAACGACGCCGACCCCGAGGGCCTCGTCGAGGAGGCCGTGGCGCTGCTGTCCGCCGCTCACCCCGATCTGCCGACCGAGACCTTCGACCGCTGGGACCCCACGGACTTCGACGGCGACGGCCTGCGCGACGAGGGCGACGGCTACGTCGATCATCTGCTCTTCGTTTTCGCCGGCGCGGACCAGTCGTCGTGCCACCTGCTGCACCGGCTCGACCTGCGCCTGGACAAGAACGCCCTGCCCGGGGCCGCCGCGCAGCTTCCCGCCGACGCCCGCGAGTGCGCCGAGCGCCTGTGGGCCCACCGGTTCGCCCTGGAGCGCAACGTCGGTCAGGGGCCGGTCATCGAGGGTCGGACGCACGCCCGGGGCGGGCTGCCGCTCCGCGAGATCCCCGGCCTCTGGGCCGTGGACTACACGATGCAGTCCGAGTACGCCGAGCCGGCCACCTTCGCCCACGAGTTCGCCCACTCGCTGGGCCTGCCGGACATCTACGCGCGCAGCACGCAGAACTCCACGGGCCCCTGGGACCTGATGAGCGACGCCGCCGCGCCCCTGCCCCAGAACCTCTCGGCCTGGTCGCGCATGATGTTGGGCTGGCTGCGGCCGCGCGTGCTGGTGCCCCCGGAGTTCGGCGGCGCCAAGGTCCAGTCCATGTACCTGCGCACGCTGGACGCGCCGCTGGAGCCCGCCGCCGTGGCCCGCGCGAAGCAGGCGGAGGGCCTCTACCGCGCGGCGCTCGTGGTCCTGCCCCCCCGCGTGCAGGACCTGGAGTTGACGGACCTGCCCGCCGGCAACGGCCGGATGGCGCTCTACAGCGGTCAGGGCAACCGGCTCGACCGGAGCGCCGAGTTCCGCGTGGACCTGCGCGGCGACAAGCCCCCCAAGCGGGTCGAGCTGAGCTTCGACGCCTGGTGGGAGATCGAGGCGGGCTGGGACTTCGCCTATCTCGAAACCAGCACGGACGCCGGCCGCACCTGGGCGCGCCGCCGCCCCACGGACCCGCGACTGATGCCCGCCCGCCATGGTCACGACGGGCCCACGTCGCTGCCGGGGTTCACCGGCGTGTCCGGGGACCTGGACGCAGACGGCAAGAACGAGAGCCACCCGGGCTGCGACCCGGCGCAGGCGCTGGCCACGGGCGAGGACAAGGCGCGCGTGGTCATCAATCAGTGCCGCGTGCCCACCTGGGTGCGGCCCGCCTTCGACCTGACCGACCTGGCCGGGCGCAACCTGCGCGTACGGCTGCGCTACGTGACGGATCTGGCCGCCGTGCAGCGCGGCGTGCTCATCGACGACGTGCGCGTCACGCGCGACGGCGCCACGGAGCTGACCGAGGGCTTCGAGGGCGACGCCGGCCGCGGCTGGCGCCTGAACGGTTTCCTGCCGAGCCCGGGCCACCACGCGCTCCTGGTGCCGCAGTACTACCTGCTCGAGTTCCGCGACCCCGAGGTCCGAACGGGGGGTGACGCTCCGCTCGCCGCGCCGCTGCCCCGCTTCTACGCCGACCCACGCACGGGCGAGATGCGGGCGATCACCGTGCGGCCGATGCCCGGCGTGGTCGCCTGGTACTTCGACGGCGCTTACGCCTGGGCCGAGAATGACCCGGTGGACAACGGCCAGGGGCGCGGCTTTCTGCTCGCCGTGGACGCCCACCCCAACGAGCTCGCGCTCCCCGGCTTCGAGCCGTTCCTGGCCGGGCGCGCCGAGCAGTTCGACACGCGCTACGACCTCGAGGCCCCGGAGCGCCAGGCGGCCCTGCGCGAGAGTTTCCTGCGGACGATGTGTTTCGTGCGCCCGGCGCGCTACCGGCCGGTGGACCTGTTCGGGCCCGGCGGCCCCCTGCGCTGCCCGGACACGTCGGCCCCCCTCGACGGCTTTCAGTTCATCGACGGGCGCGCGCTCCGGTCGCTCTACGCCGTGAACAACGAGCTGCTGCCCGGGAGCGCCCGCGAGGCCGTGCTGCGCGCCGGCGACCTGCTCGACCACAAGACCGGTCGCGACGGCCGCACGACGTGGCGGCTGCGCGACCGCACGCTGCGGGCCCTGCACCTGGCCGACGCGCCCTTCGCGCTGGAGAACCCCGGCGATCGCGCGGGCATCACCACCTGGCGCCTCGACGCCGAGACGCGCCGGATGGTCGAGGTCTCCCACGCGCCCTTCAAGCCCGTCGCGCGCTTCAGCGACGCCGAGCGCGGCCGCTGGCTCGACCCCTACCTCTTCTTCGGCGGGGTGGACGTGCCCCGCGAGGGCATGTCCTTCGAGCTGGCCCGGCCCAAGCCCGACGCGCCCGAGGGCGCCCGCGTGAAGGTCTGGGTGACCTGGGAGCGGTGAGGCCGCCGCGCTCGACTGGCCGCCGGCGTCACTTGTGGTAGAGTCGGCGGCCATGAACACTCCGCGCATCGTCGGCTCGTTGCTGCTCCTCGTCTGCGCTCTCGCGTGCGACTCCACGCCCAGTCCGGGCGCCAAGGGCGGGGAGTGCCGCATCGGCGCCGATCCCTGCGACGACGACCTGCTCTGCTGGCAGGGCGAGTGCTCGGACCCCGAGGACGTGCCCGCCCAGCCGCTCACGGAGGAGGCCTTCGTGGCCACCGTGCAGCTCACCAAGACGACGCTGAAGGCGGACGGCGAGGACTCGGCCATCTTCGCGTTCACGCTGCTCGACCGGAAGACGGGGAAACCGACCTCGCTCCCGGGCGTGTACCTGCGCACGCACCCCATCAACGCCGGCGTGCTCAGCGACTCCAAGCTCGCGCTCGAGAACGGCGAGGGTGTCGTCTCCGTTCGCGCCTGCGACGTCCGCTACAACACGTGCCCGCCGGCCTTCCGCATCGTGCTCGTGACGGACGCGTTCCCCACGGAGCCCATCCTGCAGTCGCCCGAGATCACCTATACGGGCCTGCCCGTGGTGGACACGGACGCGACGACGGGCGCGGGCGGCACCGCGGAGACGCAGGACGCGGGCACGGGCGGCACGCCGGTCGTCACCGACGACGCGGGCACGGGCGGCACGCCGCCCCCGGGCCAGGACCTGCCGACGGAACAGGAGATGCAGTCCGATCTCGACGCCCGGATCCTCAATTCCGAGGACTGCGACGCCGTGGCGGCCCAGTGGGACGGCCCGTGGCGGCAGGTCGCCAACGACGTCTGCCTCATGTGCCGCGGCGTCTGGCGAAACGGCGGCGGCGCGCTCGTCACCACGCTCCTGCAGCCTGATCCCGCGACGGGCACCGTGGTCCCGTCGCTGTCCCACAAAGGGGTCATCCGGAACCTGGCCGTGGCGCGAGAAGAGAACGATCCGCTCGGCACCGGGCACCTGACGGGCACGGTGTCCGCCGGCGGAGACGCGCCGGTCGGTCTGACCCTCGACCTGGACTTGAGTGGCTACGGAATCACCAGCTCTTACGGGTACATGGACGCCCCCGGCCTGGAGCGCTGGTTCAACCTCCCCTGTGCCACACTCAGGTTCGGCCTCTCCGGCGCCCAGGCCTACACGGTCCTCAACGGTGAGCCGGTCGCCCTCATGCAATTGGACTCCAATTCCGACTACATCTGTCTGGATGCCGACGGCGTGCAGATCCCTCGCGAGCAGCTCGACCCCAGCCCGCGGCTCTTCATGTGTGTGAACACCTTCACGCGCTGAGTGCCCGCCCCGCCGCTGCCTCCGAGAATTCACGAAATTCCCGCCGCCCGGCGGCGTACACTCCTGCGAACCCCTGACATTCGAGGGAGACCCATGCGCAGACACCCGTTCGCGCTCGCCGGCCTTTTCGCCACGAGCCTGCTCTGCATGGCGCCCACGGACGCCGGCGCCCAGGCCCCACCGGCCGAGGGCGCCGTCGGCTGCGACGACAGCGTCGACGTCGACCGCTTCCGCTACCTGAGGCAGCTCACGCTGGACCTGTGGGGCCGCGTGCCCACCGAGGCCGAGCTCCGCGCCCTGGTGGACCAGGAGAGCGTGCCCGACGCCACGGTGGACGCCCTGCTCGCGTCGCCGGAGTTCGACACGTTCCTGACGCGGCATCACGCGGACCTGCTGTTCCCCAACATCAACGGGCTCGACTTCGTGTCACCCTCGGCGCTGCTGCTGCCCGCGCAGTACGCCGGCGCGCAGGGCGATCCGACGCGTCTGTTCAACCTCTTCGTGTCCTTCTACGAGCGGCGCGAGCTCTACGCGCCGTGCAAGGACGAACCCGCCGAGTTCGACGAGAACGGCGAGCCGGTCTTCGAGGAGCTGCCCGACGGCACGCGCCGCGAGGGCTACGTGATGGTCGAGCCCTACTGGGCGCCGGGCACCGAGGTCAAGGTCTGCGCCGCCGAGGCCGCGACCCAGGCCACGAACAGCGCCGGCGTCGCCTGCACCACGGCGCAGGGCATGTTCAGCGGCGAGTGCGGCTGCGGGCCCAACCTGGAGCACTGCGCCGACTACTACGTCGCGCTCGGGATGATCTCCAACCTGCGCGACCAGATGATGCGCATGGTGCTCGAGCCCATCCACGCGGGCCGCCCCTACACCGAGCTGCTGACGGACGTGCACGAGCCGATCAACGGCCCCCTGGCGCACTACTACAAACACCTGGCGCCCATGGCCATCGACCCGCTGGTGCTGGTGCCGCCGGTGCCCCCGGCCGAGCTGGCGGACGTACAGTATTCGGACGCCGAGTGGGTCACCTACGAGCGCACGCCGGCCCTGCACAGCGGTGTGTTGACGAGTCTGTCGTATCTGTTGCGCTTCCAGACGGCGCGGGCCCGGGCCAACAGATTCTACAACGCGTTCTTGTGTGAACCGTTCCAGGCGCCGACGGACGGATTGCCGAGCCCCAACGACGCCTGCAGCCAGGAGCCGAACCTGCGCGAGCGCTGCGGCTGCAACTACTGTCACTCCCGACTCGAGCCCGCCGCCGCCCACTGGGCGCGCTTCGCCGAGGCCGGCACGATGTACATCGACCCCGCGCTCTATCCGGTGTTCGAGCCCCGCTGCGCCGCCTGCGCCGAGCACCCCGAGCGCGCCTGCGACCCGCTCTGCGAGAAGTTCTACGTGACGGACATCGGGCACGAGAAGGAGCGACCCTTCGCCGGCGTGCTCAAGGCCTACGAGTGGCGCGACCGCGCGGAGATCGAGAACGTCGAGGCCGGCCCGCGCAAGGCCGTCGAGGCCGCCATCGCCGACGGCCGCCTGGCCTCGTGCACGGTGACCAAGGTGTTCGAGCGGCTGTATCGCCGCGAGCCGACCCCCGAGGAGAAGAACGTGGACCTGCCGGCGCTCGCCACGGCGTTCCAGAGCGGCGGCTTCGACTTCAAGGCGCTGGTCAAGGCGCTCGTCACGGCCGAGGGCTACCGGAGGATGGTGCGATGACACCCACGACTGCACTCACCCTGTGCGCCGCGCTGGCGCTGGGCCTCTCCGCGTGCGGCGACTCGAAGTCCGGCGGCTCCGGTGCTCCCGGCGGCGGCGGCCAGGC
>CAINDO010000484.1 GCA_903847385.1 uncultured Myxococcales bacterium
ACGGCCCAGTCCTTCACGGACAGGGTTCGACCCGAGCCTGCTCCGGCGTCAGCTCAAGTAGACCACCAGCGTCTGGCCGATCTGTTCGTTGCGATACACGCGCAACGGGCTGTCGGCCGGGCCCTGGAGGACGCTGCCGTCCAGCGAGAACATGGCCCCGTGGCAGCCGCAGCGCAGGTTGTGTCGCGCGCCCTGGAACTCGATGCGGCAGCCCCGGTGCGTACAGATGGCCGAGAGCGTCACGAAGGCGTCGGCCGTGTCCCGCATCACGATCACCGTATCGCCGCCAGGCACGTCGGCGTAGCCGCTGCCCCCGACCCGGTTCAGATCCGCGTTGGCCGGGTCGGTCAGGTCGATGCACAGGTTGCCGGCGCAGTCGGCGGGGGGCTCGGCGTCCGGGCGGAGCACGGCGGCGTCGGGCTCGGCGGCCGCGGCGTCGGGCTCGGGCAGGTCAGCGGCGTCGGGGGCCGTGGCGTCCGCGCCTGCAGCGTCCGGGCGAGCGGCGTCCGGGCGAGCGGCGTCCGGGCGAGCGGCGTCCGCGGGATCGCCCGCGTCGCCGGCGTCCGTGCAGCCGGACACGAGCCCGCCGACGGGGACGAATGAGAACGCCAGCGCCGTCAGCCCGCGCAGCGCGTCCCGACGCGAACAGCCGCCGCAGGGGTCGCGGTGGGTCGCCATCGCCTCAGGCCGCGTGCGGCGCGGAGCCGGCTTCCTGGCCGCGCAGCCAGTCGACCGTGTCGACGAGCGTCTGGCGGGGCAGGCGCGCCTGATAGTGCAGGTCCTTGTGGGTCCAGAGCGTGCCGAGGCCCCAGAAGTGGCTCGACATCTCCAGCGCCACGGGATCGGGCATCCAGCGCGGCAGGGGCAGGCGGGTGTAGCGTGTCATGCGCTCCGCCGCCGTGGCCACGCCGCGCAGCAGGGGCCGCGGGGCGAAGCGCGCGTCCACGCGCTGCCCCGTGACATCGCCGACCATCTGACAGAAGGTCGCGAAGGTCACGTGGGTCCCGGGGAAGTGATAGGCCGAGCGGAACGTGTGTTTGCGGGTCAGCCGCGCCAGGGCCGTCGCCACGTCGCGCACGTCCGTGAAGTGGATGCCACCGGCGGGCACGAAGGGCATGCGCCCGTCGAGGATGCGCGACACATGGCCCGTGGAGCGACGACGGTGGTCCTGGGGGCCCAGGAGCACGGGCAGGCGGGCCACGGTGAAGTCCACGCCCAGCTTCTCGGCCAGGCGCTGACCCTCGCGCTCGGCGCGCAGCTTCGAGGCGTAGTACGGCCAGTCGCCGACCACGGCGTCCAGGTGGGGGGCGTGCTCGTCGGCCACCAGATCGCGGCGCTTGAAACACCCCACGGTGCCGCCGGCGGACACGAGCACGACGCGGGCGCCGAGATCGCGGGCCGCGCGGACGACCTGAAGCGTGCCCTCCACGTTGACCCGCATCGTCTCTTCGACGGACTCGCGGCTGTGGTGCACCACGGCGGCGGCGTGGATGATCGTGCCGATCCCGGCCTGACCGGCGGCGTCGCGCCAGCCCGTGGGATCCAGGGCGGAGCCGAAGATCGCCGTCGTCTTGCCGGCGCGCTCGGCCCAATCGGACGGGGGCCAGGGGCTCGTGGCGCGCACGAGGGCCACGGCGGGCACGTGCTCGGCCTCGAACGCGGCCGTCAGGTGGCGCCCCAGGAAACCCGTGGCGCCGGTGAGCAGGACTTTGCGCTTCATGAGGACATCTGCTCCGGGGTGACCGCCGCGCGGACGGCCGGGCCGTCGCCGACGCCGGTCAGGTCGTCGTCCGCGCCGCGGGGCACGGGCGTGCGGGCCGGCGCCGCCTCGAGGGTGGCGAGCGCGGGCAGCGTGTGGGCCTCGGGGCCCCAGGCGTGCACGCCGTTCTCGCCGACGGTCAGGATGCCGCGCTCGACGAGCAGCGCGAAGGCGTCGTCCAGGTGCGGCTGGTGCGTGTGCGGGAATGCCCGCAAGAGTGCCCCCGGCGTGGCATAGGCCATCGTGTCGCCGGGGGCGCCGAGGCGGGTCGCGACCGTGCGGTAGTCGCGAATCACCGGCGCCATCAGGGCCGTGACCACGCCGTACACGCGGCCGTCGTCCAGGTCCGTGGAGGCCTGCACGCCGTGCCAGGCGTTGCGGGCGATGTGGTCCTCGATGGCCACGTTCTCCGGGTAGAGCGCGAGGGCGTCGCCGAAGAACCAGGGCGCCCACTGATTGCGCAGGCTCTGGGCCAGGGTGCCCGTGAGGGGCTGCGGCACGGCCAGGTCGCTGGCCAGCACGCGGCCGCCGCGGCGGGTGATCGCGTCCGTCAGCCAAGCCTCGTCCACGCCCTGGGCGACCAGGTGCTTGTTGGCCGGCTCGGCCAGGAAGCTGCGCAGGTGGAAACTCGTGACGATGGTCTGGCGCTGCTGCTCGGCCATGATGGCGCGGGCCAGGGCCGGCACGTCCGTGGTGGCGTCGAGCACCTGGGGCTTGCCGCAGGCGATGTGCATGCGGCCGAGCTGGACCTCGCCGCGCACCATGTCGGCCAGCCACTTCAAGAGCGCGGGCAGCGACATCTTGGAGCGCGCGCCGCCGGAGAGCTCGCGGTCGAAGGCGGGCTCCTCGGGCAGGCGGTCGTAGGACATGGAGATGGGCAGCACCGTGAAGCTGCGCCCCGTCTTCTGCAGGCCGCGCAGCAGGCCGCGCTTGGGCGGCAGGAAGTGGCGCGAGCGGCTGCGCTGACCCTCGACGAAGAACATCAACGACGCGTCGCGCGCGGTGAGGTGCTGCAGGGCCTCGGTGAGCTCCGGCGCCTCGCGGCCCACGCCACGCTTGATGTAGAACGCCCGGGACTTCTGCAGGATCTTGCCCACGATGGGCAGCTTGCTGAACTCCTCGGCCGCGGCGATGTGCGGCACGGGGATGCCCAGCTCCGGGTGCTGGAAACACAGGTAGCTGGCCAGCAGGAAGTCCAGGTAGCTGCGATGCGAGGGCGCGAGCACGAAGAGCGTGTCCGCCGGGGCCTCGGCGACGGCGCGCTCGAAGGACGTGCGGTCGTAGGTGATGTTCTTGGCGCAGCGGCGCATGGCCTTGCGGATGCCCAGGGCGAGCGCGCGCATGGCGGCGTTGCCGTCCTCGGGCGTGCGGGCCCAGGTCAGGTCGTCGCGGGCGTCGCTGTGCTCGGCGCCGGCCAGGGAGAGCTGCGTCTCGTCGTAGCGCAGCAGGTGCTGGTAGAGGCTGCGGTTGACGATGTCGACGTACTTCAGCGGCTCGAACGCGGCGAGATCCAGCGGCTCGGCCGGCTGGAAGTCGAAGGTGTGGTGCGTGAAGTAATCGAACGCCTGGTTGAGATAGCGGACCTTCTCGTCGGCCTTCTCGAGGCGGCGCTTGTCCTTGTGGCGCTGCGTGGCGGTCAGCAGGGCGCGGCCGATCTGGAGCGGCATCTCGCGGTGCAGCAGGTCGGCGCTGGCGAGGGTCTTGCCGTGGAACAGCTCCGCACGGGGCACGAACTTCACGCCGGGCCGCTCGCTGAAGAACTTCAGGTTGGCCTGCGTGGTCATGTCGATGCGCAGGGCGTGCTCGATGCCCATGGCCGCGTAGCGGATGGGCACGGGCTGGCCGGGGCGGGGCCAGGCGTTGCCGAAGGCCGCCTCGATGATGCGGTGCGACACCAGATCCACGGGCACGACGTCCAGGCGGGTGCCGGGATCGGCGTGCAGCGCCTTCACCACACCGAGGCCCATGTACAGCAGGCAGCCGGCGAGGGCGGCGGGGCTGTCCAGCCAGCCGGCGAAGGGCGTGCGCCACGAGGCCGACACGATGCTCGGCCGCACGATGATCACGGGCACATCAGCGCGGCGCTGCGAGATCAGGTGCTCGGTGATGCACTTGGTGAAGGTGTACGTGTTGGGGTGGCCCGTCTCCGCGAGCATCTCGGCCTCGGGCCGGCGCGCGTGCACGATGTCGGCGAGCATGTCGTCCGCCGAGCGCGGCAGGTGCGCGAGGCGCTCGGCGATGGGGCCGTTGCGCCACACGTTCACGTAGGCCGTGGACACGTCCACCATGCCCACCAGCTTGCGGCAGGCGCGGGAGAGCTCGAGGACCTCGAGGGCCGTCGTCACGTTGGCGCGCGCGGCCTCCTGGATCGGCAGGTCGAACTCGACGGACGCCGCGCAGTGGATCACGTGGGTGGTCCGGCGCGTGACGCGGGCGTGGTCGACCTCGGACAGGCCGCACAGCGGCTTCTCCAGGTCACAGGCCACCACCTCGACGAGGCGCGACCAGCCGGCCTCGAGGCCGCGGAAGACCTCGGCCTTGGCGACCGTGTCCGCGAAACGCGCGGCGGGCTCGATGACCTCGCCCTGGCGGTTCTTCGAGGGGCGCACCAGCACCGTGACGCCGGCGATGCCCAGCTCGGACCGCCGACGGAGGAGCTCCTCGAGCACCACCTTGCCGACGAAACCCGTGACACCCGTGAGCAGGACGTGAGCGGACTTCAAGGTTCGGACCCCCCGGTCTGCGTGTGAAGGGCGATGTGGCCCCGCACGCCGTGATTGCCGGCGCCGAAGAGGTTCTCCGGGTCGACGGCGGCTTTCAGTTCGCGCTGCAAGGTGAGGGCGGCGTCCGAGTAGACGTCCTTCAAGAAGTCCTGGCGGATCTTGCCCACGCCGTGGTGATGAGACAGCGAGCCACCGGAGGCGAGGATCTCCTCGCGGGCGGCGTGTTCGAGCTGGGCGTACGCGGCGACGGGGTCGGCGACCCCCTTCGCGTAGAAGCCCAGGTAGAAGTACATGGCCACGCCCGTGGCGTAGACCTGCGTGATGCGGCCGGTGAAGAAGACCTTGCCGGGCAGGCCCATGGCCTCGTGCTCGCGGTTGACCCGCGTGCGGACGCGCTCGTAGAGCCCCATGGCGCGGCTCCAGGGCGCGCTGGTCTCGAAGCTCTCGGCGATGGTCCAGTGCTCGAAGGTCAGGTCGCGGATATAGGCGATGCCGAAGGTGAGCTGGTAACCGCGCTCGCCGTTGGCCGCGCCGGCCTTCATGCCGCCGTGTTTCTCGGCGATGCGGTAGAGCGCCTTCTCCTGGAACTCGACCTCGTCCTTGCTGCCCTCGAAGACGACCGTGGCGACGGCCATCTCGTGCGGGTCGAAGCCCTTGACCTGCGTGACGACGATCTTCTCGAGCTCGCTCTTGGCCTTGGCGGCCATGCCCTTCTTGGGGCCCTTGAGCGCCTGCCCGAAGTGGAACTGCACGTTGTCCATCACGCGCACGCTGGCGGGCACGGCGCCGGACTGCTGCAGCTCGTACAGGAACGCCAGGCCGGCGCTGAGGTCGGGCAGGAGCACGCTGCCGTACTTCTGCACCTCGGGGATGGCGAAGAGCTTCACGACGGCCGTCGTGATGATGCCCAGGTTGCCCTCGCTGCCGAAGATGAACTGCTTGGGGTTCACGCCCACGCTCTCGCGGGGGGCCACCTGCGGGCGGTTCACGACGCCGTGGGCCGTGACGATCTGCAGGTCGAGGACGAGGTCCTCGATGTTGCCGTAGCGGTTCTTCTTCATGCCGCTGGCGTTGGTGGCGATCCAGCCGCCGAGCGTGGAGAACTCCAGGCTGTCCGGCTCGTGGCCCATCATCAGGCCGTAACGCGCCAGCTCCTGCACGATGTGGCGGCCCGTGGCGCCGGCCTCGATGCAGGCCATGCGGTTGACCGGGTCGACCCAGAGCAGCCGGTTCATGCGGCGCATGTCCACGGCCACCACCAGGCGCTCCTCGGTCACCGAGAGGCGCAGGGCCTCGGTGACGTTCGTGCCGCCGCCGAAGGGCAGGATCATGGCCCCGTGGCGCTTGCAGGCGTCCACGAGTTTGACGACCTGATCATGGTCCGTCGGAAAAACGACGAGGTCGGGCACGCGCTCGAGACGTGTGTAACGGACTGCCCAGATCTCTCCGCCCGTGTGACCGTGCCCGCGACGCAGCCGGACGCGGTCGTCGTCGGAGATCTGGTCGGGGGCGAAAAAGCCCTGCAGCTCGGCCAGCAGCGCGGGTGAGCGACGCGGCGCCGGCACCGCCGGGGGGTAGTGCGGCTCGTTCCGATTGTCCGGGCCGAGGGGCGAGGCCAGCATCTTGGCGAACCAGGGCATGAGGGAAGGCAGCTCTTCGCTGCACAGATCGTACCGGTTGCCCGTGAGGATGGTCGTGCCGTCCGGACGGACCACGAAGCGGGTGTCCTCGAAGCCCCAACCGTCGTTGGACTCGGTGTCCGAGGGCGGGATCGGCGCCGCGGCCGGGGGCACGAAACGCGTGTCGCCCGCGCCCACCTTGAGCGGCTCTCCGCGCAGACTCTGCAGGGCGCCGCGGGCCTCTTTGACCAGCGTGGTGCCGACGCGTTCGGCGAGGTCGACCAGGGTACGATCCGACATGGGTTCTCCAGATGCGAGCGCAAACCGGCGGGCTTGTAGACCGGCACCGCAAAGCGTTTCAATTGGCAGTGATTTACGCGGGGGTGCGTACGGTGGTTCGCACCTGAGCTATGCTCCCCCCATGGCAGAACCCATCGTCCTGGCCATTCCGGCCTTTTTCCTCATGATCGGCGCCGAGTACGCGGCCTGGCGGCGACACCCGCCGGAGGTCCGCGACTACCGGCTGCACGACACCGTGGCCAACCTGGGCTGCGGCGCCGGGCAGCAGGTGATCGGCGCGTTCCTGCTCGGCGCGATGGTCTGGGGCTACGAGGCCGTGCGGTCGCGCGTGGGTCTGTTCGAGCTGCCCGCCGACTCCGTGGCCGTGTGGCTCGGCACGCTGCTCGGCGTGGACTTCCTGTACTACTGGTTCCACCGGTCGAGCCACCGGGTGAACTTCCTGTGGGCGGCCCACGTGGTCCACCACCAGAGCGAGCACTACAACCTGGGCGTGGCCCTGCGACAGAGCTGGCTGCAGCAGGTGTTCTCGTTCTTCTACTACCTGCCGCTGGCGCTGCTCGGCGTACCCGTGGCCGTGTTCCTGGCCACCGTCGGCATCGACACCCTGTACCAGTTCTGGATTCACACCAAACTCGTGAAGCGCACGGGCTTTTTCGAGCGCTGGTTCAACACGCCGGCCCACCACCGCGTGCACCACGGGGTGGACGCCCCCTACCTGGATCGCAACCACGCCGGCATGCTGATCGTCTGGGACAAGCTGTTCGGCACGTTCGAGCCCGAGGCCGCCGAGCCGCGCTACGGCACCGTGAAGCCCCTGCGCAGCGTGAACCCGGTGTGGGCCAACGTGGAGCCCTGGGTCGAGCTGTGGCGCCGCGCCGCGGGCATGTCCCGGCTGGGCGACCGCCTGCGTGTGTTCTTCGCCCCGCCGGAGTGGCGCGCGGCGGACGAACCCGCTCCCGCCGGCCCCCTGCGGACGGACATCGACTACGCGCTCTACACCCCGCCGGCGACCCCCGGGCGGTCGGTCTACGTGGCCGCGCACTTCGTGCTGGTGCTGGGCGCCGTACTGGCCCTGCTGACCGCCGGCGCGGGCCTGCCCCTGACGCTGCGGGCGGCGATCGCCGTGTGGATCCTGCTGTCGTTCGGGGTGATCGGCGGCCTCGCCGAGGACCGGCGCTGGGCCCGGTTCGCCGAGCCCGCACGGCTGCTGGCGTTCGGGCTGCTCGCCGCGGCGGCGCTCTCTCCGCTACACTGACTCTCCGGTATCGACCCCCAGGCCGAGGAGGCGCCCATGGCGTCTGGATGGGTTCCGGATGGAGCCGTGCAGGACCAGATCGACGCGAGCGTGGAGAGCGAGGTCTCCCGCGCCCGGAGCCGCCTCGCGCGGGGGCCGGGGCTGACCGAGTGCGAGGACTGCGACGCGCCCATCCCCGAGGCACGCCGCCAGGCCGTGCCCGGCGTGCGCCGCTGCGTGCGCTGCCAGGCCGAGCAGGATGGCCAGAACGCGGCCCAGAGCATGTACAACCGCCGCGGGAGCAAGGACAGCCAGCTCAAATGAGCGCGCGCGGCGTCGTGGCGGCGCTCTCTCTCACGCTCGTGCCGGCTCTGGGGCGGGCGGAGGAGAACCCCGCCGGCCTCGCCCGCGCGGCCAACGCCGGCGGCGACCACGGCTTTCTCACGAGCCACGCCGAGACGCTCCCTGCCGGTTCGTTCTCGCTGAACATCTACGAGATCATCGTGTTCGGGTTCTCGGCGGGGCTGACGGACCGGCTCTCGCTCTCGCTCACGATGACTCCGCCCGTCGCGTCGCCGCCCGAGTGGGTCGGGCTGCACGCCAAGTACGTGGTGCATCGGAGCGACCGGACGGTCGTGGCGGCCCGGTTGACCAACCTGGACTTCTCGTCGTGGGGCGACGACGGCTATCGGGGCGGCCTCTACACGCTCGGGCCGGGCGTGGCGGTCGACCGCTTCCTGGGCGACGCCGGGCGGTTCTCCGTCCACGCCGGGATGTCGCTCCACGCCGGCGCGCTGGTCGGCTCGGTGAGCGACCGCAAGGGTTGGGCCGGTCTCTTGGCGCTCGAGGCCGGCGCGACGCTGCGCACGACGGACTGGCTCGACGTGATGGTCGAGGGTCAGGGCGCGGTGACCGCGGCCGAGGGTGGCCTCTTCCGCATCGCGCCGTACGGACTGGTGACGTATGGCGTGCGCTTCTACAGCGACTTCGTCGCCGCAGACGTGGCCCTCGCCCGCCCGGTCGGCGACGTGGACCTGGGATGGCTCGCGCTGGGCCTCCCCTACCTGGGGCTGAGCGTCCGGTTCTGATCACCCGGCGCGGCCAGTCTTGACCCCGCGGCGGGGGGCCCGTAGGTTCGATCCGGCCGGCGTCACCGACTCAGGAAGCGAGCCATGCCCACGATCCCGCTGCGTCCCAAGTTCGAGATGACCCTGGCCTGCCCGAGCACGGTGGTGTTGCAGCGGCTGTGTGAGCGCCTCGAGGCCGGGCCCCAGACGCTGCGGCGCACCCGCGTGCCCGGCGGCGGCGGCAATGAGAGCGTGCGGGAGCGGGACTTCTTCGTGCTCACTGTGCCCGAGGAGGCCCAGCGCGTCTGGTCGCCGTGGCTCACCATCGAGGTCACGCCGGCGGACGCGGGCGCGCATCTGTTCGCCCGCTTCGGCCCGCACCCGACCGTGTGGACGGGCTTCGCGTTCTTCTACCTGATCCTCTCGGTGACCTTCCTGTTCTGCCTCGCGTTCGCCGCGGCGCTCTTGACCACGGGCGCGCAGCCCTGGTCGCTGGGGATCTCCGCGGGCGCGCTCGTGCTGATGGTCGTGATGTGGTGGATCTCGCAGGTGGGCCAACGCCTGGCCCACGACCAGATGGAGACGCTGCGCTCGGAGTTGCTCGACGCCGTGAAGGACTGCGCGCTGACGCAAGAGAGCTGAGCGTCGCGCCGGACGTCCGCAGAACACACGGCGGGGCACGTCGCGGAACACGGCGGAACACGGGTGGAACACGGGAGAGCCGCCCCCCGGGCGGATTTGCGCCGTTTTCGCGTCTTCGGGCGTTGGCACGCCCGCTGCAATGGATGTCTCCCGTCGCGGTTTCGAGACGACCGCCGAAGAGAACACACGGAGACACATCATGAACGCTCGCACCCTCGCCCTCGCCGCTCTGACGACCCTGACCGCCGCCGCCGTGCTCTCGCCCTCGCAGGCCGAGGCCGCCGTCGACTGCAACTCGGCCCTGGGTCTGTTCGCGCTCGTCGCCGCGCCCGTCGTCGTGACCTCGTCCGACGTGGACACGACGCGCAACACCAACCTGGTGCTCGACGTGCAGACCCAGATGTTCCGCGTGGCGCAGAACCCCCTGCCCGCCGCCTGCGTCAGCCGTGTGAGCATGCGTCTGTTCTACGCCCGGAGCGCCGCGGAGCTCGAGACGAACCGCACCCGCGCCCTGAACGGTCAGGCGACGCCGAACACGGCCACCTTCGGCACGCTCAACGCGGCGTTCATCGGCAACGGCGCCACCACGAACCTGCGCAACTACAGGACCACGGTGCCCCGCAACTTCGCGGCGCAGGGACAGACCGTCTTCTATCGCTGGGTGAAGATCATCGACAACCGGGACGCGGTCGCCCAGGACCTGCCCCGCATCCCGGTGTTCGGCGCGCAGCAGACCTTCGTGGCGACGGCCCCCGCGGCCCCGCCCCCGCCGCCGCCGGTGCTGCCCAACCTGCTCGCGGAGTTCGTCGGGACGCCCATCCCCTACCGGCCCTCGGGCGCCTCGATCGGCAACCAGACCGAGACGTACATCCGGGTGGACGACAGCTTCTGCGCCCTGCAGGGCGCGGCGCGCCTCTCCGAAGAGGCCGTGAACAAGCCGATCATCGGCGCGGGCACCCGGGCCATCGTGCAGCCGCCGGCCATCGCGTGGCGCATCCGCAACGCCTCGACGACCGCCGTGCCCGCCGCCACCGTCGTCACGAACGACGTGATCAATCAGGAGGGCAGCACGCCCAACGTGTCGCGACAGATCAACGGCCTCGGCGCCAACGCCGTCGTGAACCTGCCGGCCTTCCCGCGGGCCGCCGTGGAGGTCTGGCAGTTCCCGGCCGCCGGGGGCGGCGGCTGCTTCAGCCTGGTGGAGTTCGACGGCGGCAACCCGTTCCCCGAGTGCGTGGACTTCAACGTGGACGTGACCAACGCCGTCGTCGAGTCGGCGGACGGCGCGGCGAACAACCGCCTGCGGTTCGGGTGCAACTGAGCGGGCGCGGGGCTCAGAGCGGCCCGGCCATCGGGCCTTCGAGGAACTCGTAGCTCAGGCCGAGGCCGCCTTCGAACGACGTGTGGCCACCTTGCTCGCCGCCGAAGAGGGCGTCGACGCGGCCGCGCAGGTGCTCGGTCACGGGGAACATGACCCCGGCCGTGATCCCGCCGAGGTGGGGTTGCACGCCGAGGCCGCCCCACAGGTCGACCTTGCCGATCTCGCCGCCGAGGCCGAGGCGGAACGTGCCGATGCCCAGGTTCTCCGGCGAGAAGTCCAACAGAGACGTGTTGAGGTACAGCCACTCGGGGCCGAGGCGGACGGTCGCGGCGGGCAGCAGGACCTGCTGGGTGGCGTGGCCGACGTCGGAGTAGCGCAGGTACCCCACGCCCGCGCCGAGCTCGAAGAACTCGTGACGCCAGGCGACGACCAGCGACGTGCTCATCTGAATGTCGCCCGCGCCGGGCGGGGTGGCGCCGTCGCCGCTGACCGACTGCGTGCGCTCCCGCATGACGCGCCCGCCGAGCGTGATGCGGACGTTGTCGCCGAGCCACTCCAGAAACCCCTCGCCGCCGCCGGCGGAGCGGAACTCCGTGGTGCCGCAGCTGCCGGCGGTCCACTGGCCCCCGTGGGCGCTCAACCCGACCCGGCCCCGGTCTCCGGCGCCGGACGCGAGGGCGACGGCGGTGGGCAGGGTGGCCGCCAGGGCGAGCAGGACGATCCATTTGCGATTGACGTTCATGGGCGGCAGCATGCCCCGGCTCCGGCCCCGGGGCAAAGCGAGTCGACCCGAAGCGTGTTCGGGCACAAATGAGAAACGGGAGTCCTGGAATGCGACGCTGCGCCGACATCGACTGGGAGACCTGGACCCCCGCCATCCGGGCCACGCTGCTGTTCGTGTTCCGGGGCGAGCGCGTGCTGCTCATCCGCAAGAAGCGCGGCTTCGGCATGGGCAAGATCAACGGCCCCGGCGGCAAGCTCACCCCCGGCGAGACCGCCCTGGCCGCCGCCGTGCGCGAGGTCGAGGAGGAGGTCGGCGTGACGCCCCTGGCCGTGCGCACGCGGGGCACGCTCTCGTTCCAGTTCGCCGACGGCCTGGCGCTGCACGTGACCGTGTTCACGGCGACGGACTGCGTGGGCGAGCCGACCGAGTCGGACGAGGCGCTGCCGTTCTGGGGCGACGTGCACGCGCTCCCCTACGACGAGATGTGGGCCGACGACCGCGTTTGGCTGCCCGAGGTGCTCGCCGGGCGGAACGTGGCGCTGCGGGCGGTCTTCGACGGCGACGCGATGCTGGACCACACGCTCGACGTGACTGAACAGGCAGGCGACCTGACCATCGGGTGAGTCTTCTTTGCGCCGGCGCGAAGCTATGTTAGGCCTCGGGGTTCATGACCGGCCTGACCGAGGATCCGCGCTTTCAGCACCTGCGTCGTCTCGGCCAGGGCGGCTTCGGCGACGTGTACGCCGGCCTGGACACGGTGCGCGGCGTCGAGGTCGCCATCAAGAAGCTCAAGCTGGCCGGGCCCGAGAGCATCTACCGGTTCAAGCAGGAGTTCCGCGCGGTCGAGGCCATCGACCACCCCAACCTGGTGCAGCTCCACGAGCTCCTGCAGAGCGGCGGTGACTGGGTCTTCACCATGGAGCTGGTGCAGGGCGTGGACTTCACGCGGCACGTGCGGCCCCAGGGCGCGCTGGACCTGCGCCGGCTCCGCGACTGCCTGCGGCAGCTCGCCGCGGGGCTCTCGCACCTGCACGCCTCGGGCAAGCTGCACCTGGACGTGAAGCCGGCCAACGTGCTGGTGCGCGCGGACGGGCGGCTGAAGCTCGTGGACTTCGGGCTGGCGGCGGACTTCGAGGAGACGCGCGAGGACCGCACGACGGATCGAAGCGCCGGCACGCTGGAGTACATGGCGCCGGAGCAGGCGGCGGGCAAGGCCCACTCCGCCGCCGCCGACTGGTACCCCGTGGGGGTGATGATCTACGAGGCCCTCTCCGGTCACCTGCCCTTCTCGGGCGGGCCGCTCAAGATCCTGGTGGACAAGTCGCGGGGCGAGGCGCCGCCCCTGTCCGCCGACGCGCGGGCCCTGGCGCCGGACCTGGCCGCCCTGGCCGAGCGGATGCTGCTTCGGGCGCCGGAGCAACGGCCGGCGGGGCAGACCATCTGCGAGGCGCTGGGCGCGACGCTGGCCGCCGTGCCGACGCTCACCGCGCTGCGCTCGCCCTTCGTGGGGCGCGCGGCCGAGGTCGAGCGCCTGGAGGCCGCCTGGGCCGCGGCGCGGGCGGGCACGCAGGTGATCGTGGCCGTGTCCGGCACGTCGGGTATCGGCAAGTCCACGCTGGTGCGGCACTTCGCGGCGATGACGGCCGAGAGCGACGGCGCGCTGCTGCTCACCGGGCGGTGCCACGAGCGCGAGAGCGTGCCCTTCAAGGGCGTGGACAGCCTGATCGACGCGCTGGGCAAGACGCTGTCGCGCTTGCGGGCGCGGGGGCTGCCGCCGCCGGTGGTCGAGGATCTGCCGCCGCTGTTGAAGCTGTTCCCGGTGCTGGGCCGCACGCTCGAGGTCCGGAAGGACGCGACGCCCAGCGAGGCGGTGGCCCACGCGACGTGGCGACGGCGGGCGTTCCGCGCGCTGCGGGAGCTGTTGTGTCAGCTCGCGCTGCGGCAGCCGCTGATGATCACGCTCGACGACCTGCAGTGGGCCGACTACGACTCGGCGGAGCTGCTCGAGGTGCTCTTCACGCCGCCGGCGCCCGTGCCGATGCTGCTCATCGCCGCCCACCGCAACGAGGAGCGCACGCGGTCGCCCTTCCTGAACCACCTGCACGAGCGGCTGCCCCACGAAACGCTGGTGCTCGGGCCCCTGGGCGTGGCCGAGATGCGGCGGCTGGTGCACGGCATCGCGCCGATGCTGCCGGACGAGGCGGCCGAGGCCATCCTGCGCGAGGCGGGGCAGAGCCCGTTCCTGGCCGCGGAGCTGGCGCGGTTCGCCGAGACGGGCGACCACCCCGTCGTGAACCTGGTGGCCGCCGTGGCCGCGCGCACGAGCGCGCTGACGCCCGGAGCGCGGGTGCTGCTCGAGGTGCTGGCCATCGCCGCCGGGCCGGTGCCCCTGGGGGCCTTGTCCCGCTGCCTGCCGCCGGACGAGGACCTGGAGAGCGCGCTGCGGCCCCTGCAGAGCGACCGGCTGGTCTGGGTGCACGGCGCCGGCGACGAGCGCGAGGCCGAGGTCGCCCACGCGCGGCTGGGCGAGGCCGTGGTGTCCACGCTGGGCGTCGACGAGCGGCGGGCGCTGCACGCGCGCATGGCCGCGGCGCTCTCCGGCGTGGCGGGCGTGGCCCAGGCGACCGTGGGCGAGCACCTGGAGGCCTCCGGGCACGCGAGCCAGGCGACGCCGCACATCCTGCGCGCGGCCGAGGAGGCCCTGGAGAAGCTGGCGTTCGACCGCGCGGCGCGGCTGTTCGAGCGGGCGAGCGCGCTGGGCGCCACGCAGGATGCGGCCGGGGGCGATCTGCGGCGGCGCATCGCCGAGACGCTGGCCCTCACGGGGCGGTCGGCGGAGTCCGCCGAGTTGTGGACCACCCTGGCCGCCGGCGCGACGGGGGACACCGCGCTGGTGCTGCGGCAGCGCGCCGCCGAGCAGTTCCTGCGGGCCGCCCGGCTGGACGAGGGGCGCGACGCCCTGCGCACGCTGATGGCCGCGCTGCACATGCGCCTCCCCGAGACGCGCCTGGGCGCCCTGCTGGAGATCCTGCGCAATCGGTTCAAGCTCGGCGTGCGGGGCCTGGGATTCCAGCCGCGGGCGCCCGAGGACGTCCCCCCGGACGAGGCGCGGCGCGCGGACGTGGCCTTCACGGTGGCGCAGTGTCTCTCACCCATCGACCTGCTGCGGGGCGCCGCGATGGTCGGGCGCTCGCTGCGCGAGGCCCTGCGCACGCGGGATCCGGAGCGGGTGGCGCGCGCCGTGGCCGTCGAGGCCGCCGTGCAGGCGACGCAAGGGGCGTCCGGGCGCGCGCGGGCCGCGCTGCTGCTGGATCTGGGACGCGGCCTGACCGACCGGCGCGACGCCCCCGAGGCGGCCTGCTACCTGCGGCTGTGCGAGGCGATCGCCGAGTTCCAGGCCGGCACCTGGGCGCGCAGCCTGCGGGCCGCCGAGGAGGCCGGCGAGGCCTTTCGGCGCGAGCGGCCGGGGCTGGTGTGGGAGCAGGCCACGGCGGACGCGTACGCCCTGGGCAGCGCGTGGTGGATGGGCGACCTGGCCCGGGTGCGGGACGTGGCGCCGGAGCGGGCCCGGGACGCGCGGGCGCGCGGCGACCGCTACACCGAGGCCTACTTCGTGCTGGCCGTGTTCGCCGTGCCGAGCATCCTGCGCGACGCCCCGGAGCAGGGCCTCGTCGAGGTCGAGCAGGCGCACGCCGACTGGCACGCCAAACACGTGGAGTTCCAGGACTTCTACTACCAGGTCTCGCGCATCTACCTGCGGCTGTACGGCGGCGACGCCGCCGGGGCCCTGTCGCTGGCGGACGCGACCGCCCGGGCCATCCGCTGGAGTTTCGTTTGGCAGGTGGACTACACGCGCGCAGTGTTCCTGGACGCCCGCGCCCGCGCCGCCGTGGCCACCGGCGCCCTGCCCCGCGCCCGGTCGGACGCCCGCGCGCTCCGGCGCCTGGGACAACCTTGGCACGTCGCGCTGGCCGACCTGATCGAGGGCGCGGTCGCGCGGCGCGAGGGCCGTGCGGATGCGGCGCGGGACCTGCTGCGGCGGGGCGCGGACGCGGCCGAGCGGTGCGACATGCTGCTGTACGCCCAGGCGGGGCGGCACGCGCACGGGTGCGTCGTGGGCGGCGCGCGCGGCGCAGAAGAGGCCGCGGCCGCGCTGCGGTGGGCCGGCGTGCGCGGCGCGGCGAACCCCGAGCGGTTGCTGCGGCTGATCAGTCCGGTCTGAGCGGAGCCGGAGCCGCGGCCAGGTCCGTCGGCGAGAGCACACCCGTCAGCACGCGGGCGGCGAGGAGGCTGACGCCGCCGAAGCGCAGCGGCCCGGCCGTCGTCGTGGCGGACAGCGACACCGGCGCGGCGGCGTCCGTGCGCGTGCCGTCCCCGGTGAAGACCCAGGTGCGCGCTGGGGTCGGGCCGCTGCCCTCGAACACCAGCGCGACGTGCGTGGCGACGTCGGCGGCGACGGGGGTCGCGCCCGGGAACGCGATGATCTCGTCCGACGCCGCCAGGTGCAGCCGCGGCGCGTAGCCGCCCGCCGCGGCCGGGGCCAGCTCGAAGCGCCAGACGGCGTCCCGCGCGACGACCAGCGTCTCGGCCGCCCCCGTGCCGACCCGCACCCAGGCCTCGACGGTCAGGGGGGCCGCCGAGGCGTCGACGCCGTCGAACGACGCCGGGGCGCCCGGCGACCAGCGCGCCACCGTGCGCACCGTGTCGCAGAGCGTGCCATCGGGCGCATAGAGCGGGCCGAGGGCCTCGGCGCCCGCACAGGGGCCCACGACCTCGGGTTCGGGCACGCAGTAGCCCTGGTCGCAGACCCCCGTCGCGCAGTCGGCGTCCGTGCGGCAGTCGTCCAGGATGCTCGGCGCGCATCCGCCGAGCAGGGCCGCCGTCAGAAACGCGCTCCACCACTCCATGGCCCGAGTGTCGCCGCGGGCATTTCCTGAATCCATATTTACTTTTCTGGCATCCTTGGTCACAATAATGAAATGTCTCGTCAAAAAAGGTCCGAAGCGGAGCTGCAGTGGCGCCGCGAACGCATCCTGGCCGCCAGCGCGGCCGTGTTTCAGCGCGTGGGGTTCGCCGCCGCCACGATGGAGGAGATCGCCCGGGAGTCCGAGTACTCGCCCGCGGCGCTCTACAACTACTTCCGCAGCAAGGAAGACATCTTCGTGGCGGCCATGGAGCAGATCTCGGAGCGCTTCGTGCACGCGCTCTCCGAGCCACTGCCCGAGGGGCTTCCGTTCGATCAGGTCATCCGGTTCCGGGCCCGCCGCATGGTCGAGCTCGGCTTCGAGAACCGCGGCATCCTCATGGCGCTCGAGGGTCGCGACGGCCCGCCCAGCCTGGGGGCGCAGGCGCTGCGCGTGCAGCACTGCCAGCGGCGCACGCTGGACCCCTGGACCTCGCTGATGGCGCGGGGCCAGGCCGAGGGCGCGCTCGCCCACCACATGACGCCGGAGCAGCTCGCCTCGGCGTTCACCGGGCTGCTGCGCGGTGGTCTGGTCACCACGCTGACCGATGAAGCGCCCCCGGCGCTCTCGGCCATGGTGACGCTCTGCGACCATCTCATCGATCTCTTTCTCGACGGTGCCAGAAGGCAGAAATCATGATCGTCCCGTTCCTCCCGCTCGCCGCGATTCTGGCGAGCCCCCTCTCGCTGGACGAGGCCGTGAATCGCGCGGTCTCCCACGACTCGACCCTGGCGAGCCTCGCCGCCCAGACCGAGGGCGCCGAGTCCAGCGCCTCCGCGCTCCGGGCCAACTACGGCCCGAAGCTGCGCCTCGAGGGCAACGTGATCGTCTGGGACAGCGCCCAGACCGTCTCGTTCGCGTCGGGCGGCGGCGCCGGCTTCCCGGCCCTGCCCGCGCCCACCACGCCCTACGAGCAGGCCGTCGCCGGCATCGTCCAAGCCCTCGGCGGCCTGGGCAAACCCACCACCGTGCGCGACCAGGTCACGGCCCAGGCCACGGTGCAGATCATCCAGCCCCTGCTGGGCCTGATCGCCGTGAACCAGGCCGCGGACGTGGCCGATCTCAACGTGACGGCGACCCGGCAGCAGGCCACGTCGCGGCGCCACAGGGTCGAGATCGACACGATCACCGGCTACTTCCGCACGCTGCAGGCCCAGGCCCTCGGCCGCGCCGCGGCGCAGCAGGTGGAGAGCCTCGAGGCCCAGCAAAAGAAGGTCGAGTCGCTCTACGCCAACGGCGTCCTGGGCAAGAACGACGTGCTGAAGCTCCAGGTGGCCGTGGCCGCCGCGCGCCAGCAGTCGCTGAACGTGCAGGGCATGGTGCAGCAGGCCCAGGCCGCGCTGGCCATGCAGGTCGGCGCCGCCCCCGGGGAGACCTTCGAGCTGTCCTCCGAGGCGCCGGCCCTGGACGCCGCCCCCGTGCCGGAGCTCGGCCGCGCGCGGGACGCCGCCAGGTCCGACCGCCCGGAGATCGTCGAGCTGAACACCCGGCTTCGGCAATCCCAGGAGGCCATTCACGTGGCCAAGGCGAAGCTGCTCCCCGATGTGAACCTGATCGGCCAGTACCAGCACTCCGAGGGCAGCACGTTCTCGGCGGCGGACAGCTTCTTCGGCGGTCTCTTTCTCACCTGGACGGCCTGGGAGTGGGGCGCCACCGCCAAGCAGGTGGACGTCGCCGGCGCCCAGGAGGACGCCATGCGCGCCCTGCTGGCCCAGGCCGAGAAGGGCGTGGGCCTGGAGGCCGAGGCCGCCCACGTGCAGTTGAAGACGGCCGACAGCGCCGTGCCCGTGGCCGAGGGGGCCATCGCCCAGGCCGAGGAGGCCCTGCGCCTCGAGCGCGCCCGACTGGACGCGCAGCAGGCCACGACCACCGATGTCATCAACGCCGAGACCGCGCTGCTGCAGGCGCGCGTCAACCTCGAAAACGCCCGCTACGAACGTCTGATCGCCCGCGCCCGGCTGCGCGCCGCCATGGGACAGCCCGTTCTCGACGCCTCTCGCTCCGGAGTGAATCCATGATGTCCCTTCGCACTCGTCTCCTGAAGACCGCCGCCGCGACCTGCGCCACCCTCGCGCTCACGGCCTGCCAGCCGGGCGCGGACACCAAGGCCGGCCCCAAGGCCACCCTGCCCGGCACGCCGCCCTCGGCCACGTCCCTCGTCACGGCGGGCGAGGCCAAGGGCGCGGCCGAGGAGGCCGCTGCCGACCCGGGCGCCCTGCTCACGGGCACCACCGCCGCCCGCCGCACCAGCCAGGTCTCCGCCTCGGGCAGCGGCCTGCTCGTGGAGCTCAAGGTCCGCGAGGGCGACTTCGTGAAGGCCGGCGAGGTCATCGCGGTGCTCGATCGCCGGGACGCCGCCCTGCGCGTGGCCCAGGCCGACGCCGGCCTCAAGGCCGCCCGCGTGCAGCTCGCCAGCACCGAGCGCGAGGTCGCCCGCCTGGAGAAGCTGGACAAGGACCAGGCCGTGCCCACGGCCGAGCTCGACCGCATCAAGTCCGCCCGGGACGCCGCCGCCGCCGGCGTCGAGTCGGCCACGGTCGCGGTGAACATGGCCCGCAAGATGGCCGGCGACGCGGACGTGCGCGCGCCCTTCGCCGGCCTCGTGACCGCCCGCCTCAAGGGCGAGGGCGAGTGGATCAGCACCATGCCCCCGGCGCCGCTGATCATGCTCGCCGAGGTCGACCCGCTCGACCTGAAGATCGACGTGCCCGCCGCCCTGCTGCCCCGCGTGAAGGCCGGCGACGCGGTGACCGTGCGTTTCCCGGCCATCGGCCGCGAGCTGACCACCCGCATCACCCGCGTGGTGCCCCTGGTCACCCCGCAGACGCGCGCCTTCTCGGTCTACGCCGACCTGCCCAACGAGGACCGCGCGCTCGCCCCGGGTCTGTTTGCCGAGGTCCGGCTGGACGGCGCCGCGCCCAGCGCCGAGGTCCGCGCGCCGGACGCGGCCGCCCCCGGGAGCGCCGCCCAATGAAACTCGCCGACGTCAGCATCAAACGCGCCGTCCTGGCGTCCGTCATGAACCTCGTCCTCATCGTGGTCGGGGCCCTGGCGTACCCCAAGATCGGCGTGGATCTGTTCCCCACCGTCGAGTTCCCGGTGATGACCGTGCTGGCCATCTACCCCGGCGCCGACCCGGGCGCCGTGGAGCAGAAGGTCATCGACAAGCTCGAGGAGCGCCTGAACACGCTCAGCGGCTTGAAGAGCATGCGCTCCACCAGCCTGGAGAACGTCGGCCAGCTCGTGCTCGAGTTCGAGCTCGAGCGCAACGCCGACCAGGCCGCGCAGGACGTGCGCGACAAGGTCTCCGCCGTGCTGCCCGAGCTCCCGCCGGACCTGGAGCCGCCCGTCGTCGAGAAGTTCGACGTCGGCGCCGCGCCGATCATGTCCGTCACGGTCGCCGGCGACCTCGGCACGCGCGAACTCACCCGCATCGCCGACGATGTGATCAAGGCGCGCTTGCAGAAGATCGGCGGCGTCGGCTCCATCGACGTCGTCGGCGGCCGCGACCGCGAGGTCCACGTGTGGGTGAACCGCGAGCGCCTGACGGCCTACGGCCTGACGGTCGGCGACGTGGGCAACGCCCTGCGCATGCAGAACCTCGAGGTCCCCGGCGGGCGCATCCAGATCGGCGGCCAGGAGCTGACGGTCAAGACGAAGGGCGAGGTCAAGTCGGCCAAACAGCTCGGCGATCTCATCCTCACGGCCGCGGGCGGCGTGCCCATCCGCGTCTCGGACATCGCCCGCATCGAGGACGGCCAGGAGGAGGCGGCCTCGTCGTCCAACGTGGACGGCAAGGGCGCCGTGTCGCTGGTCATCCGCAAGCAGTCCGGCGCCAACACGGTCTCCGTGGCCGAGAAGGTCAAGGCCGAGCTGGACAAGATCAAACCCACGCTGGCCAAGGGCGTGACCCTGGGCGTGCCCATCGACAACAGCCTCTTCATCGCCGCGTCGATTCACGACGTGAAGTTCGACCTGCTCTTCGGCGCCATCCTGACCGTGCTCATCATCCTGTTCTTCCTGCACG
This sequence comes from uncultured Myxococcales bacterium, assembly GCA_903847385.1. Lineage (GTDB taxonomy): Bacteria > Myxococcota_A > Bradymonadia > UBA7976 > UBA1532 > CAINDO01. The sequence continues at coordinate 20,381 of CAINDO010000484.1, forward strand.
ACTGGCGCGCGACGATCATCAGCGCCATCGCGCTGCCGACCTCGGTCGTCGCCACCTTCGGCTTCATCCAGGCGATGGGCTTCACGTTCAACAACATGACCATGCTGGGCCTCACGCTCAGCATCGGCATCCTGATCGACGACGCCATCGTGGTCATCGAGAACATCCACCGCCACCTGATGATGGGCAAGGGCCCCTGGCGCGCCGCCCGTGAGGCCACCGCCGAGATCGGCCTCGCCGTCATCGCGATCACCGCGTCGATCCTGGCCGTGTTCGTGCCCGTCGCCACGATGAAGGGCATCATCGGCCGGTTCTTCTTTCAGTTCGGCCTCACCGTCGCGTTCGCCGTCGCGGTGTCGCTGCTCGTGTCCTTCACGCTCACGCCCATGCTCTCGGCCCGTTACCTCAAGGCCGACCACGGCGAGGGCAACGCCCTCGTGCAGGGCATCAACCGCCTGCTGGGCGGCGTCGAGCGCATGTACCGGGCCACGCTGACGTGGGCCCTGAACTGGCGCTGGGCCACCATGGGCATCGCCACGCTGGTGTTCTTCGCCAGCATCGCCCTGCTCGGCAAGACGCCCAAGGAGTTCCTGCCGCCCGAGGACCGAGGCGAGTTCCTGGTCAAGTTCGAGCTGCCCCCGGGCGCCTCGCTCGAGTCGACGGAGACCTTCGGCGCGGCCATCGCGACCAAGCTGAAGACCATGCCCGGCGTGACCACGCAGTTCACCACCGTGGGCGGCGGCACCCCGCCGATGATCAACGCCGGCCAGATTCACGTGTCGCTCGTCGATCGTCACGAACGCACGTTCACGACGATGGCGGCCATCGCCTACGCCCGCGATCTGATCGGCACCCAGACGCCCAACACGGTCTCCGTCGAGCCCGTGCAGGCCGTGGGCGGCGGCGGCATGCGGTCGCAGGAGCTGCAGTTCAACATCCGCGGCAACGACTACGACCAGCTCAACGCCGCGGCCTCGAAGATCGTGGAGAAGATGCGCGCGGCCGGCGGCTACGCGGACATCGACTCGACGTATCGCGCCGGCAAACCCGAGCTCGCGGTGCACATCGACCGCGAGCGTGCGGCGGACCTGGGCATCCCGGCCGCCGCCGTGGCCAGCACCGTGCGCACGCTCATCGCCGGCGAGAAGGTCACCGAGCTGCCCCTGGCCGGCGACCGCATCGACGTCCGCGTCCGCCTCGAGGACGCCCAGCGCAAGGGCGTGGGCGACCTGAGCAGCATCCAGGTGCGCTCGGCCAGCGGCGCGCTCGTGCCGCTCTCCCAGGTGGTCAAGGTCGAGCGCAGCACCGGCCCGGCGCAGATCGAACGCCAGAACCGCCTGCGCCAGGTCACCGTGCTCGCCAACCTGAACGGCAAGGTCATGGGCGACGCCCTGCCCGAGATCGAGGGCTTCGCGAAAGAGGTCGTGCCCGCGGACCTGACGACGGACTGGGTCGGCCGCGCGCAGGCCATGCAGGAGTCCGCCGGTTACATGGGTCAGGCGCTGCTGCTCGCCATCATCCTGGTCTATCTGATCCTGGCGGCGCAGTTCGAGAGCTTCATCCACCCGCTGACCATCATGTTCTCGTTGCCCCTGGCCACGATCGGCGCGTTCGGCGCGCTGTTCCTCACCCAGATGAGCCTGAACATCTTCAGCATGATCGGTGTGATCATGCTCATGGGTCTGGTCACGAAGAACGCGGTGCTGGTGGTCGACTACGCCAACACACTGCGGGCCCAGGGCATGAGCAAGACAGAGGCGCTCCTGGCCGCCGGGCCCGTGCGTCTGCGACCCATCCTGATGACCACGGCCGCCATGGTCTTCGGCATGTTCCCCGTGGCGCTCGGCCGCTCCCTGGGCGGCGAGCAGCGCGCCCCGATGGCCGTGGCGGTCATCGGCGGTCTCATCACCAGCACCATGCTGACCCTGCTGGTGGTGCCGGTGGTGTATTCGCTCCTCGACCGCTTCAACCGCAAGCGCGCCGTCGAGGGCGCCGAGTCCGACGCGGCGCCGACGGCCCTGGCGGACGCCGGGCACTGATCGCCGCCCTCACTGGCGGCAGTCGCGCTCCGGCATCGCGGCGATCCACGCCTCGATCAGCGCCACGCCCCGGGGATCGGGGAGCAGGTTGGGGATCTCGGGCATCTTGACCTCGGGATCGCTCGACTTCAGCCGCAGCACCATGATGCTGCGCTCCGGGTGGCCGGGGTCCACGTCCACGACGAGGTCCCCGGAGCCCGTGCCCGCGGCCACGGGGCCCTTGCACACACCGAAGTGGGTCGGGTCGTCCTCGTCGATGCCCAGCTCCAGCCCCGACGGACCGCCGTTGCCGCCCGCGCGATGACAGTGCGCGCAGTTGGCGTGCAGCCACGAGCGCGCCCGGTCGTCCAACGGCGCGTCGCCGTAGGGGTCCACCAGGGGCCGCCCCGGCGGTGGCGTCGCGCCGGGATCCGGCAGCACACCCTGCTGCGCCAGCCAGTGTCGCTGGTTCACGGCCATGCCCGCCTCGGGCGGGGTGACCATGCGGTCGAGCTGCGCCTCGGACACACCGAGCAGGCCCAGGACGTCGTCCTGCTCGTGGCAGTTGCCGCACTGGTTCGTATTGGGGATGAGATAGGGCTGGTCCTCGCCGGCCGCGTTCCGGAACACACGCCGCTGGCCGGCGATCTTGCGCTCGGCCTCGGTCTGTTCGTCGTTCCAGACGTAGGTGTGTCCCGTCCACTTCTCGGGCGTGCGGATGAGCAGCCGCGTCTCGATGGCCCGGCCGGCCAGCGCGAAGTGTTTGATGGTCACCGTGCCCACGGGGAAGCTCAGGCCGCCCTCGGCGTCGCGCTCGGCGCGCGTGCCCCGCGGCAGATACAGGAACCGGCGTTTGTCCGTGCCATCGGACCAGAGCGGCGCCGCGACCTCGTAGGGCAGCACGCCGGGCGCCGGGGTCAGGTCCACCAGCGCCCCCGTGAAGAAGCCGTAGGCGCTCAGGGTGTCATAGGGCAGCGACCCCGACAGATCGGGGCCGGCGGCGTCCGCGGCGTCGGCCCCGGCGTCGACGGCCGGCGCGGTCCCGGTGTCCCCGTCGTCGGACGCCCCGCAGGCCGCGAGGACGACGCCGCAGAGGACCGCGGCGAGGCGCTCACTCCCCCTGCGAAGGCAGCGGCGCATGGGTGCACTCCACGAGGCTGGCGTCCGTCGACTGCGCCGCGAAGGCACCGCAGAAGTCGAGGTCCAGGAAGTCCGCGCCGGTGTTGTCATGGAAACAGTTGCGGTTCTCCAGCGCCATCGCGTCCACGCCGGCCTCGTCGCAGCCATCCCAGAGCAGGTCCGGGAACGGCCGCCCCACGGGCAGCGACTCCAGCAGATCGAGGGGCATCTCGCCGTTGGCCTCGAACGTGTTGTCCTGGATGTGATTGCCCACGGGGTAGGCGTTGAAGTTCGGGTCCGCGTACTCGCCGAAGAGATCCGGGATGTAGCTGACGAGGGCCACGCCGACACCGTGGTTGCCGGTGATCGTGTTGTGGTGGATCTCGTTGTCGTCCGACGCCAGGACCAGAATGCCCGTGCCCCGCGGCACGATGGCCACGACGCTGCCCGGCGCGCCGAAGTTCACGCCGTTGTTGTTCTCCACGCGGTTGTCGTGGACGTTGGCCCGGGCGCCGTCCTGCACGGGCAGCTCGGGCAGGTTGAAGACCAGCAGGCCGCCGGCGTTGTCGTGGGCGTAGTTGCCGAAGACCTCGGCGTCCGTGGAGTTCTCGATCTCGATGCCCGCCACGTTGCTGTGGGCCTCGCTGTCGCGCACGACGATGCCGCTCGACTGTCCCACGTAGATGCCCGCGTCCCGCGCGCCGGCCACGAGACAACGGTCGATGACCACGTTGCGCGACTGCACGGGGTACAGGCCGTAGGCGCCGTTCTCGCCCGATGCCTGCGCCGCCCAGAGCACGGCGACGTCCCGGAAGACGATGCCGTCCACGTCGTTGGCGCGGATGCCGTCCCCGGGCGTCTCCTGGACGGTGAACTGCGTCAGGGTCACCCCGTCGCTGGTCACCAGCAGGCCATTGGCGCCCACGGTCTGTCGGTCGAAGTCGAGGATCGTCGCGTCGCGGCCGGCCCCCCGGAGCGTGACGCCGTTCACGGCGAGCGACAGCTCGGCGTCGAAGTGGAACGTGCCCTCGGCGAAACAGAGGGTCTGCCCCTCGCCGATCTCGATGAGCGCGGTCTGCACGCGCTCCTGCTCACCCTCTCCCGGCTCGAGGTAGGCGTCGCAGCCCTCGGGCAGCGTGGGACCGGAGCCGCCCGCGCCGCCTTCGCCGCCGCCGCCGCCCGCGCCGCCCGCGCCACCCGTTCCGGCGTCCGTGACCGCCGACGCATCGGCCGAGTCGCCGTCGTCACAGGCAGCGAGGCCGGCCACACACACCATGATCGCAAACGCGCGCGTCGACCGCATCGTCTCTCCTGATTCGTCGAGGTCCGGGGGGAAATCCCAACCTACGGGCACGCGCCGCCCGGAGCAACCCAATCCGCGGACCGGCTCAAAGCGGGCGGAGTGACCAGGCGAGCACGTGGCCCGTGCGATGGCTCGCCCCGAGCAGCCGGTCCGCCGCGCGGTCGGGGTAGAGCCGCCCCGCCGCCAGCGGCGCGTTGTCGTGGCTCGCGCCGAAGGGCACGCGCCGCCCGGTGCCCACGAGCGCCCCCGCGGCGTCGAGCGCGAACGAATACATCGCGCCGTCGAAGTTCCGCACCAGGACGACCTCGTTGCGGCCATCGGCGTCGAAGTCACCGCAGGCGGCGCCGGCCCAGTCCGAGGCAGGCCCGAAGGCGTCGAGCGTGGCGTCCACCCGCAGCGTGTCGGCGTCCGGGCGCAGCAGCAACACATGCGCGTCCCGGTTGCGGGCGGCCAGGATCTCGGCCCGGCCGTCGGCGTCCAGATCGCAGGCCGCCACGGCGCCCCAGGCCACGTCCGCCCCGAAGGTCGCCCGCGCGAGCGTCGTGCCGGCGATGGGATCACGCAGCAAGAGCGCGCCGTCCGGGGCGTTGCGGGCCGCGACCACGAGCGTCGGCCCGCCCGGCGCGAACACACCCGTCGCCACGGCGGCCCACCGCGCGCCGGCGGCCTCGCCCAGGTCCGTCGCGCGGACCTCGAGCTCACCGTTCGCCGCGGGACCGAGCAGCACCCACGCACCGTCCCGATTGCGCGCGGCGACCGCGCCGGCCTCGCCCCCGGGCAGCGGGAACGGCGCGAGGCCGGCCCAGTCGGCGTCCGGTGCGCGCAGCACGACCCGACCCGTGAGGGTCACGCCGTCCGGGGTCGGCGTGTATTCATACACGCTGCCATCAAAGTTCCGCGCGGCCCAGAGTCGCCCCGGCGCGGGCACGGCCAGCCCCGCCCAGGCGCTCGCCGGGCCGGGCACCAGGGTCACCGCCGAGAGCGTGAAGTCCGGCTCGCTCGCCGCCATCGAGGCCAGCGCGAGCAGGTTCGTCGCGTTGCCGTTCTCTGAGGCGAGGAGCTCGTCCAGCCGCCCCTGCACCGTGAAGAACACCGCGCCCAGGGTGTCCCACGGCGTCAGCGGCAGCCAGCGGCCGATCTGCAGGTCGTAGTCGCCGGTGTTCCCCGTGCCGTCCACATGGTCGGCCACGTCGGCCTCGCCCGTCGTCACGAGATCCGTGAAGGTAGCGACGAACCCCCGCATCTCGACGGCGTTGAAAACTGCGCCGCGCGCCGCCAGAAGCGCGGCGAACTGCACGTTGATGGCCGCATGCGACAGATCCTCGCCGGGACCGTCGAAGCTCCGATCCTCCACCGGGCGATTCCAGTAGTCCCAGACCCAGGCGTCCCCCCGGGCGGCGAGGCCGCGCAGGAACAGACGCCCCAGGCGCGCGGCCTTGTCCGTCGCCGCCGCGTCGCCGGCCAGCGGTCCCGCCACGGCGAGCACCGAGCCCAGCACGTTCTGCTGATTCGCCGGCAGATTGCCCTGCGGCACGCCCGCCGGCGCGTCGGCCGGGAATACGTAGTACCCCTCGCCGCCACCCGGGCCCGGCCTGTACTCGTCGTCGTGCACGGCGGCCGACTCGAGCGCGGCGGCCAGTGCCCGCGCGGCGGCGTCGCCGAGCGTGTCGCCCGCCGGCCCGGGGAGCGCGGCCAGCTCGGGGTGCGCCGCCAAGCGGTCGGCCAACAGGGCCATCGGCAGCGTGATCTGTCCCGTGTGTACGGCGTAACAGAAGGGCTCGTTGGCGTCCTGATAGTGTCGGTCCCGCCAGCACGCGCGGGAGCGCCCCGCGTAGTCGGCCACGCCGCGGCGGTCGTCACGGTGGGCCAGCACGCGCTCGATGTGTTCGGCGAGGCGCTGCAGCCAGCGCCCCTCGCCCGTGGCGTCGAACATCGCCACGTACGCCTGCATGACATAGGACTCGCCCCAGGCCAGCGACGCCTGCTCGTTGTCCTGGTCGGAGAGGCCCATCCCCTGATTCCAGGCGGCGTCCAGGCGCTCGAACAGCGCCGGCAACACGCGGGGTGACGGGGGCTCGGGCGGCGGGGGTGGGGCGGCGTCGGGTGCAGGCGCGGCGGCGTCGGGCGGCGGGTTCGCGGCGTCCGTCGAGGGGACGCCGGCGTCTGCGCTCGGCGTCGAGTCGTGCGCCGGCCCGAAGGCATCCCGAGGCGGCCCGGCGTCGGCCTGCGCGACGTCGGCCCTCGGCGGCGCGGCGTCCGGGGCGAACTGCGGGCCCACCTCGACGGGGTCGAGGGTCACGGGGCGGGCATCACTGCACGCGGCGGCGGCGAGGCCGGCCAGGGCGAGCCACAGTGGGCGAGGCAGCGTCATGGGTCGAGTCTGTCCTCGGCGCCGATGCGATGCACGTACAGATGCGTCCCGCGGCGGTCGTCGAGCACGTGCGCCTCGTCCGCCGCCCAGCCGGGGCACTCGAAGGCCGCGGACACGAAGAGCGTGCCGGGCCGCATCTCCGCCCGCACCTTGGTCGCGAGGCGCGCCATCACCGCCGGCGACAGGAACGCGAAGACGACGTCGTATTCACCCAGGTCGACGGCCCAGAAGTCGCGCCGGAGCACCCGCAGGTTCGCCCGGCCGCGGGCGCGCAGCCAGCAGGTCAGGAACGGCCCCGGCGCCCGCTCCCAGGCGTCGATGGACCGCTCGGGGAACCGCCGCGCCAGGGGCACCGCCACCGTGCCCACGCCGGCGCCCAGCTCGGCGATTCGACCGGGGGCCCGCGCGGCGACGAGTTCCAGCACGGCCTCGGTCACCGCGTCCGACGACAGGAACAGCGGCACGTCGCCCTTGAAGGTGCCCCAGAACACCAGCGCCAGCGCGACGAAACCGCCGAGCCAGACCCCCGCGCCGACCTCGAGCCGGGACACGAGCAAGAGCCCGGGCAGGAAGGCCAGGTGAATGGGCACCCACCACCGCGGCTGCCGCAGGGGCCAGCGACTGAACAGCGCGGCGCCGAGCGCGGCGATCACCACCCACGAGGCGCCGTTCGCCATGGGCGGCACCATGCGCGAGAGCGACAGGGCCACGGCCAGGCCGAGCAGTTGGGCGAGCAGGGCGCGCAGGGCTTGCATGCGCTGCTTCTACCGCAGGCGCCGGGTGGCGCCAAATCCCCTCGGGCGCTCAGTCCGCCGCGAGGTGCAGGGGGTAGCGGACCACCGCCGTACCGCGGGGCGGCGGGAACTTCCACGCCGAGGCGCGCTCGGCCATGCAGGCCCCGACCTCTTTCAGGTTCGGCGAGGCCGAGTCCACGGACACCACACCCCGGCCGTCGGCGGCGATCAGGAACTGGAGCACGACGTCCCCGTTCGGGTCCTTGGCCTTGGACACGCAGCCGAGGAGCTCCTCGGTGTGGGTGTCCACGATCTGCTGCACGATACGAGGATCCAGGCCGACGGGACCGGCGTCCGCCTTCGAGCCCTTCTTCTTGAGCTGACTCTCTTCCTTCGGCGTGAAGGCCGGCGCGAACACGTCCACCTCGACATCGAACGCGCCGCCGTTGTCGGCCGTCTTCAGGTCGTTGATGGCCAGGATCAGGTAACCGGAGGTCTCCGCCGTCCATTTGCGGCGCGCGCCCACCATGAACGAGGTGTTGCCGAGCTGACCGATGAGCGCGGCGTGGTTCTGGCCGTCGCGGAAACCGGGCTGGTTGAACTGCACCTTGGTCGAGATGGTCGCGATGCCATCCGGCCCGGCCTTGCGGTCGGGGTACTTCTTCACGTTGGGCTGCACCGTGCCGGTGGCCCGGACCTCGACGATCTCACCTTCGGCCACGGGCACGGCCACGTAGCCGCCGTTGGTCTGTTTCGTCTCGGCCGTGCGCGCCAGGTCGGCGATCTGCTGGTTGGCCGGCACGGAGTAGGTGTAGCGGCGCGAGGCGTTGTCGCCCAAGGCCTCGACCGTCCACTCGATGGTGGCCGGCCCGACCGTCGTCTTGTGTTTGCCGGGCTTGCGCAGCTCGGCGGCCTTGACGGTCGCCTTGCCGAGTTCGGACTCTTTCTCCCCGCTCACGTAGTCGTACAGGAAGAGCTTGCCCTCCTTCGCCGTGTCGAGCGTGGCCTCGTCGAGCACGAAGCTGTACTCCCACTTGGGCTTGAGCGTGGACGGCACGGGGTACGTGCGCACGACGCGCTCGCCGAACTCGAAGCGCACCATCGGGTCGACGGGCGCTTTCTCCGTCAGCTCGCGGGCGGGCAGGAGCGTCACGCCGTCCTTGTCCACGTGCACGCCGCAGGCGTCCGCGACGGACCGCAGGCCGGGCAGGGCGAGGCAGGCCAGATCCGAGAACGGAATCGACCCGCGCTCCCCGGCGGCGGGCAGCTTCTTGCCGCTGATGGTGGCGGAGGAGATCGTGATCTTCAGGTTGCCCGCGAGCGCGGACGACGCGAAGAGGCACAGACCGGCGGCGAGCGTCAGGCTGAATTTTCCCATGGCGCGAACATAGCGGGCCGACGCGGCGCGGAAAACCCGATTGTGCAGTGGGGTCGGTCCGGGGGCCCGAAGGGATTCACTGGACCGGGTGGACGGCGTCCACGGCCTCGCCGCGGCCGGCGCCGTGGCAGACGCCGCAGGACTCGAGTCCGCCGGCCGTCGTGTTGATCTCGGCGTGCGCCAGCGCGTCCGGGCTGTCGTGGCAGGTCGTGCAGGCGGAGGTCGACGGCGACTTCCAGGCGTCCCCCACGTGGCAGCCGGTGCAGTTGCCCAGCTCGCCGGGGTAGACCACCGCGGAGAAGTCGTTCCGGCTGTTGCCGAAGCCGTAGATGATCGCCGGGTTCTGCACGTTGGGGCCGGCGTGGATGCGGTGCACCATGCTGGTGAACTCGATCGTCACGGCGGGGAGCTGATCGGCGGGGCGCCGGGCGGCGTCCGTGGCGTTCTGGTGGTGGCAGGTGACGCAGTACTCGATGGCCTTGCGGCCGCCGCCGTGCAGCGCCAGGTCGGCGTGGCAGTCGTTGCACTTCTCCCGGTCGACGGCGAGGGTCCGCGTCGCGGCCTGCCCACCGCCGATGGCGGCGTAGACGACGGGGTTGTTGGCGACCTCGCGGCCGACCTCGGTGCCGGCGGCCGCGCCGTAGGGCACGCGGCGGTAGGCGTCCATGCCGACGGCGATGGAGCCCGTGGCGTCCGCGGGCAGCGGCGCGGAGAGCGTCACGACGAAGCCGTCGCCCTCGGGCGTGGCGCGCGCGGCGGAGTCCGTGACGCGGTAGCTCCAGGTGTAGTCGGGCACGGGCCCGGCCACGACCACGCTGAACGAGCTCAGCACGCTCAGGTCGGCGAGCACGCCGGCGTCGTTCCGGGCGTGGAAGTGGACGACAGGCGCCTGCCCGGCCGCCGCGGCCTCGACGCTGTCGATGGTGAGCGACAGCCCCTGCAGGTTCAGCGCGGGGTTCTCCAGCGCCGCGCGGTGGGCGGGGACGATGGGGGCGAGGCCGCCCTGCGCGGGGTGGCACACGCCGCAGGTCTCGGGGGCCTGCGCGCCGGCGGCGTGCTGCGTCCACCCGGCGGGCGGGGCGCCGTTCTCGAACCAGGTGCGATCGTGACAGGAGCTGCAGGCGGCCAGGTCGGCCCGCTGCCAGGCGTCCGCGTTGCGGCCCTGGTGGCAGGTGGCGCAGTTGGTCACGGGCTGCGGGAACGCGGCCGCGGAGAAGTCGTGCACCGAGTTCTGGAACCCGATGATCTGGTAGGGCGTGCCGCCCTGGACGCTGGGCAGGTCGGCGCCGGTGTGGATCTTGTGGATCATCACCTTGAACTCGACGCTGTTACCCGTCTCGGCGTCGTGCGTCTGCGCGGTGTGGCACGTGGTGCAGGCGCCGATCTCGGTCCAGCGGCCGCCGTGCCCCTCGATCCCCTGGTGGCACTCGTTGCAGGCCGCCGTGGCGACCCACTCGCGGCCCTGCGTGGCCTCGCCCGTGGCCGGGATGAAGTCGAAGCTGCCCGAGCCGCCGGTGCGGCTGCCGTCGTCGAAGGTGCGGCGCGCGCCGACCGCCAGGCGGTGCACCCGGGCGCGATCGGCGTTCGCGGGGAGCGTCAGCGCGTAGGTGTACAGGTACTCGCCCGGGCCGATCTGCTCCAGCGTGCCGTTGCTCTCGGACGTCGCCTGGACCGTGTCGTTCGGCTGCACCGTGCGGGTGATGTAGCTGGTGAAGTCGCCGTCGGCGTCGGCCTGGGAGAACGTGAACGCGAAGCCGATGGCGCCCTCGGTGTAGAAGCCGGCGTTGTCCAGCGGGCGGTCGTGGTCGTCCGTGACCGTGAAGATCACGGCGGGGTGACCGTCGGCGTCGATGTCGGCGCTCGTCACGGTGACCCGCGTCTGCTCGTTCGCCCACACGCTCGTCAGGCCGTCGTTGCCGTGCCGACCCGTCTCGCCCGTCTCGCCCTGGGGGCCCGGCTCGCCCTGGGGGCCCTGCTCACCCTGCGGACCCTGTTCGCCCTGCGGGCCCTGGGCGCCCTCGGGGCCGGCCTCGCCCGCGGGCCCCTGCTCGCCGGGTGCGCCGTCGTCGCCGTCGGCGCCGTCCTCGCCGGTCGCCCCCTGGGGGCCGCTCTCGCCCTGGGGACCGACGGCGCCGGACGCGCCGGGCTCACCCTGGGGGCCGGCCGGACCGGGCTCGCCCGTCTGACCCTGGGGGCCTGCGGCGCCCGGATCGCCCGCGGGGCCCGTGGCCCCCGGCGCGCCGGGCTCACCGGTGCTTCCCTTGGCGCCGGAGCCCCCGGAGCACGCGGTCAGGGCGACGAGCGCGCCGAAGAACAGGGCAGAGCGCGTCTGGGTCTGGAGCGGGCAGTGGCGTGTCATGATGTGGCCTCGATTCCTTGGGGTCGCTCGGGTCCGGGTCAGGGCGCGATGACGGCGGCGCCGGAGCGGTCGAGAGTTCCGTTGACGTGATTCATCGGTTCGCGAATGGTCAGCCCGGGGCCGGCCGTCGGGGCGTGGCAGTGCACGCAGTCGACGGGGCCGTGGCCCGGGGGCGGGACGCCGTGGCAGGCGCCGCAGGTGGCCGCGCCCGAGTCGACCTGGGTCCAGATCAGGGGCACGCCCGTCGCGCCGAGCGCGTTGTGGCAGGTGACGTTCGAGCAGCGGCCGGTGGTCGGGTCGTACTGACCGTTCAGCAGCGTGACCTCGGCCGGGGGCGGCCCGAAGTGCGTCGGCGCCTCGAGCGTGTCCATCGTGGGGGTGATGTGGCAGGTCTCGCAGGGCACCGGCCGGGAGAACCGCGGCGAGGTGTGCGCCAGGTGCGCGCCGGACTCGGGCGGGTTGCCGTGGCAGTGGGTGCAATCCTCGCCGAAGTTCGTGTCCAGCGCGCCGTTGGCGTGGGTGTTGCCGCCGTGGCAGTTCTCGCAGCGCATGCCGCTGGTGTGCGGCGCCGGCGGCGGGTTGCCGTGGCAGCTGTCGCAGGCCAGGGGCGCCTGCCGCGCGGCCCACTGGGGACGGCCCTCACCGTGGCAGGTGGGCACGTTGCAGCGGCCGTTCTCCACGGTGCCGGGCACCGGCGAGCCATCGCCGCCGCGCTCGGGCAGGCCCTGGATGCGCAGCTCGACGGCGCCGTTCAGGTGGCCCTCGTCCTGGGGCGTCGCCGGCTTCACGTGGCAGGTCTCGCAGCCGAAGCGCACGTGCTTCTCGTGCGGCGCCGGCAGCGCCACGGGGGCGCCGGCCATGTGGCAGGTGTCGCAGGCGTCGGCGGCCAGGGTGCGGTTGTCGATGCTGCCGTTCATGTGCTCGGCCGGATCGACGGGCAGGCCGTCCGGCAGCGCGTTCGGGTGGCAGCGCGCGCAGTCGCCGGCGGGGTGGCCGACGGGGGGCACGCCGTGGCAGGAGCCGCAGGGGGCCTCGCCGTTCCACACCGGCGTGTCGCCGCCGTGGCAGGTCACGTTGCTGCACTTGCCCCGGGCGAAGGCGGCCTCGGGCCCGGCGATGTCCGGCGCGAGGCGGACCTCGACGCCGGGCGTGCCGTCGTCCAGGTGGCCCTCGTCCGTGACCTTGACCGGGACCAGGTGACACGTCTCACAGGCCACGGGCGTGGCCAGCGTGGCGCCCAGGTGGGCGGCGTGGGCCCCGCTCTCGGGCGGGGCGCCGTGGCAGGCGTCGCACTCCTTGTCGTCGAGCATGTCGACGACGACCTTGCCGTTCGGGTGGGGGGACTCCAGGTTGCGGATGCTGGCCGGGGCGACCTCGCCGTGGCAGTTCTGGCACTTGGTGCTGCTGGGGTGCGGCGCCGGGGGCGGCAGGCCGTGGCAGCTGCCGCAGACGGGATGGGCGAACTCGGTGCCCCAGGCGGGGACCGGCACGCGGGCGCCCGGACCGTTGTGGCAGGCCGTGTTCGTGCACTTGCCGTCGGCAAAGACGGGCGTGTGCTCCCGCGCCGTCGCGCGGCCGCTGAAGACGATGTCCTCGGCGCCGCGGTCGTTCAGATGATCGGCGTCCCGCCAGGTCTCGGGGACCTTGTGGCAGTAGCCGCAGGCGGCCTCGCTCTCGGCGCCGATGCGGTCCGGCGTGGCGCCGTGGGCCGTGTGGGTGTCCGGCAGCGTGTCGTGGCACGTGCGGCAGCCGTCCGGGCCCGGCTTGTGGCAGGAGTCGCAGGTCGGCGCGTCGTCGCCCTGTCCGTGGCACTGCTCGCACTCGCCGATCGCCGTGGGCAGGTCCGTCGCGTGCGCCGTGCGCAACGACTGACCGTGCTCCTCTTTCCAGCCGGTGGCGTGCACGCCGTCCGGCGTGCTCTGGCCCACGCTCGAGGGCTCGCCGCAGCCGGAGAGTCCGCCCGAACCCATGACCACCAGGGCAAAGAGGCCGCCGAGGACGTGCAAGTAACGTCCGCACGGGAAAATGTTACGAGTTCCGGACATCCAGGACCGCCTTCGACCCGAGAATGGGCCTGCGCACGCAGAGATGGGCGCTTTCGGTGACATTGCGCTCCCCCCCGGTGCACTTCGCATGCCATGCCCACGGGGCGCGGCGAAGCCCCCCCGGGGACCCCCCTCGGACCCGCTGTTTTCGGGGTCGGTCAGGTTTTTGCAAAGGGCTACGCGTTCGACGGCCAGCGTCTATCCCGGAGGTTCCAAAAACATGTCGATCACGTCCAGACAGCCCGGCGCGCGCGGCCAGGCCGCCAAGCTTCTCGAGCTCGCCGTCGTCGCGGCGACGATCCTGAGCGGTCCCGCCGGCTGCATCGGCCCCGAGGGCAAGGACGGCGGCGAGGGCACCATCGGCGCCACGGGCGCCACGGGCGCTTCGGGACCCGCCGGCGCCACGGGTGTCCCCGGCGCTCCGGGTCAGGCCGGCGAGCCCGGCCCCCGCGGGCCGCAGGGCGCCACGGGCACCCCGGGCAACGCCGGCGTGCAGGGCCCCCAGGGCGAGACCGGCGCGAAGGGTGATCCCGGCGAGGTCGGCGCGGCCGGCCCCCAGGGCGAGCGCGGCGAGCCCGGCATCCCCGGCCCCGGCTACCTCGAGCTGGACGCGGACGGCCTGGTCGGCGTGGTCCAGGACACCGCGGATGCGCCGGTGGTCGGCGCGCGCGTGTTCCTGATCCCCAACGACGCCGTCATCGCGACCCCGGTCGCCCTGGCCGACTTCGGCGCCGACGCCGACGACGACGAGCCCCTCGAGGATCTCGTCCGCGCGGACCTGGTCAACCCCACGCTGCCCCGCGTGGAGACGGACGCCCAGGGCCGCTACCACTTCGACACCCTGCCGGACACGCCGTTCTTCCTGGTGGTGTGGCCGCCCGAGGGCGACACCGAGCACCTGCCCGGCGGCGAGGGCTGTCGCACGCCGGTCGCGCCCGCCGAGGCCGTGGGCACCCAGCGCGACGTGGAGATCTCCACGGCCCCGCCCGCGGACGCCTACTACGTCGGCTCCCAGGCCTGCTCGACCTGCCACGGCCGCATCCACCAGGCCGGCACGATGATGGCCAACGGCCTGCGCCACCTGCACGGCAACACCGGCCGGCAGAAGCTGCACGAGGCCAACTTCCCCGGCGTGCCGGCCCTGCGCGGCAAGTTCGCGGCCGGCCAGAGCGTGTACTTCGGCGCCCCCGTGGACGGCCTGTACCCGGCCACCGAGGCCGATCCCGGCGCCGGCGCCGTGCTGCGCCTCGACCTGCGCTCCGCCGCCGACGGCGACTTCGTCCAGTTCAACAACCTGGCGAACCCCGCCGACCCGAACGACGGGCGCGAGTACGCCGTCGAGTTCACCTACGGCGGCGGCCTCACCGCCGCGAACCTGATCGTCAAGATCGGCGGCAGCCGCCAGATCCTGCCGCTCAAGTTCAACATCCAGGGCGATGACGCCCGCCCCGAGGCGAGCGCCCACGTGTGGACGGACTCCGGCCTGGCCCTCTGGTTCGACGAGGCGGGCTCCACGCTGCGCGAGCCCGGCCACACCGAGAGCTTCGACCTGCAGTGCGCCGGCTGCCACTTCACGGGCTTCACGCTCTCCGGGGACGCCGCCACGGGCTTCCGCGCCCACGGCACGGACACGGATGACGGCCTGTTCGACTACGACGGCAACGGCTTCGCCGACGAGATGAACGTGGGCTGCGAGGCCTGCCACGGCCCCGGCAGCGCCCACTGGGACAGCGCCGGCCGCGGTAAGTTCATCGTCTCCCCGGGCCTGCTGACGCCCGAGCGCGAGAACCTGATCTGCGGCCGCTGCCACAGCCGCCCCGAGGGCGCGCACGGCGCCGAGGCCCCCATGGACGCCGCCGGCAACTTCCCGCCCGCCGGCATCGACCGCCCGACCTTCTTCGCGCTCTACACGCAGGTCGCCGACGCCGTGCCCGGCCAGGACACCTGGACGGACGCCCGCGAGCACTCCAGGGGCAACCACCAGCAGGCCACGGACTTCCAGCGCAGCCTGCACGCCCGCAACCAGCGCCACCTGATGACCTGCAGCACCTGCCACAACGCCCACGGCACCAACGACGAGACGCCCTATCTGCTCGTCGCCTCCGCGGACGACGACAGCATCTGCAACCGCTGCCACGAGCTCGATGGCGCCAACAAGCTCGCGCACATCACGCAGACCACGACCTTCGACCACGCCGCCATCACGCCGCGCTGCGTCGACTGCCACATGCCGATGACGGCCCGCAACGGGGCCGGCGCACGCGCGGTGGTGGCCGGCGCCGACCGCTACCGTCAGGGCGACGTGGCCAGCCACCAGTTCGTGGTGCCCCGCAAGTCCGAGCTCGTCGGCGTGCCGGCGGCGGATGCCATGCCCGTGCCCTACACCAACGGTTGCGGCGTCTGCCACGCGGCGTTTGCGCCGGCCGCCCCGTGACGGGCGGGAGAGGTGAATCCATGCCACGCGTGCTCGCCATGAAGAGGGTCGGCGGTGCTGCGCTCGCAGCGACGGCCCTCGTGCTCCTGCCCGGGCCCGCCGGGACGGGGGTCGCCCGCGCCGAGGAGGACACGGCCTGGCTCGCCGCGCGCAGCCGGCTGTACTTCTTCCTCGACCCGGAGGCCCGCGCCCTGGACCCGGACGCCCCGAGCGCCATCGGGATGTTCTCGCTGGCCGGCGCGCAAGGTCCCATGCGGGCCGAGGCGAGCGGCTGGGTCGGTCACGGCCCCGTCGGCGTGATGGAGACGACCGGCAACGTCTCCGGTGACGTCCGCACGCTGCTCGTCCGCTACGGCACCCGCAAATACTGGGTCAGCGGCGGCCGCATGCTCACCCCCCTGGGCACCACGGACATGGAGACGCTCGACGGCATCGCCGGCGGCGTCCACCTCGGCGGCCTGAACTTCGCCGCCGTCGCCGCCCGGCAGGGGCCGGACCCCCGCGAGGTCTTCGGCGACGCCTGGGTCTTCGGCGGCGACATCTCCGGCGAGTTCGGCGACGCCTGGCGCGTCGGCCTGGGCACCCGCCACCGCCGCTACGACGACACCAACCCCGAGACGCAGTTCACCGCCCGCGCCGGCTTCTACCCCTCGGAGAAGTTCGACGTCGCCGCCCGCGCCACCGCCGCCGTCGAGACGCCGACCCTGGCGCAGGCCCGGGTGGACGCCACGGGCCGCGTCACGCCGGACCTGTCGCTGGGCGCCTTCGCGCAGCGGTCGGACATCCGCGCGATGCTGCCGCCGGACGAGCTGCTGGCGGTCTTCGCCCACGACGACCGCAACGAGGCCGGCACCCGCGCCGACTGGATCGTCATCCCGGCCGTGGCCACGCACGCCGAGCTCGCGGCCATCTACGGCAACGACCGCGCCCTGGCCGGCACGGGACGCCTGGGCGCCGACTGGCGGCCGGGCAACGGCACCATCCTCACGGCGGACGGCGAGCAGCGCTTCGACCCGAGCGAGGCCCGGACGACGGTCCGCACGGCCCTGCGCACGCCCTTCAGCTCCATGACTTCGGGTACGCTGGAGTTCGTGGGCGACCGCGCCGTGGACGCCACCGAGACCGTGTGGAACGGCGCCGGCCGCGTCGGCGTGGCGGTCACGCCCTTCGACGCCTGGTCGTTCTACGCCGCCCTCGAGTCCGGGGTGGGTGAAGCGTTCCCCAACGGTCGCCTCGGCGGCCTCCTGCTGATCGAATACGCCGCCGGCGCGCCCGTGCGGTGGGGAGGCCAGCCGTGACGAGCGCCGTCTTCGCCCTGTATGCGCTCGTGGTGGTCCTCGGCGGACCGGCGACCGTGGGCCACCTGAAACACTCGTTCGCCGGCGTCAACTGCGCCCGCTGCCACGAACAGTTCGTGCCCGGTGAGGACCGCGCCAACCTGCACCTGCCCTCGAACGCGACCTGCTCGTCGTGCCACGAGAAGCCCCCGGCCACCTGCACCACGCCGGACTGCGCCAGTTGCCACATCAACGAAGACACCCCGAACTCGCTGAAGAACATGCGGCAGGCGCTGACCTTCAATCACGCCAACCACCTGCCCCGCGTCGAGGGCGACTGCGTGCGCTGCCACCGCGGCGCCGCCATGGCGGACGAGAGCGGCCGCGGCGCGATGCCCGTGATGGAGGACTGCCGCGGCTGCCACGCCGAGTGGCTCGACGGCCTCGCCTGCACCAAGTGCCACGTCTCCCTGGCCGCGTACCCCGTCGTGCCCATCACGCACCAGGCGCACCGCCCCGGCTTCATCAACGAACACGGGCGTCTGTTCGAGCGCGGCAGCGACCGCTGCTCGCAGTGCCACGGCCAGACCTTCTGCCGCGACTGCCACGACCGCCGCTCGCCCCTGCCGCCGGACTATCTCTTCCCGGACCGGCCGGACCGCGCGCCGCTGCACCGCATGGGCTACCGCGAGACCCACGCCACGGACGCCCGGCTCTGGCCGGACACCTGCGTGGGCTGCCACGCCCCGAAGGACTGCGAGGCGTGCCACTCGCGCGCCGGCTTCGCCAGCGACGGCCGCATGCCCCACCCCCAGGGGTACGGCGGTCTGGACCACGCCCGCGACGCGAATCGTGACCTGTTGACCTGTGCCTCTTGCCACACCGGCCCCGGCGCCGACATCTGCGTGACCTGCCACGCCGTGGGGCGGCCGGGCGGCTCCCCCCACGACGGGCGCAACCCCAGCGGTGACAAGGGCAAGCGCCCCTGCCGCGAGTGCCATGGAGGCGCCCGATGAAGCTGCCCGGATTCGTACAGAAGATCATCGCGTTCATCATCCGTCACTGGAAGATCGTCGCCGGGATCTCGTTCGTCTTCATGTGCGCCGCGGCCTACGCCGGCTATCGCGTGCACGACTACATCGAGAACGACCCGACGTTCTGTACGAGCTGTCATCTCATGCAGGACCCGTTCGAGCGCTGGTCGCAGAGCGGTCACAAGGACGTCAACTGCCACGTTTGCCATCCGTCGAGGATGATCAACAACCTCAAGCAGCTCTACCTCACCGCGACGAACTCGCGGGAGCGGGTCGAGGAGAAGGCCGAGGTCCCGCCGGAGACGTGCAAGGAGTGCCACCTGTCGAACGACGACCGGTGGAAGCAGATCGAGTCGACCGTCGGTCACAAGATCCACGCCATCGACAAGCAGATCGAGTGTCTGGTCTGTCACGGTCCCGGCGTGCACCAGTTCTTGCCCAACGACGAGATGTGCAAGAAGTGCCACGGCGAACTCAAAGTGGCCTTCGAGAAGATGGCGAACAACCACTGCACGACCTGCCACAAGTTCCTGGCCAAGGGTCGTGACTCCCTCGTGCCCCGCATCGAGGACTGCGCCGAGTGCCACACGCGCCAGGTCGGTGCCCCGCCGGCCATCGACGCCGGCTGGCACCCCGACCAGCCCTGCAGCATGTGTCACCCCGTGCACGATCGCCCGGACGCCGTCGCGGACGTCGTCGAGCGCGACGGCCTCGCCGTGAACTGCACCAAGTGCCACGACCAGGTCGTGCCCGTCTCGCACGAGAGCTGCCGCGACTGCCACAAGCCCCACACCGCCTTCGACCCGAAGAAGCAGTGCGTCGGCTGCCACGAGGACCGCAAGCAGGCCATCGAGCTGCCCTGGAAACACGAGTGCGGCGACTGCCACCGCCCGCACACGCCGGGTCTGACGAGCCTGGACACCTGTGTCGACTGCCACAACGACAAGGTGAAGGACCTCGAGGAGAAGGCGCCCATGGGCCACGACGCCTGCGAGCGCTGCCACACGCCCCACGAGCGGGCGGACAACAAACCCCTGGCCTGCTCGGACTGCCACCCGCTCCACTCGATCGAGATGAAGGGCAACGCGCACAAGGCCTGCTCGGACTGCCACAACCCCCACCGCGCCAAGGAGCCGCCCAACTGCGCCAAGTGCCACGAGAAGCAGTTGTCGGCCCTCGCCCCGGGCAAACACACCGAGTGCGGCGGCTGTCACAAGCCCCACAAGCCGGCCACGGCGGCGGTCACGCAGTGCACGACCTGCCACACCGGCGCGAAGGCCATGCCCGTGCTCAAGGGCCACGAGAAGTGCGATGGCTGCCACAAGCCCCACGCCGGCCCCGAGGCGCGCCCCATGGACAACTGCCAGGGCTGCCACAAAGAGGTGGCCGCGGCCGTGGCGCTCGAGCCCGAGAAACACCGCGTGTGCAACGACTGCCACACGCCGCACAAGCCCTACGCCCAGCGCGTGAAGCAGTGCGCCGAGTGCCACCCGGACAACAAGAAGAGCCTCGCCGACCAGCCCAAGGGCCACCAGGTCTGCCAGGACTGCCACCCCAAACACGCGGTGCGCCCCATGAGCTGCGACTCCTGCCACCAGAAGCAGCGCTCGGCCGTGAACGTGAGCAAGGCCAAGGAGCACAAGGACTGCCAGGGCTGCCACGGCGGCGTGCACTCGCCGGACGCCCCCGCGCCGTCCACGAACGTGCTGTGCGTGAGCTGCCACAAGGAGATCCCCAAGAAGGGTCTCCACGCCTCCAAGACCCACACCGATTGCATCAAGTGTCACGGGAACCACGGACCGATCCGGCCCGTCACCGAGACATGCATCAACTGCCACCCGCTCGCGAAGATCCCGAAGCATCCCCCGATGCCCGCCGGTGACCCGAAGTGCTACGGGTGTCACAACTTCCTGGGAGACCAGAAGAAATGACCGCGCGCTCGATTGAGAAGTTCGTCTATCGCTTCGACAGCCATGGCACCACCGAAGGCGACGCCACCATGCGTCACTTCCTCGGCGGCAAGGGTGCGAACCTTGCCGAGATGGCGCGCATCGGTTTCCCCGTTCCCCCCGGCTTCACGCTGTCCGCGGCCCTGTGCGACGAGGTCCTCGCCCACGGCGGCAAGCTGCCCGAGTACGTGCTGACCGGCATCGAGGAGGCCGTGCGCTGGCTCGAAGGCGCCACCGGCAAGCGCTTGGGCGACCCCGAGCGCCCCCTGCTCCTCTCCGTGCGCTCCGGCGCGGCCGTCTCCATGCCCGGCATGATGGACACCGTGCTGAACCTGGGCATGACCGAGAACGTCGTGCGCGCCATCGCCGCCCGCCCCGAGGACACGCGCTTCGCCTGGGACTCCTGGCGCCGTTTCATCGACATGTTCGGCAGCGTGGTCCACAACGTCTCGCACCACGCCTTCGAGGAGGTCCTCGACGACGCCAAGCGCGCCCGCGGCGTGACCACCGATCACGAGCTCGACGCCGAGGCCCTGCAGCAGGTGGCCAATGGCATGCTCGCCGTGTTCAAGGCGCAGGTCGGCTACGAGCTGCCCCAGGATCCCCGCGCGCAGCTCCACGCCGCCGTGCTGGCCGTGTTCCGCTCCTGGAACAGCGAGCGCGCGGTCAAGTACCGCGAGATCCACGGCATGACGGGCCTGCTCGGCACCGCCGTGAACGTGCAGTCGATGGTGTTCGGCAACAAGGGCAGCGACTCCGGCACGGCGGTGTGTTTCACCCGCGACCCGGCGACCGGCAAGCCCGGCCTGTACGGCGAGCTGCTGGTGGACGCCCAGGGTGAGGACGTCGTCGCCGGCATCCGCACGCCGGAGCCCGTCGCCGCCATGAAGGACCACTGGCCGGCCCTGTACGACCAGCTCGTGGGCCTGTGCGCCAAGCTCGAGGCCCACTTCGGCAACATGCAGGACATCGAGCTGACCATCGAGCGCGGCAAGCTCTACCTGCTGCAGACGCGGCACGGCAAGCGCACCGGGCCCGCCGCCGTGCGCATCGCCGTGGACCTCGTCCGCGAGGGCGCCATCAGCACCGAGAACGCCGTGCGCAACCTGGTCGACCCCGACCAGATCGACCAGTGCCTGCACCCCCGCTTCGCCGACGAGGGCGCCTACCGCAACGCCGGCAAAGTCCTGGCCAAGGGCCTGCCCGCCTCGCCGGGCGCCGCCGTGGGCCGCATCGTGTTCAACGCCGAGGACGCCGTCGCCTGGGCCGCCCGCGGTGAGAAGGTCATCCTGGTGCGCGCCGAGACCTCCCCCGAGGACGTCGCCGGCATGCACGCCGCCAAGGGCATCCTGACCACCCGCGGCGGCATGACCAGCCACGCGGCCGTGGTGGCCCGCGGCTGGGGCCGCCCCTGCATCGTGGGCTGCGGCGTGTTCGGCGTCGACGAGCGCAACCGCAAGCTGAAGCTGGGCGACCGGGTGTTCGAAGAGGGCGAGTGGTTCAGCCTCAACGGCACCTCCGGTGAGGTCGTCCTGGGCGCCGAGCCCATGACGGACGCCACGCTGGACGACAACTTCCAGACCTTCATGGGCTGGTGCGACGAGCACCGCCGCCTGGGCGTGCGCGCCAACGCGGACGCCCCCCACGACGCCGAGGTGGCCCGCCGCTTCGGCGCCGCCGGCATCGGCCTCTGCCGCACGGAGCACATGTTCTTCGGCGAGGACCGCATCAACCCGATGCGCCGCATGATCGTCGCCGAGACGGAGACCGAGCGCCGCGCCGCCCTGGCCGTGCTGCTGCCCCTGCAGCGCGCGGACTTCCTGGGCCTGTTCAAGGCCATGGGCGCCTACCCGGTGACCATCCGCCTGCTCGACCCGCCCCTGCACGAGTTCCTGCCCCACGAGCGCGAGGCGCAGCTCGAGGTCGCCCGCCTGCTCCACATCCCCGTGGAGACGGTGAAGAACCGCGTCGAGCACCTGGCCGAGTCCAACCCCATGCTCGGCCACCGCGGCTGCCGCCTGGGCATCACGTTCCCCGAGATCACCGAGATGCAGGCGACGGCGATCTACGAGGCCGCCGTGGACGCGGCCGAGGCCGGCGTGGACGTGCACCCCGAGGTGATGGTGCCCCTGGTCGGCACGCACGAGGAGCTGGCCCACCAGCGCGCCGTCATCCTGCGCATGGCCGAAGAGGTCTTCACGCGCCGCGGCCGCCGCGTGCCCCTGAAGGTCGGCACGATGATCGAGGTCCCCCGCGCGGCCCTGCGCGCCGGCGAGATCGCGAAACACGCCGACTTCTTCAGCTTCGGCACCAACGACCTCACGCAGATGACCTACGGCTACAGCCGCGACGACGTGGGCCGGTTCCTGCCCTCGTACCTGAGCCAGGGCATCCTGCCCGTGGACCCGTTCAAGACGCTGGATCCGGACGGCGTGGGCGAGCTCGTGGCCACGGCCTGCGAGCGCGGCCGCAAGACGCGCCCCACCCTGAGCCTGGGCATCTGCGGCGAGCACGGCGGCGATCCCGCGTCGATCGCGACCTGCCACAAGATCGGCCTGGACTACGTGAGCTGCAGCCCCTACCGCGTGCCGGCGGCCCGCCTCGCGGCGGCCCAGGCCGCGCTCAAGGAGAAGGGCGGCAAGGACCTCCAGGGCGAGCGCTGAGCGCTTGCGCCCGGCAGCCCTTGCCTCCGACACCACTCCGGCGTAGAAGCCCCGGCCCATGGCCCTCGACCTCTACGCCGGAACCCTGACCCGCTACTACGCCGACGCCTGGGAAGACGACACCCCGGCCGACGCGGCGGACCTCGCCGAAGCGCGCGCACTCGTGGAGGGCTGGCGCCGCGGCCTCGCGCGCGCCATCGCCGACGACCTGCACGGGCAAGCGCTCGACTGGTCCGAGGACGACGACCGCCCGTACTTCAGCGGCCGCCCCGACTGGGTCGGGCAGGCGGCGCTGGTCTACCTGGCCGCCTACGCCGAGCACCCCGAGATGCGGCGCCCCCGCAAGCTCGGCCGCGACTGGACGGACGACCCGGCCTGGCAGGCCTCCGCCGCCGCCGAGGACGCCACGCCCTATCAGCAGGTGCTGTTCCCCGAGCTCTGGCTGCCCCTGGACCTGGACTTCGTGTTCACGGCCGAGGACCCGGCGGGCAACGAGGTCACCATCGGCAGCGTGCCGCATCTGTTGAAGGCCCTGCGCGCCCTGGCCGCGGCGACCTTCGGCGGGGGCGAGGCCGAGTGGGCCGAGTGGCGCGCGGCGGGCCCGGGGCCGCTCGGCGACTTCGACGCCAACGCCCGCTTCGGCCTGGCCATGGCGCTCGACCTCGTCGCGAAGGCGGCCGAACACCGCCTCTGCGTCACCTTGGATTACTGAGCGGGCCGGTCGAGGCAGCGCCGGATCGTCCGGGCCAGCGTGCCCGAGTCGTAGGGTTTGGAGAGCAGGTTGTCCCCTTCGACCAGCTCGAGGCGCTCGGCGGCGCGCGTCGCGTAGCCGCTGCTGTAGAGCACGGGCAGGCGCGGGCGGTCCGCCAGCAGGCGCGCGGCCAGGGCCACGCCGTCCATCTCGTCGGGCAGCACCACGTCCGTGAGCAGCAGTCGGATCTCGTCCTTGTGGCGGGCCCAGATCTCCAGCGCCTCGGCCGCGCTCGCCGCCGGGAAGACGGCGTAACCGCAGCGCATCAGCACGGCCGTCACGGTGCGTCGCACGGCCGAGTCGTCCTCGACGAGCAGCAGCGTCTCGGTGCCGACCGGGCGGTCCTGGACCACGGCGTCCGTAGGCTCGCGCGAGAGGCCGGAGTGCGCCACCGGGAAACACAGCGTGAAGGTCGTGCCGCGGTCGGGCGCGGTGTCGACGGTGATCCAGCCCCCGTGCTGGTCGACGATGCCGTAGACCGTCGCCAGGCCGAGGCCCGTGCCCTTGCCCTGGGGTTTGGTGGTGAAGAAGGGCTCGAAGATGTGTGGCAGCACGTCGGGTGGGATGCCCGTGCCGGTGTCGGCGACCTCGAGCACCACGCAGTCCCGGCCGTGGGCCTTGGGGTTCTCGTTGCACACGCACGCGCCCACCGCGGAGGTCCGCGTGCGCAGCGTGAGCCGGCCGCCGTTCGGCATGGCGTCCCGCGCGTTCACCGCCAGGTTCAGCAGGATCTGCTCGACCATGCCCACGTCGCCCTGGATGGCCGGCAGGCGGGCGGACTGCTCCACGGTGAAGGTCACGTCCTCGCCCAGGATGCGGCGCAGCATCTTCGACAGGTTGCCGACGACCTCGCCGAGGTCGAGCTCGCGCAGTTGCATGGCCTGCCGCCGGCTGAAGAGCAGCAACTGCCTCGTCAGCGCGCTCGCGCGGTCGCTGGCCTCGAGGATCTCCCGGGCCATGTCGCGGGCCTCGGGGCCGTCGTAGGTGTCGTCCGTGAGCAGCGAGGCGTTGCTCCGGATGACCGTGAGCAGGTTGTTGAAGTCGTGCGCCACACCGCCCGCCAGGGTGCCGATGGCCTCCATCTTCTGGGCCTGGCGGAACTGGGCCTCGAGCCGCTTGTGGTCGCCGACGTCCCGGAAGAACACCATGGCCCCGGACCGGTCCCCCTGCACCAGCGGTTCGCCGTTGACCTCGACGTCGAAGACCTCGCCGTCGAGCGTGAGGAAACGCGACTCGCGGGCCGCCTGCGACCGGTGGTGTTCGAGCACCTGCACCATGCGCTCCCGGGCCGCGGCGTGGTCGTCCCGATGCACGCGGTCGAGGGCCGAGGTGTCCAGGAGCACGTCCAGCGAGGGCGCGCCGAACATCCGCAGGGCCTGGGGGTTGGCATACACGATGCGGCCCTCGATGTGCATGAACACACCGACGGGCATGCGCTCCACCACCATCTGCAGCCGCTGCTCGCTCGCCTGCAGCGCGCGCTCGGCGTTGCGGCGCGCGGCCTCCTGCTCCAGGCCGGTCAGCGCGAACGACACGCTCGACGCCGTGTCCGCGAGCAGGTCGAGGGTCGCGGCGTCCGCGGACTCGTCCGCGACGAAGTGCACCACGAGGCACCCCCAGGTGCCGCCGTTCAGGGTCAAGGGGAACGCGGCGATGGCGCCGAGGCCTGCGCCCCGGCCGACCTCGACCCAGGCGGGCGTCTGGCGCCCCGGCCCCTCTCCCGGCGTCCAGCGGGCGATGTGCCCTTCGCGGACGGCCACCACCGGAGGCGCGGCCACGGCGGCGTCCGCGTCGAGCGCGAAGGTCACGGCGTCCAGGTAGGACCCGGCCGCACCGGCGTGCGCGACGGGCACGACCCGGTTCGCCTCGGCGTCCCGCTGGCCGATCCACACGAGGCCGAACGCCGGCTCGTTGGCCGCGATGCGACAGATGCCGGCGAGCAGACCCTCGCGGCACAGGGCACGCGCGGCCGCGGCGTTGGCGGCGCTCAGCAGGGCGTAGGCGCGGGTGGCGCGGGCGTTCTCGCGTTCGGCCCGCCGCCGCTCGGTGATGTCGTGACACCAGGCCATGTAGCGACCGTCGTCGAGCGCCACCGCCACGACCTCGGCCCAGAAGGCCCGCTGCCGGGCGTCGACGAGGCGGATCTCCGTCGTCCGTTCACCCTCGGCCTTCAGGGCCGAGAACTCCGTGCGGGCCAGCGGGCGCTCGTCCGGGTGCACCAGGTCGGCGATGGACAGTCGCAGGAACTGTGCGGTGTCGTACCCGAACATGCGCAGGGCCATCGGGTTCACGTCGACGAGCCGGGACTTGGCGTCGGTGACCAGGATCGCGGCGGGCGCGTGCTCGACGTAGCGCCGGAACCTCAGGTCGCTCGCCGCGCGGGCCGTCTCCGCCGCGGCGCGTCGGCCCGCCTCGCGCTCGACGCGGAGCAGATGCCGCCGCAGCGCGAGGTAGAGCAGGGCCGCGGTGACCACGACGAAGGCCGCGCCCTTGTAGACGGAGAGCGTCGTGTGCTGGCGGGGATCGGTCACCCACCGGTCCAGGACGACGTCCGAAACGGCGATCCAGGCGAGTCCCGCGAGCCCATACAGCAGGCTCGTGCGCCAAGCCGCCGGGTGCACGGAAATGGTCAACGGCGTTCTCCGCCCGAGACTACGCGACGAGATACGTCACAACGCGCACTCGACTTGAGGAAAACCCGCACACGGGGCGGCGGCGAACCCCCGTCAGGTCGGGCGGTCGACGAGCGCCTGGACGGCGGCCTCGACCCGAGCGAGCGCCGGCGCGAGGGCCTCGGTGTCGTCGCCGTCCGGGTCCATGCCCGCAAAGAGCGCCTCGGGCGAGAGCGGCGGGCCGATGCGCATCGAGATGGTCGCCGGCAAAAGGGGCAGGCACATCAGCGGCGACACCAGCCACGCCCACGCCGCCAGGGCGCGCACGGGCAGGGTCCAGGGCGCCAGGGTGAGCAGCGCCGCCGCGCCCGCCGCCCCCACGAGCGTCAGCGGCCACCGCTTGATGCCCAGCAGGCGCGGCAACACGAGCGCCCAGGGCAGCACGTGCCGCGACCGCCACAGGATGGGCACCGTGAAGTGACTCCCCCGGATGCCGAGCGGCACGATGGGCACGTTGGCCCGCCGGGCGATGCGCAGGAATCCCCGCCGCCCGCCGAAGTCCACGCGATGCGCCTGCCAGACGGGCCGCATGGCCTCGTGATCGCCGCCGGGGAACACCAGCAGCGGCACGCCGCGGGCCAGGGCAGCGTCCGCGCCGGCGTGCGTCGAGGGCACCGCCCCCACGCTGCGTAAAAGCGCGGACGCCGGGAAGATGCGCAGGCCCAGCGGGTGCGCGAAGCCGGCCAGGGGCCGCGGCGGCGTGTGCGCCTCCAGCCACAACCCCATGAGCGAGCCGATCTCGGACAGCGCGATGCCGGCGGAGTGGTTGGCCACCAGCAGGAACGGGCCGGGGGGCAGGTGGGCGAGGCCGTCCAGCGTGGGCCGGTGCATGAACCGCGTGAACGGCCGCAGGAACCCGCGGACGACGCGCGCGCCGGCCGGGGTCACCTCGCCGGGCGCCTCGACCACGGGTGTCCGCCAGCGGGACCTCAACGCGCGGCGGGGGCGCACCGCTGCGCCTGCTCGACGACCAGGGCCCGCAGCTCGGCCATCTCGGCGCGCATCTGCTCGATCTGGCGCGCCTGGGCCTGCACGGCCGCCACGGCGAGGGTGGTGTAGCCGTAGAGGTCGACCTGATCGCGCGTGGGGCGCAGGGCGGCGCCGGGCACGCCGTCGTCGATGATGAAGCCCAGGTGGGGCGTGCCGCCCTCGGCCTCGGTCTTGTAGCGGTACTCGGCCAGCTTCACCTCCAGCAGGGCCGCCGCGCGGGCGTCCACCTCCGTGGACGGCAGGTAGCGGATGTCGTCCTTGAAGGCGCGCTTGGAGATGGGGCAGCCGCCGGCCTGCATGCGCGGGTCGGAGTCCGTGCACAGGAGCTCGGCGCCACACTCGTCACCGAAGTCGCAGAGCTCGCCGGGGTGGGCGCAGGGCCCGCCGGCCATCATGTCGGCGTCGCAGGGCGGGATGTTCGGGTCGACCACGTGGCCCCGGCAGACCGGATCGCCGCAGGTCTGGTACCAGAGCATGTTGGGCGGCAAGGGCTGGCAGATCCCGCCGCCGCAGTCGGGCAGGCAGGCCCACGAACCGCTGCCCTCGTCGCACACGCAGCCCGACGACACGCAGATCTCCAGGTTCGTCTCGCAGTATTCGCCGTCGCCGCAGCCGGTGCCGACGCAGCCCTGGGGGTTTGGGCCGTCGCCGGGGATACCGCCCGCGCCGCCGGTGCCGCCGGTGCCGCCGGTGGGGCCGCCGCCCACGCCACCCGTGGGTTCGCCGCCCGTGCCACCCGTGAC
>CAINDO010000485.1 GCA_903847385.1 uncultured Myxococcales bacterium
CAAACGCCCGACGCCGCGGCCCAGACCCCCGACGCCGCGGCCCAGACCCCCGACGCCGCGGCCCAGACGCCCGACGCCGCGGCCCAGACGCCCGACGCCGCGGCCCAGACGCCCGACGCCGCGGCCCTCCCGGACGCGTTCGTCGCCGGCGGTCCCCTCTTCCCCCGCGTGGAGAACCAGACCTGCCGCCTGCCCGAACAGCCGCCCCTCGGGGCGATGCGCACCGTCGAGGCCTTCCCCGCGCTCGACTTCGACTCGCCCCTGTGGTTCGGCCACGCCGGCGACGCGAGCGGCTGGCTCTACGTGGCCGAGCAGGACGGTGACATCTACACGTTCGAGGACCGGGACGACGTGCCCGCCGCCTCGCTCTTCCTGCACGTGAACGCGACCCGGAACGGCGAGATGGGCCTCCTGGGGCTCGCTTTCCACCCGAACTACGCCGAGAACGGCCTGCTGTACGCGTTCTACTCCGTCGGCGATCCCGTCCGGTCGCGGCTCGTGGAGTTCCGCCGCAGCGACGCCGACCCCCACCAGGCCGACCCGGCCTCCGAGCGGCTGCTGCTCGAGGTGCCCAAGCCCTTCACCAACCACAACGGCGGCGACATTCACTTCGGCCCGGACGGCATGCTGTACGTGGGCTTCGGCGACGGCGGCGCCGCGGGGGACCCCCAGAACAACGCGCAGGACCCGACGACGTTCCTGGGCAGCTTCATCCGAATCGACGTCGATCGCCGCGAGGACCCCCGCCCCTACGGCATCCCGCCGGACAACCCCTTCGTGGACTGCACGCCGGACTGCGGCGCGCTGGGGGCCGTGCTGCCCGAGACCTGGGCCTACGGCCTGCGCAACCCCTGGCGCTGGAGTTTCGACCGCACGACGGGCGACCTCTGGGCCGGGGACGTCGGCCAGGGGGCGTATGAAGAGATCGACGTGATCCGCCGGGGCGAGAACTACGGCTGGCGCATCTGGGAGGGCAACCACTGCTACGACGCCGCGGACTGCGACCCCGTGGGCATGACCATGCCCGTGCACGAGTACCCGCACGCGGACGGCGTGGCGGTCATCGGCGGCTCCGTCTACCGCGGCAGCGACTTCCCCGAGCTGTGGGGGGCCTACGTCTTCGGCGACAACAACAACGGCCGCATCTGGGCCCTGCGCGCCGAGAACGGCGTCGCCCGCGAGGTCGCGCTGCTGGCCGATACCTCCATGCGCATCAGCAGCTTCGGCGTGGACGAGAACGACCGGCTCCACATCATCGGCTACAACGTGCGCCACAGCATCTGGCGGCTGGAGCGGCCCCTGGACGCGCCGCCGGCCGTCGACTTCCCCCAGCGCCTGAGCCAGACTGGCTGCTTCGCGGACACGGCCGCCCACACCTACGCGCCGGGGGTCGTACCCTACGGCGTCAACAGCCCCCTCTGGAGCGACGGCGCCGGCAAACCCCGCGCATTCGCGCTCCCGCCCGGCGAGCGCTTCGGCTACCGCGAGGGCATGTCCTGGGACGCGCCCGTGGGCACCGTGGCCCTGAAGACCTTCACGCTGCCCGACGCGAACGGCGCCGAGCGCCGGATCGAGACGCGCCTGTTCACCCGCCAGGCGGACGGCTGGCAGGGCTACAGCTATCGCTGGAACGAGGCGCAGGACGACGCCGAGCTGCTCTCCGAGGGCCGCACGGAGGCCTTCGAGACGCCCGACGGCCTGCGCGTGTGGAGCTACCCCAGCCGGGCGCAGTGCGACACCTGCCACACGGCGGCGGCCGGCCACCTGCTCGGCCTGACGACCGCCCAGCTCAACGGCGACTTCGACTACGCCGGGGGCACGGCCCACCAGCTCGCCGCGCTGCACGACGCCGGCTACGTCGACCTGCCCGCGCACCCCGCCGCCCTGACCCGCCTGGCCCGCCCGGACGACGCGGCGGCCCCGCTCGAGGACCGCGCCCGCGCCTGGCTGGCGGCCAACTGCAGCCACTGCCACCGACCGGGCGCCAACGGCAACACCCGCTTCGACGCCCGCCCCGAGACCCCCTTCGCCGAGACGGCGCTCTGCGACGCCGTGCCGCTCCAGGGCGACCTGGGCATCGCGGACGCGCGACTCGTCGCCCCCGGCGCCCCCGAGCGCAGCGTGCTGCACGCGCGGATGGCCCGCCGGGACGTCCAGCAGATGCCGCCGCTGGCGACGACCGTGGTCGACCCCACCGGCGAGGACGTGCTGCGCCGCTGGATCGCCGGGATGGCGGCCTGCCCGCCCTGAAGCAGGTCGCGCGGCGAATCGACTCTTGATATGTTCGCGCCCCATGTCCGAGCGCGACCCCCGCGAGTCGATCAGCCCCAAACCCCTCGACGATCGATATCAGCGAGAGCAGGAGATCGGCCGGGGTTCGATCGGCATCATCTACAAGGCCTACGACCGCCTGCTGCAGCGCACGGTGGCCATCAAGGTCATGCGGCCGGAGCTGCGCGGGCAGGAGCGGCAGCACACGCGTTTCGTACGCGAGGCCCAGCTCTGCGGCCGCCTGGGGCACCCCAACATCGTGCCGGTCTACGACGTCGGTCGGTTCGAGGGCGGGCCGGCCATCGTGATGGCCCTGCTGGCCGGGCGCTCGTTGCGCACCATCATCCGCACCACCCAGGTGCGCATGGGCCGGATGCTGGGCTGGTTCACGCAGGTCTGCAACGGCCTGGCGTTCGCCCACGACCAGGGCATCATCCACCGCTACATCAAGCCGGCGCACATCTTCGTGGGCGACTTCGGCCAGGTGGTGCTCACGGACTGGGGCCTGGCCAAGTCCATGCGGGCCGGCAACGCCGCCGAGGAGCTGCCGCCCGGCTTCAACCCGGACGAGGTCACGCGCATCGGCGACGTCGTCGGCACGCCGGCCTACATGGCGCCGGAGCAGGCCGAGGGCCGCGTGCGACAGGTCGACCACCGGGCGGACGTCTACGCCCTCGGGGCCATCCTGTACGAGATCCTCACGGGCACCCGGCCATACGAGGCCTCGCGGTCCGACGAGGTCCTGCGCGAGGTCCGGCGCGGCTCGCCCGAGCCGCCGCGGCAGCGCGCGCCCCACCGGGACATCCCCGCCGCGCTCGAGGCCGTCACGCTCAAGGCCATGGCCCGGGATCCGGCGCAGCGGTTCCAGAGCGCGCTCGACCTGGCCGCCAACATCGAGGCCCAGTTCGAGAGCCGGCCGGTGCCGGCCACCCGCCCCCCGGCCGGCCCCGAGACCCTCCCGCTCATGCGGCGGCCCGCCACGGGACGCCCCTCGGACCCGCCCGGGGAGCTGCCCCCCCCGGAGCCCGCCGCACGAGGCAAGGGCGGGCGCGAGGTCGCCGCGCTCGTGAGCATGTCGCTCGTGCCCGACCAGACGGCCTCGGACCCAGAGACGGCGCTCGCCGAGGGCCGCGGCGAGGCCAACGCCTGGATGCGCCACTGGCAGGAGGCCCGCGCGCTCTCCTCGGAGGCGCGGCGCCTGTTCGCCAACCTGCCACCCGAGCCGCCCCGGCGCATGCTGGCCGACCTGTGGCGCCTCGAGGGCCAGTCGCGGGACGCCCTGGACCGCGCCGCCCACCACTTCGTGCAGGCGGTGGAGAGCCTGGGCAAGGCCGGGACGGGCGCCGAGGCCCGGGCCGCCCTGGCGAGGCTGCACCGGGACGCCTGGCGCGCCGCGGAGGCCCACGGCGACCTGGTGAGCGCCCAGTTCCACCGCGCCCGCGCCGAGGCCGTGGACGACGGCGCGCTGAGCGGCGAGCTGGCCCGGCGGTCGGCCCTGAGCGTGCACAGCGACCCGGCCGGCGCCGTCGTCGACCTCTCCAGCCTGGACGACCGCTCGACGGTCTGGACCCCCGGCGCCCGCCTGCGCCTGGGCAAGACGCCGCTGTCGAGCCGCACCGTGAGCGCCAGCCGGGCGTGGTTGCGCCTGACCGCCCCGGACGGCCTCGCCGCGCGCATGCCGCTGCGCCTGGAGCCCGGCGAGTCCCGCGTGGTCGAGGTCCACCTGCCGCGCAGCCACCACGTGCCGGCCGGGTTCCTTTTCATCGCCGGCGGGCGGTTCCTCATGGGGGCGGACGACCGCGCCCCGGGCGCCGGTCAGCCCCGCGAGGTGGACGTCCAGTCGTTCTGCATGGCCCGCTCCCCGGTGACCTGGGAGGACTACTTCGAGTTCCTCGAGGACCTCCTGGCCGTGGGCGGCCGCGCCGAGCCGCGTTTCCCGCGCCGCAACGGCAAGGCCGTCGTGCGCGTGGAGCACACGCGCGTGCAGTGGACGGACGACGTCTTCGCCCCGCCCGGCTCGCCCGTGCGATTCGTGAGCCAGGACGACGCCCTGGCCTACGCCGCGTGGCTCGGCCGCCGCCTGGGCGCCCGCCTGCGCCTGCCCACCGAGATGGAGTGGGAGTACGCGGCCGGCGGCGCCGACGGCCGGGCCTACCCCTGGGGGGACCGCTTCGCGCCGGGCCTGGCCGACAATCGCTGGCGCCGCGCCCGCGGGCCCGCGCCCCTGGCCGGGTTCCCCGAGGACGAGAGCCCCTTCGGCGTGCGCAACGTCGCCGGCGGGGTCAGCGAGTGGACGGGCACGCCCGCGGACGAGCCCGGCCGGGCCATCGTGCGCGGCGGCTCCTGGCGCTCCCGCCCCGACCAGTGCCGGATCGGCGCGCGGGCCACCATGCCCGGGCCCTCCACCCACGAAGGCATCGGCATCCGCCTCGCGGCGGACGCCCCCCTGCAAGAGACGCCGTAGCGCGACAACGCCCGAGGACGAGAACGCCAACGCCATGTCCGAACCCACGCTCGACAAGAAGCTGGAAGGCCGCATCTTCGACCTGCTGGAGATCAAGGCGCGCGTCCCCCTCGGGCAGCTCGTGCAGCTCCGACGCCGCAGCCGCGCGGCCAAGATCACCCTGCTGGACGCCGCCGTGCAGGCCGAGCGCATCTCGCGCCCGCAGGCCTCGGTGCTGGCCGCGGAGCTGGGCATCGACGACGGCCGCTACAGCCCGCCGCCGGATCCACACGACGAGACGGGCGAGATCGTCCTGGCCCGCGCCATCCGTCCGCCGGCCCCGGCGAGCGCGCCGGCCCCCGCCGCCCCGCCGCCCCTGCCCGCGCCGCGCCG
>CAINDO010000486.1 GCA_903847385.1 uncultured Myxococcales bacterium
CCGCCCCGCCTCCGCCGCCGTGCGAGGTCTGCGCCGCCGGGGCCTGCGGCGAGGCCCTCGCGCGGTGCGAGGCCGACCCCGACTGCGTGGCCACCCGCGCCTGCGTGGCCGCCTGCGACCGCGAGCTCGCCTGCCGCAAGGCGTGCGATGACCGCGTCCCCAACCCGACGTGGTTCCGGTACGTGTCGCTCGAGGCCTGCCTGGAGGCCCGCTGCGGCCTGCCGAACGAGTGCGGCCCGCAGGGCTGGGGCTGCGGCCTGACGGACGCCTATCGCTACGACCGGGGCGAGGGCGCGTGCTGGACGTGCATGCAGCGCGACTGCTGCCGGGTGGGACTGGACTGCGCGCGCTCGGTGCAGTGCCTGGAGCGCGTCGCCTGCCTGATCGGCTGTTTCATCGGCGCGCCGGACTGCCCCGGCGACGCCGCGTGCCGCGCCCTGCCCGAGGCGGCGCTGTCCGACGGATGGCTCGAGTGCATCGGGGGCTGCAATCCGGACTGCCCGTGACCGCGGAGATCCGCGCTTTTGCGCAAACCGGGCGATGAATTTCCGTGATTCGGGGGCTGAAATCACCGGTTTCCCTGGGATTCCGGCCGTGGCACGGGGCGTGCTACCGCTCCTGGGCATGCGCGCCCTCGCCCCCCGCCGACCGCTGCTCCTCGCCGCCCTCGCCCTGAGCGCCTGCTCGGCGCCGGGCAGCCGCGAGGCCGCCCCTGGCGAGGCCACGCGTTACCTGACCGGCCGCGCGTGGCGGCGCGAGGTGCTCGAGGACGCCCTCTGGCGCCCGGACCTGCCCTACAGCCGCAGCCTGCTGTCGGCCTATGCGCTGCCCGAGGGCGGCTGGGACCTGCTGCCCGTGCAGTCGCCGCTCACCGCGCCCTTCACCCGCGCGGACGCCGAGTCGCTCGCCCGCGGCGAGGCCCTGCGGATGGACGACGCCCGCGCGTTCGGCGTCCCCGCCGAGCCCGAGACCGCCCCGGACGCGACCTTTGCCGCCCTCGGCGCCGAGGTCTTCGCCCGCCTGCCCATGCGCGCGGACGCCTGGCTGGACTGGCTCGCCGGCCGCCCGGAGCTGTGGCCCGAGGTCGGCCTCTCCGTGAACGCGGCGGGGACCGTGCGGGGCCTGGTGCGCTTCGCGGACGCCGAGGGCCGCGTACGCGTGGGCCTGACCTGCGCCGGCTGCCACGCCGGCGACGACGTGCCCGGCCGCGGCGACCGCCGCCTGGATCTGGGCCGCGGCCGGGCGCTCTACGCCGCCGCGCGCGGGCTCGACACTGATACCCTGGAGACCTGGGGCCCCGGCCGCGTGGACGTGACCGACACCGACTCCGACGACCCGACGGCCATCCCGGATCTGTTCCACGTGGGGCGGGCGACGCACCTCAACCACAGCGGCGTGGTGCAGGTGTCCTCCCGGAGCACGCTCGCCGTGCGCTTCGAGACGCAGTTCGTGCAGGGCCACCGCATGCGCTCGCGCCCCGAGCGCCGCCTGATGTGGGCCCTGGCGACGTTCGTGTCCGGCCTGGGCGAAGACTCGGCGGTCGGGCCCGTGCCCACCGTGTTCACCGAACGCTGCGCCCGCTGCCACGACCCGGCGCGGGCCTTCGGCGGTGACCTGGTGCCGGCCGACGCGCTCGCCGTCGACCCCGCCGTGGCCCAGGACCCCGAGCGCGGCACGGGCGCCTACAAGGTCCCCACGCTGCGCGGCGTGTCCGGCAACGCGCCCTACCTGCACGACGGCAGCCAGCCGGACCTGCCCGCCCTGCTCGAGGCCGGCCACCCCCGCGGCGACGTGCTCCCGGCCGCCGACCGGGCCGAGCTCCTGCGCTTCCTGAACACCCTCTGAACCCTTCGATCACAACGGCAACACAACGGAAAGACACCGACCATGAACCTGCGCAATCTCATCCTGTTCGCGCTGCTGACGGCGGCCACCCCCGCCTGCATCTCCAACCCCTCGGACACGGACGACGAGGCCGACGCCGGTGGCGGCGGCGGTGGTGGCGGGGAGTCCGTCGTCGAGGGCGACTTCGAGCTGACCTTCGTGAGCGGCCACCTGGGCAGCTACTGGGACTGCCCGGGGGAGGCCAACGCCGCGGGCACACCCGATGGCGTCGCGGGCGAGGCCGCGGGGGACGCCGCCGCCTGCAACCCGGACGCCACCGAGGCGTGCCAGGGCGGACTCCTCAACTGCGAGGCCGCCATGGTGATCGTCGAGGTGACGAACACCGGCGACACCGATCTGGGCGACCTGAGCATCGTCTCCATCGAGCTCATCGGCCAGGACGGCGGCCGCGAGACCCTGGAGGGCCTCGGCGTCTTCAGCAGCACCGAGCCGACCCCCGGCCCCCTGACCCCCGGCGGCTCGCGGCAGGTGCGCGTCGAGTTCCGGGGCCCCGGCAGCGACTCGGGCAACCAGTTCAACGGCGACGCCCCCGAGCGCCACCTGCACATCGTGCTGAGCGGCGGCGACGCCGGCACCGCCGAGGTGACCACCCCCGCGGTGTACCCGCTCCCGGCCGTCGCGACTTGACCCTCGCGACCGAG
The DNA here is from genome assembly GCA_903847385.1 of uncultured Myxococcales bacterium. Taxonomy (GTDB): domain Bacteria; phylum Myxococcota_A; class Bradymonadia; order UBA7976; family UBA1532; genus CAINDO01. The sequence continues at coordinate 2,547 of CAINDO010000486.1, forward strand.
GTGACCACGATGCGGTCATGAACGCGGTCGAGATCGCCGATCTGAAGGCCCACCTGAGCGAGCACCTGCGCACGGTGCGCGCCGGTCAGGTCATGACGATCGACGACCGCAACGTGCCCGTCGCCCCGGGCCTGGACATCCTGGCCGAGCTGGCCGTCGAGCGCGACCGCGACCGCCGGCGATGATCGCCGACCTGGACACCACCGTCGTGCTCCGCGCGGTCTTCGGCGAGCCGGACGCGTTCGCGGGCTGGGCCGGGGTCGACTCCGCCGTGTCCAGCCAGCTCCTGCGGAACGAGGCGCTGCGCACGCTCGACCGGCGCCGGGTCTCCGCCGCGCTGCCCGAGGACCTGCTCGCCCGGGTCCACGCGACGACCCACGACCTGCCGAGCCGCGTCTCGCTGGTGCCGCTCACGCCCGCCGTGCTGGCGCGCGCCGCCGGGCCCTTCCCCACGACGCTCGGCACGCTGGACGCCCTGCACCTGGCCACGGCCCTGCTCTGGCCCGGGGCGCCCGCGCCTGCGGCCTGTCGACCCCCCTCTGCCCCGCCGATTGACCTGACACCGGATACGCCATGACCGACCCCGAATCCCTCGAATCCCTGGAGCCTCGCGCCCTGTGGGGCTTCTTCCTGGCCCTGTCGAAGATCCCCCGCGGCTCGCGCAACGAGGCCGCAGCCGCCGACTGGGTGGCCGAGCGCGGCCGCGCCCTGGGCGGCACCGTGGAGCGCGACGCCGTGGGCAACGTGCTCATCCGCAAGGCCGCCAGCCCCGGCCGCGAGGGCCGCCCCGCGGTGGCGCTCCAGTGCCACGTGGACATGGTGTGCGAGCAGAACGAGGGCACCGGCCACGACTTCACGCGCGACCCCATCCGCGTGCGCCGCGTGGGCGACCACCTGCGCGCCACGGGCACCACCCTGGGCGCCGACAACGGCATCGGCGTGGCCGCCGCGCTCGCCGTGCTCGCGGACGACACCCTGGAGCGCCCCGCCATCGAGGTGCTGGTCACCATCGACGAGGAGACCGGCCTGACCGGCGCGGCCAACCTTCATCCGGGCTGGCTCACGGCCACGCGCCTGCTCAACCTGGACAGCGAGGCCGAGGGCGAGGTGACCATCGGCTGCGCCGGCGGCATCGACACGCTCGCGCGGCGCACGCTGCGCTTCGGGCCCGCGCCCGCCGGCGCCCGGGCGCTGCGGGTCAAGGTCCACGGCCTCAAGGGCGGCCACTCGGGCATCGACATCGCCCAGGGCCGCGCCAACGCGCTCCGCCTGCTCGCCCAGACGCTCGAGCCCTTCTCGACCACGCCGGGCTTCGCGCTGGCGAGCCTCTCCGGCGGCAACAAACGCAACGCCATCCCCCGCGAGGCCATGGCCGTCGTCGTCGTGCCGGACGCCGCCGCCGAGGCCGCCGTGCGGGCACGAGCGACCGAAGCCGCCCAGGTCTGGCGCACGGCCTACGGCGCCTTCGACCCGGGCGTGGAGATCGGCGTGGACGCCGCCACCGCCGACCGCGTGATGTCCGCGGAGGACACCCGCGCGCTGCTCGGCCTGCTGCAGGCCGGCCCGCACGGCGTGGAGGCCATGAGCCCGGACATCCCGGGCCTGGTGCAGACCTCGACGAACCTGGGCGTCGTGGAGTTGGACGCGGGCACCGACACGGCCACGGTCTGTTTCCTGACCCGCAGCGCCATCCAGTCCTCGCGGGACGCCCTGAGCGCCCGCATCGAGGCCATCGCCACCCGCGCCGGTTTCTCTTGCGAACACACCACGGGTTACCCGGGCTGGAAACCCGAGCCGGGCTCGGAGATCGTCCGCCTCGTGACCGAGGTCCATCGCGCGCACTTCGGCCGCGACATCGAGGTGAAGGCGATCCACGCCGGCCTGGAGTGCGGCCTCATCGGCGAGAAGTACCCGGCGATGGAGATGGCCTCCATCGGGCCGGACATGGGGGACGTCCACACGCCGGACGAGTACGTGTCCATCGGCTCGGTGCAGCGCTTCTGGCCGTTCCTGCGCGCGATCCTGGCGGCGATGTGAGGCGGCGGATCGCGATCTTCGGGGCGACCTCGGCCGTCGCCGGCGAGGTCTGCAAGCGCCTGGCGACGCACGGGGATCGCCTGTTCCTGGTGGGCCGCAACCCGGACAAACTCGCGGCCTTGGTGGCCGACCTGGGGCCGGCGGTCGCGGGCAGCCTGGCGCTGGACCTGACCGCCGAGGGGGCCGGCGCGCAGGCCGTCGCCGCGGCCACCGCGGCCCTGGGCCACCTGGACGTGGCCCTCGTCGCCCACGGACTGCTCGGCGATCAGCTCGAGACGGAGCGCGACTTCGCCCACGCGGACGAGATCCTGCGCACGAACCTCGACAGCGTGATCGCCCTGCTGATCCCCCTGGCCAACGACTTCGAGGCCCGCGGCGGCGGCCACCTGGGGGTGATCACCAGCGTCGCCGGCGAGCGCGGGCGGCCGCGGAACTACACCTACGGCGCCGCCAAGGCCGCCCTGAACACCTACCTGCAGGGTCTCCGCAGCCGACTGTGGGCGCGCGGCGTCGCGGTGCACACCTTCAAGCTCGGGCCCGTGGACAGCCCCATGACCGAGTCCCACGCCAAACACGCGCTGTTCTCCACGCCGCCCGCCGTGGCCGCGGCCATCGCGCACCACCTGGAGGGCCGCGGCGGCGAGCACTACGTGCCGGCCTACTGGCGGCCGATTCTCGGCGTCGTGCGCGCGCTGCCCGAGGCCGTGTTCCAGCGCTTCGGGTTCCTCGCGGGGCGTTGAGAGAAAATCTCAGGCGGTGACGAGCGAAACGAGCTGGTCCAGGGCCGCGCCCCAGCCCTCGTGGAAGCCCATCTCCGTGTGCACCCGGGCGCCCGCCGCGTTGGCGTGGCGGGCCACGGCGCGGTAGCGGGTCCGCTCGCCGTCGGCCTCGAAGGTGACCACACAGGAGAAGGCCGGCACGTCCCCGGTCTGGGGGTTGGGGCGGAAACCGGCGCGCAGGGCCGTCGTCCACACGATGCGGTGCGGGGCCTCGACCTCGAGCACGCAGCCCACGTACGGGAACCCCTCGCCCTCCGGCGAGCGCACCACGAACGCGAACGCGCCGCCGGGCTCGAGATCCAGCGCCCAGTCCGTCGCGCGGTAGGGCTTGGGGCACCACCACTGCGAGAGCGAGGCCGGGTCGACCCAGGCCGCCCACACCCGGGCGACGGGGGCGTCGATCACGCGTTCGAGGACGAGGTCGCAGGCGGGGTCGAGGGGCAGGTCGGTGTGCGGCATGGTGCACGCACCGTGACACAGCGCGCGCCACCTGTCAGGAAATCCGACAGGGGTGATCACCCGCCCGACAGGCGGGCGCGGCGCGGCGCGGTCCGGCGCGTGGCACGGGCGTTGCTCATGGGGTGCGCATGAAACGCATGCTCATCCTCTTCGTCGTCCTGGTCGTCGGCCTCTCGGCCGCGCTGTATCTCCGGCTCCGCTCGCAGGCCCTCGCCGCCGCGCGCCCCTCGGGCGGCAGCGCCACCATCGAGGGCACACGCGTGGACGTCGCCTCCCGCGTCTCGGCCCGCATCACCGCCATTCACGTGGACGAGGGCGAGGCCGTGAAGGCCGGCCAGGTGCTGGTGGAGCTCGACTGCGCCGACCTGCGGGCCACGCTGAAGGCCGCCGAGGCCCGCGTGGAGTCGGCCCGCGTGAACCGCGAGTCCGCGGCGGTGCAGCTCGCGCTGGCCGAGCAGGGCGTGCGCTCCGCCCGCAAGCAGTCCGCCGCCGCCCAGGCCCAGGCCCGCGCCCAGGCCGCGCAGCAGTCGGCCCTGGCCGCCCAGCGCGACGACGCCCAGCGCACGGCGGATCGCCTCGGCAAGCTGAGCCAGACCGGCGCCGTGCCCGCCGAGAGCTTCGACCAATCCAAGAGTCGGGCGCTCGGTTTGACCGAGCAGGTGCGCGCTTTGGGCGAGTCCACGCGGGCCGCCACGGCGCAGAGCGAGGTCGTGGTCGAGGGCCTGGGGACTGCTGGCTTGCAGGTGGACGCCGCCAAGCTGCGCATCGCCGCCGCCGACCACGAGAAGGCCGCCGCCGAGGCGCAGGTGGCCCAGGCCGCCGCGCTGGTGGGCGAGTGCACCCTGAAGGCCCCCCGCGACGCGATCGTGCAGACCCGCAGCTACGAGCCCGGTGAGGCCGTGCTGCCCGGCAGCCGCATCCTGACCCTGGTGGACATGGCCGAGGTCGAGGCGACCTTCTACCTGCCCAACGCCGAGCTCGCCGCCGCCGCGCCGGGCAAGGCCGTGGACGTGCGGCCCGACGCCTACGCGGATCGGATCTTCTCCGGGGCCGTGCGGCGCGTCAGCCCCTCGGCCGAGTTCACCCCGCGCAACGCCCAGACCCGCAGCGACCGCGACCGGCTCGTGTACGCCGTCGAGGTGGCCATCCCCAACGCGGACGGCGCCCTGCGGCCGGGCATGCCCGTCGAAATCTCGGTCCGGTAGGGGGCGGCGATGCTCGTCACCCTGCCCCTGCTGGCCGCCCTGTGCGGCACGCCTTTGACCCTGGACGCCGCCCTGGAGCGCGCCGCCGCCCAGAGCCCCCGCCTGCAGGATCTGCAGGCCCAGATCGCCGCGGGCGAGGCCCAGACGGGCGCCACGCGGGCCCACTACGGCCCGAAGCTGCGCGTCGAGGCCAACGTGATGGTCTGGGACGACACCCAGGAGCTGAACCTGGCCGGTGGCGCCGCGCCGCAGCTCCCCCCGCCGCAGCAGCCCTACGACTTCGTGGTCGCCGCCCTGCTGGACAAGCTGAGCCAGCCGACGACCGTCCGCGACCAGGTGACCTCCACGGCCACCGTGCAGGTCGTGCAGCCGCTGGTGGGCCTGTACGGCGTCTCGCAGAGCGCCGAGCTCTCGAGCCTGGGCGTGGACGTGACGCGCCTGCAGGTCGAGTCGGCCCGCCGACGCGTGTCGCTGGACGTGATCGAGGCCTGGTACCGCGTGTGGCAGAGTGAAGCGCTCCGCGGCGCCGCCGAGAAGACCGCCGTGAGCCTGGACGCCCAGGCGACCCGCATCGGCCAGCTCGAGGCCAACGGCTTCGTGGCCAGGAACGAGGTCCTGCGCGTGCAGGCGGCGCTGTCGGCGGCCCGGCAGCGGGTGGTCGAGGCGGACGCCGCCGCCGGGCAGGCCCGCGCCGCGCTCTCCGTGGCGATGGGCGAGGTGCCGGGCACTTCGTACGACCTGGCGCCCGCCGAGCCGGTGTGGGCCGCCGACGCCACGCCCGGTGCCCTGGACAGCGCCCGCGAGCGCGCACTGTCGCAGCGGCCCGAGGTCACCGAGGTCGAGACGCGCATCGCCCAGGCCGAGCAGGGTGTGTCCGTGGCCCGCGCGCGCATGCTCCCGGACCTGAACCTGCTCGGTCAGTACCAGCACACCGAGGGCTCGAAGTTCCAGGCCGCGGACGCCTTCTCGGCCGGCGCTGTCCTGACCTGGACGGCCTTCGAGTGGGGCGCGACCGCCCAGCAGATCGACGTGGCCGAGGCGCAGGTGACCCGCACCCGGACTGCGCTGGCGCAGATCCGCGCGGGCGTGGCGCTCGAGGTCGAGGGCGCGTGGCGGTCCCACGACGCCGCGGTCAAGGCGCTGAGCGTGGCCGACGCCGGCGTGGCCCAGGCGGACGAGGCGCTGCGCCTGACCCGCGCCCGCTTCGAGGTGCAGCAGGCCACGACCTCGGACGTGCTCGACGCCGAGGCCGCGCTCCTGCAGGCCCGCGTGAACCTGGAGAACGCGCGCTACGGCCGCGTGACCGCGCTGGCGCGCCTGCGCTACGCCGAGGGCGCGAAGTGACCGGGGCCGCCCACGCCCCGGCCCTCGAAGCCCGCGGCCTGCGGCGGCGTCTGGGCATCACGGACGCCGTCGCCGGGCTGGACCTCACCGTGCGCCCCGGCGAGCTCTACGGCCTGGTGGGCCCGGACGGCGCCGGCAAGACGACGGCTCTGCGCCTGCTCGTGGGCCTGCTCGTGCCCGACGCCGGCGAGGCCCGCGTGGACGGCGTGTCCGTGATGTCCGGCGGCCCTGCGCTGCGCGAGGCGCTGGGTTACATGCCGCAGCAATTCAGCCTGTACGGCGACCTGTCCGTCGCCGAGAACATGCGCTTCTTCGCCGACCTTTTCGGCCTCGCGCCCGCGATTTTCCGCCAGCGGGAGGCCGAATTGATGCAATTGACCCGCCTGGACCGCTTCCGCGACCGCCGGGCCAGCGCGCTCTCCGGCGGCATGTACAAGAAGCTCGCGCTCTCCTGCGCGCTGCTCCACCGCCCCCGCGTGCTGGTGCTCGACGAGCCCACCAACGGCGTCGACCCCGTCTCCCGCCGCGAGCTCTGGGACCTGCTCTACCAGCTCGTGGACGAGGGCCTGGCCGTGCTGCTGGCCACGCCCTACATGGACGAGGCCGCCCGCTGCCACCGCGTCGGCCTGATGTACGCCGGCAAACTCCTGGCCGAGGACACCCCCGCGGCGCTGGTGAAGGGCTTCGACGACGTGACCTGGCTGGTGCACCTGAGCGACGCGGCCGACCCCGGCGCCCGCGACGCCGCCGAGGCCCGCCTGCGCGAGCGCCCCGAAGTGCGCGCGCTCTCGCCCCAGGGCGGTGGCCTGCGCGTCGTCGTCGACCGCGCCGGCGACGCCGAGTTCCGCCGGTACTTCGCCGCGGCCGACGCCCACTGGCGCCTCTCGCCGGTCGCCCCGGACTTCGAGGACGTCTTCCTCCGCCTGGTGACCCATGCGAGCTGAGGCGAATCCGAACGTCATCGAGGTCGAGGGCCTCACGCGCCTTTTCGGCGACTTCCGCGCCGTGGACGACGTGAACTTCCAGGTCCGCCGCGGCGAGATCTTCGGCTACCTGGGCGCCAACGGCGCGGGCAAGAGCACGACCATTCGCATGCTCTGCGGCCTGCTGGCGCCGACGGGCGGCCGGGCCACCGTGGCCGGCGCGGACATCGCCCGCGAGCCGCAAAGGGTCAAAGAACGCATCGGCTACATGAGCCAGAAGTTCTCGCTCTACATGGATCTCTCCGTGGTGGAGAACCTGAACTTCTTCGCCTCGGCCTACGGGCTCGCGGGCGCGGAGCGGCGGGCGCGCATCGGGGACGCCCTGGCGCAGGCCGATCTCGAGGGCAAGGGCGACCTGGTCACCCGCGACCTGGCCGGCGGCGTGCGACAGCGGCTGGCGCTGGCCTCGGCCCTGCTGCACCGCCCCCCCATCATCTTCCTGGACGAGCCCACGGCCGGCGTGGACCCGGTGGCGCGGCGGGGCTTCTGGCGCGTGATCCGCGAGCTCTCCCGCGCGGGCACGACCATCTTCGTGACCACGCACCACCTGGACGAGGCCGAGCTCTGCCACCGCGTCGGCCTGATGGTCGATGGCAAGCTGGTGGCCCTCGACACGCCCGAGGGCCTCAAGCGGACCCACGTGCCCGGCACGATGATGTCCGTGGGCGGCCAGGGCGAGGGCCGCGCCCGGAACATCGCCGCCGCCGTCACCGGCGCCCCGGGTGTGCTCGCCGTGCAGCCCTTCGGCCTGCGGGTCCACGTCCGCGTGGACGACCGCCTCGCCGCCCCGGCGGCCTTCGGCGCGTTCCTGGCGTCCCGCGGCCTCCCCGCCGACGACGTCGAGGTCGTCGAGCCCGGCCTCGAGGACGTGTTCCTGGCGCTGGTGCAGCGATGAGCCCGTTCCTGCGCCGAACCCGCGCCATGGCGCTCAAGGAGTTCCGGCACATGGCCCGCGACCCGCAGGTCGTGCTGCTCGCGCTCGCCATGCCGCTGGTGCTGATCCTGGTGTTCGGCTACGGCGTGTCGTTCGACGTCGAGCACGTGCCGCTGGCCGTGGTCGACCAGGACCGCACGGCCGAGTCCCGCGCGTTCGCCCGGGCCTTCTCCGCCGCCGGCACGTTCGACGTCGTCGCCACCCCGGACGACCCCCGCGCCGTGGAGCCGCTCTTCCGCCAGAGCCTCGCCCGCGCCGCGCTGATCATCCCCGAGGGCTTCACCCGCGCCCGGGCCCGCGGCGAGGCGGCGACCGCCCAGATGCTCGTGGACGGCAGCGACAACGCCACCGCCACCATCGCGCTCGGCTACGGCGACGCCATCGGCCTGACCCTGGCGCAGGCCGAGCTGCCGCGCGGCCTCTCGGCCCCGCTCGAGGCGCGGGTGCGCACGATGTTCAACCCGTCCCTGCGCAGCGCCGTGTTCATCGTGCCCGGCCTGATCGTACTGGTGCTCGTGATCGTCTCCGTGATGCTGACGGCCCTCACCGTGGCCCGCGAGTACGAGCAGGGCAGCATGGAGCAGCTCTTCTCCACGCCCGTCGGCCGGCTGGAGATCATCCTCGGCAAGCTCGCGCCCTACTTCCTGCTGGGGTTGGTGCAGGTGCTGCTGGTGCTCGTCGTCGGCGTGACGCTCTTCGACGTGCCCCTGCGCGGCAGCGTGGGTCTGATCTTTCTGGCGGCCTCGATCTTCCTGCTGGGGGAGCTCACCTACGGCCTGGTCATCAGCATCATCACCCGCAGTCAGATGGTCGCCGCGCAGATCGCCGCCATCAGCACGTTCCTGCCGGCGCTGATCCTGTCGGACTTCATCTTCCCCATCGACAACATGCCGCCGCCGCTGCGGTTCGTGTCGTCGCTCCTGCCCCCGCGGTACCTGGTGCACGCCCTGCGGTCCATCATGCTGCGGGGCAACGGCCTGGAGACCATCGTGTCCGATCTGTTGCCCATGGCCGGCTTCTTCGCGGTGATGTTGCTCATCGCCACGCGGCGCTTCCGGAGGACGGTGGCATGACACTCCGCGCACGACTGACCGCCTTCCGCGTACGCCTGCTCGGCCTGGTGGCCAAGGAGCTGCGCCAGACCGTGCGCGACAAGCGCATGATCGGCATCCTGATGATCGCCCCGATGATCCAGCTCCTGGTGCTCGGCCACGCCGTGAACCTGGACGTGGACCACGTGCCGATCCTGATCGCGGACGAGGACCGCACCGCCGAGAGCCGGGACTTCCTGAACGGCCTGACCGCCGGCGATGCGTTCCGCCGCGCGGGAGAGGTCGAGAACGCCGCCGCGGCGCTCGACGCGATCTCCGTCGGGCGCGTGCCCCTGGCCGCCGTGCTGCCCCGGGGGTTCGCCGCCGACCTGGCCGCCGGCCGCACCGCACAGGTGCAATTGCTCGTGGACGGCGGCGACTCGAACCGCGCCATCGTGGCCCAGAACGCCGCCCAGGGGTACGTGCTGCGGCGCGCGCAGGAGATGCTGGCCCAGCGCCTCGGCCGCGCCCCGGGCCGCGTGCGCGTCGAGCCGCGCGTGCTCTACAACCCCAGCATGAACAGCCGCGTGTTCTTCGTGCCCGGCGTCGCCGCCACGCTGCTCCTGGTGGTCACCCTCGTCGTCACGGCCATGGGGTTCGCCCGCGAGAAGGAGAGCGGCACCCTGGAACAGATCATGGTGACCCCCCTGGGTGGCACGACTCTGTTTCTGGGCAAGACACTCCCCTACGCGCTCATCGGCATGGTCGATCTCGGCCTGGTGCTCGGCGTGGGCACCTGGGTCTTCGGCGTGCCGCTGCGCGGGCCGCTGGGTGTCGTGTTCCTGGGCGGCAGTCTGTATCTGATGACACTCCTGGGCGGTGGCCTGCTCCTCGGCGCCCTGGCGCGCACGCAGCAACAGTCCCTCGTCGCGGCGTTCTTTCTGATCATGCCGGCCATCCTGCTCTCGGGCTTCGCCTCGCCCATCGAGAACATGCCCGGCTGGCTCCAGCCGTGGACCCTGCTGAACCCCGTGCGGCACATGGTCGAGGTCATGCGCGCGGTCCTCCTGCGCGGCGCGGGCCTGGCCGACGTCGCGCCCCAGCTCGTGGCCCTGGGCGGCCTGGGCCTGGCCGTGTTCACCAGCTCCGCGGTGGTGCTGCGGCGGCGGCTGGCCTGAGCGGGGGGTCGGTCGCGGGCGAAGATCGCGGTCATGCGGCTCCCCGGCCCCGCCGCCGCCGTGAGACCATGGTCGCCCGATGATGGACACCCACCGCGCGACCATGGAGCTGCTCTCGACCTTCGACGACGCCGAGCTGCGCGCCACGGCGGAGGCGTACCGCGTCCCCGGCACGGGTCGGCTTCGCCGCCGACGCCTGCTGGAGACCCTGTCCGCGACGCTGGACGCCGAGCGCCTGCTGGTCGAACTGACGGACGCCGCGCTCGGGCGCGCCTGCGAGCGGCTCGGCCTCGGCAGCGGGGCGACCCGGAGCGCACAGGCTTCGGCGATTCGCGCACACCTCTCCCGGCCGCCCGTTCGGCGCCCCTTCGTCGCCCTCGACTTCGAGACCGCCGACTCGGGCCGGGACAGCGCCTGCGCGGTCGCCCTGGTGCGGGTCGAGGCCGGGCAGATCGTCGCGCGCACCGTGCGTCTCATCCGCCCCCCGCGGCGCACGTTCGAGTTCACGTACATCCACGGCATCTCGTGGCGGGACGTGGCCCGCGAGGGCACCTTCGCCGAGGTCTGGCCCACGCTGGCGCCCATGCTGGAGGGGGCGGCGTTTCTGGCCGCCCACAACGCCGGCTTCGACCAGTCCGTGCTCCGCGCGTGCACGGCGCAGGCCGGCCTGAGCGCCCCGGCGACGCCGTTCTTGTGCACCGTGAAGGTGGCCCGGAGCGCCTGGAACCTGCGCCCCACGCGACTGCCGGACGTCGCGCGGCACCTGCGCCTGCCCCTGACCCATCACGACGCCGCCTCCGACGCCGAGGTCTGCGCGCGGATCGTGCTCGCCGCCGGCGCGGACCTGCACTTCGCGGCGCCGACGCCCCCGAAGGGCGACCGCGAGGCTCGGGGCTGAGGCGCCCGATTCCCGTTTTGCCACGGACAGATTCCCGTTTTGCCATAACAATATTCCCGTTTTGCCGCGGCCAAATTCCCTTTTTGCCACAGCTACATTCCCGTTCTGGCATTGACGATCGCCGCCTGGGACGCCAGTATCGCCCTGAATGTACCCACGCTACGCCACCGCGAGGATCGACGCCGCCCTGGCGGACACCCGTGTGGTCTACATCGGTGGGCCACGCCAATCCGGCAAGACCACGCTGGCGCGGGCGCTCTCCGGCACGACCCGACCCTTCTTCACGCTCGACGACGAGGCGACGCGCCAGGCGGCGCGCGGCGATCCGACCGGATTTCTTCACGGTCTCGACCGGGCCGCGATCGATGAAGTCCAGCGCGCGCCGGAGCTTCTGTTGGCCATCAAACGGAGCGTGGACCTCGACCCGCGCCCGGGTCGCTTCTTGCTGACGGGCTCGGCGGACCTGATGACCCTGCCCGCGGTGGCGGACTCTCTGGCCGGGCGGATGGAGGTCGTGCCGCTCTTTCCGTTGGCCCAGGCAGAGCTCGAGGGGACGCGTCCCGGCTTTCTCGAGGCTGCCTTCGCCGCGCAATTCCGAGCCGGGGGCACGGCCGTGACGCGAGGCGATTCGCTGACCACGCGCATCCTCGGCGGGGGTTACCCGGAGGCCCTGAATCGGCCAGCGCCGGAGCGCCGGCGCCGGTGGCACCGGGAGTATGTTCAGGCGATCCTGCTGCGCGACGTGGCAGACATCGCACCGCTGCATCGACTCTCCGATCTCCCGCGGCTCGTCGAGCGGCTCGCGCTCGCAAACGGGCAACTGGTCAACTTCGCCGCGTTGGGGGCCGACCTCGCGATGGACCGCAAGACGGCCCAGCGCTATGTCGATGTCCTCGCTTCCATGTACCTCGTGGAGCTGCTCCCGCCGTGGCATACGAACGCGCTGAGCCGACTGACGAAATCGCCCAAGCTGCACTTCACCGACGCGGGCCTCGCGGCGACCCTGGCAGGCCTCACGCTGGAGAGGTCGCATCGGGAGCGGACCGCCCTGGGGGCCGTGTTCGAGACCTTCGTGTTCGCCGAGCTCAGGAAACTGGCCTCGTTCCGTGAGTCCCCGGTCGTGTTTCATCACTTCCGGGGGCGTGAGACGGAGGAGGTCGACCTCGTGCTGGAAGACGCCGAGGGACGGCTCGTCGGCGTCGAGGTCAAGGCGAGCGCCACCGCGACCGCGGCCGACTTCCGCGGGCTGCGCATCCTGGCGCAGGCGGCGGGTCCGCGCTTCGCCGCGGGCATCCTGCTGCATGATGGAGAGCAGGTGCTTCCGTTCGGGGAGCGACTGTGGGCGATGCCCTTCGAACGGTTATGGACGGCGGTGGGCGACCCGTGACAGTGAATGGCCTGATACGGTGGTTCGTCTGGCTGGCCGCTTTCTCGATGACGGTGGCTTGTGGGGGCGTGTCGCGCAGCCCCGACGCGGGACACATCGACTGGAGGCGGGCCGATGGACCGGGCGTCGTGGACAAGGCATGGGACGCGTGGGCGCGTGGCCTGAGCGGCGCGCTCTTACGTGATATGTATCGCTGTGTATTCATCTCGGGGCTCGTCCCGCCTCTCGAGTTCATGGACTCCAGTCGCTACCCCTGGAGTTGTCGGTTTGGGGGCGACTTCGGTTCTCCGGGCTCGAGTCTCCTCGCCGCTCGGCTCGGATACGAGGTGTTCGACGAAGCCATGGTTTTCGAGGGCGCGCTCGGCGCCGCCCAATCGCGACTCAACGGACACGCGCCGGCAAGGCGACTCGGCCTGCGCTGGGCCGAGCGCGCGGCACCCTCCGTCACGAACGGCGAGGCCCATCTGACCCGGTTGAGGAAGTCGAGCCGAAGCCAAACGCTCGCCGACGAGCCGACCCTCTGGCCAGCCGGAGCGGTCGGGCCCGCCGAGGGCCTCGTGGTCGTCCTGCTCCTGCTCGAACTCGGCGAGGGCAGGCAAGCCGGGCGCTGGCTCGAAGGTGCCCCGAACACACCGGTGATCGAACTGCTCCGGGCGCAGGCGGCGGCCCTGGACTCGGCGCAACCGCCCGCCGACCGCCGCAAGCGCCTCGTGCGAGCGTGGCACGGCGTGCGGATGCTCATGCCCGCGCGCGCGCACTCCGAGTTGGCCCACCTGGCCCTCGAGGCGGGGGCGCTCGCAGAAGCGGAGGCCCACTTCGCGGTCCTCACCGCGGAGACCCAGCCGGCGCCCCCCTTCGCTCTGCCTTCGATCACGCTGTCGTTTCCAGGGCACCGGAGCCAGCGCCTCCCGTTGGACACGCCCGCCCTGAAGGACCTGGCGGCCCGGATCGAGACGGCGCGGCGGGGTGTCCCCCCGGCCTCGGGCCCGCCCGTCATGGGCGATCGGTGACCCGTCGGGCACGCGCCCGTTTTCAACCGGCCGCCGCGGCGCTCACCCCGCCGGCCTCGCGCCCTCCAGCTTGCGGCGCAGCATCGCCCGGTCCCAGGGCCGCAGCGCGATGGGGGGCCCCTGGCAAATGAACGTCTCCACGTCCACGGGCCCGTGCACCTCTTCCTGGTAGTCCGGCGCGTCGGCGGGGGTCTCGCGCCAGCGCACGGTCACCGTGACCTGGCGCGCCCGCACGGACATCTCGAACCCCGTCTCCCATCGCTCCGTGGGCGGGAGGTCCGGCACGTCGAGGGGCGCGTCCGCGGCGCGCAGCACGCCCGCGACCCCCGGCCGCCAGCCCAGGTTCACGCGGCTCGTGCGCACTTCGAGCGCCGGCCGGGCCCGCCTCAGGTCAACGAGGGCGGCGTCCGGGATCGGCACGCCGGTGAGGTCCAGCACGCGCAGGCCCGCCAGCCGCGGGACGACCTCCGGCACGCTCTGCGCCTCGGCGTCCGGCAGATGCAGCGCGCGCAGCGCCGGCAGCGACTCGAAGAGCCGCGCGAACCGCTCCAGGCCCCCGTCGACGCCGGGCAGGCTCAGGGACGCGAGACACGGAAACCCCGCCGGTGCCTCCGCGAAGGCCCGCTGACTGCTGCGGATCTCCAGCGCCCGCAGCCGCGGCAGGCCGGCCAGCGCCGCCAGCACCGGGGGCGCGAGAACGATCACGTCCAGGACCAGGGCCTCGAGGTGCGTGAAACGCGAGAGCGCCCGCGCGTCGATGTCTCGAACCCCGACCACGCGCAGCACGCGGTCTCCGCTCTGCCAGGGCCAGCGCGGTACGTCGAGCGTCACACCGCGCAGCGCGCGGGCTTCGGTCAGGAGGTCGTCGGCGTCCGGGGTCTGCACGCGTCGGACGATACACCGCCCGCCCCGCCGCCACCGCGGCCTTCGTCGAAACCCGCGCCGACCGTGATACAGGGGGGGAATGTACACGCTCCGCGAGCCCGCCCCCGCCCTGCGCCCCTACATCGAACACTACTGGTTCGTCGCCACCACGGCCGCGGCGCCGCTCGATCTCAGCGTCGATGTTTACGTGGACGCCCGGGCCGATCTCATCCTGAACTTCGGCGCGCCTTACACCCGCACGGTGGCGGGCGAGGGCCCCGTGGTGATCGCGCGCTCCAACCTGGACGCCCAGCGCCGGCGTCCCATCCGCGTCGAGCAGCGCGGGGCGATCGTCGTCTCGGGCGCGCGATTTCACACCGGCGGCCTCGCGCCGTTCGTGCGAACCCCGCTCTCGCAGTTCACGGACCGCACGGTAGCGCTGGACGAGGCCTTCGGGCCGGAGGCCGTCGTACTCGAGGCGGCACTGCGGGCGGCGGACGCAGACCTGACGCTGCAGACGCGCCTGCTCGACGACTTCTTTCTCGGTCGCTTCGAGCTCGGGGCCGGCGCGCGGACGCTGCTCGTGCTGAAGGCCCGCATCGAGGCCGAGGGGGGCCTCGACCGCATGGACGCCCTCTGCGCGGACGCGGGTGTCTCGGCGCGGCACCTGACGCGGCTCTTTCAGACCCACCTCGGCGTCGGGCCCAAGACCTTCGCGCGGATCGTGCGTTTCCAGCGGGCGCTGTCGATGTTGCGGGCCGATCCCGGCTGCACCCTCGCCGCCGTGGCCGCCACGTGCGGCTACTACGACCAGCCCCACTTCGTCCGCGAGTTCAGGGCCTGCGCCGGCGTCGCGCCCAAGGAGCGGGTCGGCTACTTCCCGACCGAGGGGCCCGCGGACTTCAGCCCCAACGTTGTCCGATTCGTACAAGATCCCCGACCGGCGCGCGGCGAAGCTGCGGCCTCCACCCCCACGCCCAGACCCACGCCGGAGAACCCGATGGACATCCCCTCGAAGGACGCCCCGCTGACGCTGCAGACCCCGCCGCAGACGTCCGAATACACCATGCACCGCGACACCGCCGGCGGCCGGGAGGTCCTGGTCTGCACCGTCGGCAAGACCGTGCTGCACTACGACCTGCGCTGTGTCGCCGACCTGCACGCCATGCTGCTCGCCCACGGCGACTGGATGGAGCTCGGCAGCGCCGACGAGCAGAAGCCCGCCAAGGACGGCACCGTCGAGGCCTGGGGCCGCGCGGCCGACAACCCCGTCGGTGGCTGGTACGGCCTCAAGAAGGGCCTGCGCGGCCGGTTCGGCATGTATCTCCCGCCCCTGCTCGAGGCCCTCGGGCTCGCCGAGGTCACCCACGAGGCGCGCGGCAACCGCATGCGCGCCATCGCTCAGGGCGGCTGAACGCCCGCTCTCAGGGCAACGGCGGGAACAGCGGCGCCGTCACACAGACGGCGTCCCCGGGGGGCACCCCGAACACACCGTCGGCGCACACGCGAAAGTGAACGCTCAGCGGGAGACCCGGATTCCGCGCCCCCTGTCCGAAGACCAGCGTGTCGGTCTCACCGGCGCCGAGACGCAAGAGCCCCTGCCGGAGCAGCGCCCCGGTACAGGGGGCCTCCGGACTCGCGACGCGGACCTCGAAGCGCTGCTGCCCGCTGGGGAGTTCCGCGTACGGCGACGTCTCCCCGGCGCCGAGGTGGGCCGCCAGGGGCCATGCCCCCACACAGAAGTCGAGCGCCGGCGCCAGCTCGTCGGCCGCGTCGTCCGCGGCGTGGTGGACCCGCACGCGGGCGTCCGAGGGCTCCGCCGCCGGCGTCGGGTCGTCCGTCAACACATGGAACGGGGTCGCCAGGCTGCCCGTCTCCACCAGCGTGTGCGCTTCTCCGGGGCCGAGCGCGACCCGCTCGATCTGTCCCTGGCCCACGCCGAGACACCCCTGGAAACCGAAGGGATAGACCCAATACTCGTAGTCCCCCGGCGCCAGGGTCTCGTACCCGTGGCCGATCTCGCCGCCCTCGCGCCCGACGCCGTCGAGCGGCGGCCCGACCTGCGTGTTTCCGGTGGTGCAGGTGAGCTGCACGGCGCCGTCGTTGGCGAGCACGAACCGCACGAAGGACGGGCCGACGCCCGCCGGGGCGGGCTGGATGTCGGTCACGGGCAGCGGCCGGTCGGGCTCGGCGAACCGCAACACCGTGCCCGCATCTCCGACGGCCCAGACCACCCCGCCGGCGCCCCAGACGCCCCGCAGCGTCTCCGCGACCCCCGTCGGCACGGGCGTCCAGGTCCGGCCGTCGAAGTGCCACGCCGCGCCGGCCGCGCCCACGGCCCAGATGTCGTTCGCCGCGCCCATCCACACGTCGCGCAGCTCCGGGCCGCCGGGGAGCTGTTCATCGACCCAGCCCGCCCGCGTCCGCCGATGGGTCATGCCGTCGGGGCCGACCGCCGTGAGCGTCTCGACATCCAGGCCGTGAACCGCCGTGGCCACGCCCGGGTGGGACTCCATGGGCGGCGAGTGGAGGTTCGTCTGGACATCCAGGATCGTGTGCTGGATGGCCGTCTCACCCAGGAGCCAGATCTCGTCCGGCGCCGCGGCGCCCGGGCTGTAGGCGGCCGCGAAGGTGCAATGGGGCGTGTACCACTCGTAGAAGTCGCAGCTCAGGCTGAAGTACAGGGACGTCACACCGTCGAATCCCTGGGTCGCTGCGATGCCCACCGCGCCGACGGAGACCGTCCGGTCGACCTCGTTCGGGTGCGAGACCAATCGAACGGAATCGAACACATTGCCCCGGAGGAGCTGCGGCCGCCGGGTCCACGCGCCGCCGTGAAACCGTGCGATGCCCGAAGCCCCTTCGAGGACCACCAGGGTGTCGTCGTCGCCATCGACCGCGCGGAGCTGCGCCCACGGCAGGGTCGTGGCCCAGGTCTGCAGCGTGCCGTCCGCGACGCGCAGGCTTCGCGTGCCGGCGATGTAGACCTCGTCCGGGCTCCGCGCGAACACCCCGTACAGGGGGCCGGCGAGGCCCGTGGGGACGACCTGCCACGCACCGGTCAAGGGCTCGGGCAAGGAGGCGGCGTCCGGCGCCGGGGGCACGATCGCCGCGTCGGACAGGGGCGGCGGCACCGCCGCGTCCGGCAAGGGTCCGGCGGCGTCCCCCGGGGGGGCGACCGCGTCGCCCACGATGCCGCCGGCGTCGGGCGACCGGGCGGCGTCGACCGCGGGGCTGGCGGCGTCCTCGCGAGGCACCGCCGCGTCCGCCGCGGGGCTCGCCGCATCGGTGGGGACGGTGGTCGCGTCGGCCGCCGGGGTGCTCGCGTCGCCCGCGGCGGTCGTCGAGTCGCTCACGCGGGTCGTCGCATCGGCGGGGCCCGTCGCCGCGTCGCTGCGCGGCCCCTGGGCGTCGCGCCGGGGCACCCCGGAATCGAGCGGCGCCTCCGAGGTCGTCTCACCGCAGCCGACCAGCGCAGCGAGCGCTCCCCATCGAATCAGAGCCGCTTTGGCGTGCATCCCGGTCCGTACTCCCCGCGTGCAGAGGTTCCGGTCCGATCTGTAGGCCAGATTGAGCAGCCACGCCAAGGGACTCGAGCCCAGCGGCTCGTCGGTGCGCCCCGGCCCGGTCAGATGTCCCAGTAACACACGCCCCAATCGCAGTACCCGCCGTCGCCACAGTCGGCGTCCGCGGAACACTCGGCCTCGCCGCCGCCCTGATCGGCCCCCGCCTGCGGATCGTCGCAGTACCCGTCCCAGTCCTCGTCCACGCAGCCGCCGGCGTCCTGGCCGCCGGCCCCGGCCTGCTCGTCGTCGCAGTACCCGTCCCAGTCGGCGTCCACGCAGCCGCCGGCGTCCTGGCCGCCGGCCCCGGCCTGCTCGTCGTCGCAGTACCCGTCCCAGTCGGCGTCCACGCAGCCGCCGGCGTCCTGGCCGCCGGCCCCGGCCTGCTCGTCGTCGCCGGCCCCGGCCTGGGGGTCGTCGCAGTACCCGTCCCAGTCCTCGTCCGGGCAGTCCGCGCCCTGGTCCGGCGCGCCCTGGTCCGGCGCGCTCTGGTCCGGCGCGCTCTGGTCCGGCGCGCTCTGGTCCGGCCAGCTCTGGTCCGGCGCGCTCTGGTCGGGGCTCTGCTGGGGCGCCTCGCCGCCGTTCGGGGGCGACACATTCCCGCCGCCGAAGAACGGCGTGGCCTTCTCGCCGGCCTCGATGGTCAACTCCACGTGCACGTGGTCGTTGTGCGGGTGCTCGCCGCCGTAACACCGGGCGCGGGGGTCGTGGTTGGGGTTCCAGATGGTCCGGTCCCAGATGATCAACTGCACGCCGATGGACTGCGCGTTCTCGATGAGCCAGTTGGCGATGGCGTCGCCCTTGGTGTTGTCCGCCGCGCCGCCCTGGGTGGGGATCATCACGTCCAGCGCGCGGCCGGTGCCGTGCACGGACAGGCCCGAGCCGCCCACGATGTTGCGGCAGGCGTACGTCCCGATCTCGCCGGTCGTCTGTCCGCCGAAGTTCTGCAGGATGTAGGCCTTGAGCGCCTCGGCGCCCGAGGTGGGGCCGCCGGAGCAGGCGTTGCCGGCGCCGTCGTAGGACAGGTTCACGGCGCTGCCGGCGGCGTCGGCCGAGGCCGAGAGCTCGTACCGGCCACCGCAGGCGGCCTTGTCCGTGAACCCCTCGATGTCGATGCCGTCGTCGTCGGGCTCCATGTGGGGCTCGGCCGTGCCCGAGAGGCCGCCGTTGTCGGGCGCCTGCGCCTGTGGCTGCGGCCCGGGGTAGTCGGCGCAGCCTTCCAGCGCGCCGAACGCGAGCGTGAGGGAGAGCAGGGCGCGAGCGGTTCGATTCATCGGTCCTCCGGCGCAGGCTCTCTGCAAACCCCTTGCCATCACGGCGGCAGGCCGACGCCCGGCTGCGCGCCCAGCCCGACTGAGACCGGCGCGTCACACTTTGCACCGGTGGCCGCGACCTCGGGAGCCCAACGCGCATCCCTTCGCCATGCAAGACCAGCCCTCGAAGGCCCGGAAGATCGCCGGCATCGTCCTGACCGTCCTGCCCGGCCTCATGCTCCTGATGGGCGCCGGCGCCAAACTCTCCGGCAGCCCCGAGGTCGTCGAGGGGTTCGGCAAGTTCGGCTTCGACGCCGCCACCATCCGCCCCATTGGAATCACCGAGGCCATCGTGGCGCTGCTCTACCTCGTCCCCAAGACGAGCTTCCTGGGCGCCATCCTGGCCACGGGTTACCTGGGCGGCGCGGTCTGTACACACGTCCGCATCGGCGAGCCCTGGTTCGCGCCGTTCCTGATCGGCGTGTTGCTGTGGGTGGGCTTCGGCCTGCGCCGCCCCGCCGTGATCAAGGGCGCCTTCGGTCTCTGACGCTCGCCGAAGGAGACGCCACGCGCCCCCTGGCAGGCATCGACCGCTCCGTGTTAGCCGTGTCGGACACGACACACGGAGAAGCCCCTTTGCGCTCGTTCGTCCTCGGCGCCTGCGCCCTGATTCTGGCCACCGGCTGCAAGGTCGTCGACTCGGCGGACGCGGACGCCGGTCCCGACGCGGGCCCCCTCGACGACGCCGCGCCCACGGGCGGCGCCCAGCCGACCGCGGACACGGGCCCCGCGACGGACGCCGCGGTCGGCCCCACGACCGACGCCGGCCCCGGTCCGACCCCGGGCGACGACGCCGGCCCCGGTCCGAACCCGGGCGACGACGCCGGCCTGCCCGGCGCCCCGACCTGGGCCGAGGTGCCCGCCGCCGCGACTTTGGCGCTGGCGTCCGGTGAGCGACACGTGCTGTCGGGTCGCGAGAGCACGGACCCCACGGACGGTGTCCCCGGCCCCGGGGGCCAGGCGCCCGCGGACGAGGTCGCCGCGGGCGATCGCGTGGGTGACCTGGCCATCGCCGCCGTCTGGGACGCGAGCGTGATGTGGTACTTCGTCGACGGCCGCTACAACGACGCGGACTTCCCCGTGACGGAGGGCACCGTGTCCGGCGTGGGCGACCCCGCCCTGCCGGCCTACACGTTCGAGCCCCCGCAGACCCACGCCACGGACTTCCTGGGCACGCAGCACGCGCTCCTGTACCGGTTCCCCGAGGTCGCCGACTGGCGGGTCTACGAGCTCTCCGACGGCGTGCTGAAACTCCTGGCCGAGGTCCCCGCGGCGCGCGTGGCGGCCGGGGACTACACGCGCCTGCCCGACCTGTACGCCAACACGGATCGCCCCCGCACGCTGGTCTTCGCCCGGGCGGACCGCTCGGTGTCGACCTACACACCCGTCGGCGGGGACGCCTGGGCCGCGCGCCTGGCCGACGACGCCCTCGGTCGCGTGGTGCAGGTGCAGATCCCCGTGCCGGGCGCGCCCCGCGACACCGCGAACGACGCCCGCGGGCCCAGCGCCTGGGAGAACATCTACGGCATCAACCGCCAGACCTATCCGGTCACCCGCGCCTCCGGCTCCGGTGTGGTGTGGCAGGACGCCGCCACGCGGACGCCCTACGTGACCTGGCTGTCCAACGAGCGGCCCGGTGACTTCACGACCATCGCACTGCCGAACATCGCCGAGGGTGAGCTGGCCGGGGCCGTGGCCGAGCCGGACGGCGGCCTGACGCTCCTGCTGGTGCAGGGCGGGGACGGCCGCGAGCAGGGGGACACCACGCGGGAGATCGTCGCGCTGAAGGCCGGCGCCGACGGCGCGGAGGTGCTCCGGAAGGCCCACGCCTCCGACCAGAACGGCCTGAACGTGATGCGCTTCGAGGCCGCCGCCCTGCAGCGGTCCGGCGATCGCCTCGGTGTGGTCCTGACCCGCACCATGACCCGCTCCGGCGATGGTCTGAACCACCAGGCCAGCACGCAGTTCCTGCTCGACCCCGCCACGCTCGAGCGGGTGAGCGACTCGGTCCAGACCTCGAGCCACTCGTTCGGGTGTGTCCTCCAGCCCCGCGCGCCCGGCGGCTTCCTGGCCATGGACCTGGGCGATGGTTACCCCCGCGGCCTGCACCTGTACGCCTTCGACGCCGCCGGCCAGCGGTCGCGCGTGGTCTTCACCTTCAAGACGCTGCACGGCGACACGGCCATGAACCCCGCGGGCGAGACCTACCCGGTCTACGCCGAGGCCAGCCGCGACGGCCACACGTTCTACCAGTGGTCCAACGACAACCGGACCTACACCGAGCTCGGCGGCATCGCCGAGACGCCCGAGGGCATCGTCACGGTCTTCGCGACCGAACGTTCGTTCCTGGACAACGCGCGGGTCGGCGCGGAGCGGAACGAGACGCGCGAGCTGGCCATGCTCCGCGTGCGCAGCGACTTCGAGAACGCGTCGGCGGGCGACGCCGGCGAGTGGGTGACGGACGACCTGATCCGCTCCGCGGGGGCGCCCGACGCCGAGCCCGCCGTATCGGGCGAGTTCTACACCTTCAACGGCGGCCGGAACGCCCAGCGCGTGACCGGCACCGTGTTCCTGACCGCGCTCGAGGCCGACCAGAGCGCCAGCCGCCCCAAGCTGCACGCCGGCCCCGACGGCCTGCTCGCCCTCTACGAGGTCTGGCGGACCACCGCCGAGAACGGCGGCGTCGTCGACCGGTACGTGGACACGCGCGCCCTGCGCCTCGGGCCGGACGGCCTGCCCCTCGACGGGCAGTCGGCCACGCTCGGCCGCAACGTGCGCCTGGCCAACCGCGACGACCCCTTCACCCTGGCCGGCGGCACCGCCGTGGTCGAGGGCCAGGGCGCCGCCCGCCGGCTGGTCGTGACCGTCGTACTGCCCCCCGCGGGGCGGTGAGCCGGTGAGCGCGGGATGAGCGCAGCCGAGCGACCGCCCCTGCCCTTTGGGGCCCTGTACCGGCTCCTGGCGCTCTTCGTGGTGGTGTTCTGCGGGGTCCACGCGCTGGCGCTCCCGCGGCTCTTCGGCGCCTTTCAGGTCCCGCCGACGCCGGGCGCCTGGGTCGCGGCGATGACCTACCAGCTCGCGCTGGCGGTGGCGCTCTCGGTCGCGCTCGCGCTGCCGGCGATGCTGTTCGGGCGCCTGCTGCGCCCCGCGTGGGCCCTGGGCTGGGTGGCCCTGGGCGCGGCCGCCCTGACGTTCGGCCTGTTCGTCGACGACGAGGTGGCCGCCATCCAGGGCGTCCACGTGTACAGCGCCGTGGCCACCCGGGCCCTGCGCAACGCCGATCCGAACCGCGAGATGCACCTGAGCGGCGCGGTGCTGGCCATCGTCCTGGGGGCCGCGGCGCTCAGCGTCGCCGCCTACGTGGGCGCGGCCGTGCGCCTGGCTCGGCGCGTCCCGCCCGGCCCCCCGTTCGGCCGCCTCCCGCGCGCGCTGACCGGCGCCGGCCTCGCATCCGCGGGGGCCTTCGCCGCCGTGGGCCAAGGCGCCCTCTCCGAGGCCGACCCCGTCTGCCAGGTGCTGCCGCTCTTCGAGCACGTCCTGGGCGCGCGTCCCCCCGCCGAGACCTTCACCCTCCACTACCCGCCGCCCGGCTTCGCCCCGCCCTCGATGGCCGCGCGACCGGACATCCTGGTCGTGGCCGTCGAGTCGCTGCGCGCGGACGCGTTCACGCCGACGCTGATGCCCGCGCTGACGCGGTTTCGCGACAGCCGCGCCTGTTTCCGGTCCGCCCGGCACTTCACCAACGGGCACGTCACCGAGCTGGGGATCTTCTCGCTCCTCTACGGCCTCGACGCCCATCACTTCCTGCCCTTCCTCCGCGCGCGCACCCCGTCGGCGGCCCTGACGACGCTGCGCGCCAACGGTTACCGGCTGGAGGGGATCTCGAGCTCGGCCCTGCGCGGCTGGAACGGCGCGGAGCTGATGGTCGACCAGCTCGACGCCTACACCGAGCTGGACGACCCCGCCCCGGCCGAGCGGGACCGCCGCATGGTGGCCGCCGCGCTGGCCCGGGTGCCCACGTCGCCGTCGTTCCGGTTCCTGTTCTTCGACTCGACCCACCTCGACTACGACTTCCCGCCCGAGTTCGAGATCGACCGGCCGGTGATGCGCCCGGACTTCTCGAACTTCGTCGGGGGCGACCGCCTCGCCGCCCACCAGGACGAGGTCCGGAACCGCTACCGCAACGCGGTGCGCTGGGTGGACCACCTGCTCGGCGAGCTCCTGGCGGCCCAGGGTCCGAACACCTGGGTCGCGGTCGTCGGCGACCACGGCGAGGAGTTCTGGGAGGAGGGCCTGCTCGGCCACAGCGGCCCGCGTTTCATCCGGTCGCGGGTCGAGGTGCCCCTGGTGCTGTGCGCGCCGACGGGCGTGGACGTGGCCGCGGCGCCGCCCCACGACCGCACGAGCCACGTGGACGTGCTGACCACCATCTTCGACGCCGCGGGGGTCGAGGTGCCCTCGAACGGGCACTCCCTGCTGCAGCCGCAATCGGCGGAGCCGCTGGTGATCACGGGGACCGGATACCCCGTGGACACCGGGGACTTCTGTCTCGTCGGGCCCGACTACAAACTCTGGCTCGTCGAGAACGCGTCGTGGCGCGGACAGGCCTTCGTCCGCCGCGTCACGGATCTGGACGACCGCCCCCGTGGACCGCAGGATGTAGGCCCGCCGCTGGCCACTTTCAATCGTCGCTTCCGGGAGTATCTCCGATGAGCCCATGGCGCAGCCGACTGCTCGGCCTGGCCTTCTTCCTGTCCGGCTTCGCGGCGCTGGTGTACCAGGTGGTCTGGCAGCGGGCCCTCTTTGCCCTGTTCGGCGTCAACGTCGAGGCGGTCACGGTGGTCGTCACCGCCTTCATGGCCGGCCTCGGCCTGGGGAGCCTGCTCGGGGGCCGCCTGTCCGAGCGCCTGCCCGGCCTGGGCAGCTTCGCCGTGATCGAGCTCCTGCTGGCCGCCATCGGCGCCACCTCGTTGCCCTTCCTGGCCTGGGTGGGGGACGTCTCGGCGGGGATGGGCTCGCTCTCCATCGCCCTGATGACCATCGCGCTCATCTTCGTGCCCACCGCGCTCATGGGCGCCACGCTGCCCATCCTGGTGGCCCACGCCGCCCCCCGCAGCGGGAACACCGGCCACACCGTGGGCACGCTCTACAGCGTCAACACGCTGGGCTCCGCCGTCGCCGCGGCCGGCACGGTGCTGCTCCTGGCCTCGCTGGGCCAGCAGCGGACGACCTGGGTCGCCGCCGGCGTCAACGTGACCGTCAGCGCCCTGGGCTACGGCCTGTCCCGCCGGAGTGCCACGTGAGCTTCCGCGCCGTCGTGTTGCTGGCCGCCCTGAACGGGCTCGTGGCGCTGTCCTACGAGATCCTCTGGTATCGCGCGTTCGCGTTCCTGTCCTGGTCCAACGTGTCCACCTTCGGCTTGCTCCTGGCGTTCTACCTGCTCGGCCTGGCGCTGGGCGGGCTCTGGGCGCGGCGCATCACGACCGCGCAGGTGGCCACGGGCGACGCCCGCCCCCTGGTCGTGCTCTCCGGCCTCCTGCTGACGGCCAGCGTGACGGGTTACCTCCTCGTGCCCGTCGTCGCCCGGGTGGCCACGGTCATGCACTGGCTCCCGTCGCTGCTCCTCGTCCCCGTCGTGACGGGGTTCTCGGGGGCCACGCTGCCGCTGCTGGCCCACTTCGCGATCCCGCCCGACGCCCAGGCCGGCCGCCGACTCTCGCTGCTCTACCTGGGCAACATCGTCGGCGCCTGCCTGGGGAGCTTCGTGACCGGCTTCATCCTGCTGGATGTGTTCACCCTGGCCCAGGTCAGCCAGGGTCTGTTGCTGGTGGGGCTGGGGCAGAGCGCGCTCTTGCTGTGGCTGGGGGGCTTGCCCCGGGCCATCGCGCGTCGACACCTCGCGCTGTGCGGGGCGCTCGGTCTGGCCGGGCTCCTGGCGGCGCCCGTCCTGTTCGACCGCCTTTGGGAGCGACTCCAGTGGAAGCGCGAGTTCGACCGCAGCCCGAGCTTCAGCCGCGTCGTCGAGAACCGCAGCGGCGTCATCACGGTCACGACCGACGACGTGGTGTACGGGGGCGGCATCTACGACGGCGTGTTCAACACCGGGCTGGCCCAGGACCGCAACAACATCTACCGCCTGTACGTCCTGGGCGCGCTGCGCCCCGAGGCGCAGGACATCCTGGAGATCGGCGTGGCGACGGGCTCCTGGACCCGCGTGCTGGTCGACCTGCCGGCGACGCGCAAGGTGACGGCCGTGGAGATCAACCCGGGTTACCTGCCGCTCATCGCCGAGCACGCCGAGGTCTCGGGGCTCCTGACCGACCCGCGGGTGGACCTGCGCATCGACGACGGCCGACGCTTCCTGAAACACACGGACGCCCTGTACGACCTCATCGTGGTCAATCACACGTGGCACTTCGTCGGCCACAGCACGAACCTGCTGGCGGTGGAGTTCTTCCGCGAGGTGAAGCGCCACCTGCGACCCGGGGGCGTGTTCTTCTACAACACCACCTCGTCGGTCGACGCCCTGGCCACGGGTCTATCGCTGTTCCAGTACGGGCGCCGCATCGGCACCACGGTGGCGGTGTCCGATGCCCCGCTGCCCCTGGACGGGCCCGGGCTCATGGCCTTCATCGAGAAGCTCCAGGTCGCCGGCCGCTCGCCCCTGGAGGGCACCACCGAGGCCGAGCGCCGGGCCCTGATCGAGATGCCCGACACCACCCCCACGGGGGCGGCGCTGGCCGCCGAGGCCGCCTCCGGGCAGATCATCACCGAGGACAATCTGCGCACGGAGCTCCACGGCTACCCCAAGCGCGAGACGGCCCCCAGCGGCTTCCTCGAGGACGTCGACTACTTCCTCAGCTGGGTGGCCTACCACCTGTTCCACTGAGGTCGGGGACTTTGCGACCCCGACCTCAGAGCTCGCAGGTGAGGAGGACCTCACCGGCGACACACGTGTCTTTGCCGCTCTCGCCGGTGAGGCTGTCGCGATCGGCGCCGCCGTCGAGGTAGTCGTCGTGGCGACCCCCGCGCAGGAGGTCGTCCCCCGCATCGCCCCGAAGGGTGTCGTTGCCGTCCTCTCCGTACATCGTGTCCGCCCCCTCGTTGCCGGCGAGCTGGTCGTTCTCGGTGCCGCCGTAGAGCAGATCGGCGTCCGCCCCGCCCCAGAGGATGTCCGCCCCGGCCCGGCCGTAGAGTTTGTCCGCGCCGTCCCCCCCGGAGAGCGTGTCCGCGTCCGGCCCGCCGTCGAGGGTGTCGGCCCCGACGTCGCCGTCGAGGATGTCCAGGCCCGCCTCGCCGTACAGTTTGTCGTCGCCGTCGCCGCCGGAGAGCGTGTCGTCGGCGCCCCCGCCGTACAACAGATCGGCCCCCGCGCCGCCGAGGGCCGTGTCGTTCCCGTCCTCGCCGCGCAGGCGGTCGTTGCCGGCGCCGCCGAGGAGCCTGTCCGCGCCGGGCCCGCCATAGACGGTGTCGATGCCGTCCCCGCCGTCCAGCGTGTCATCCCCCTCGCCGCCGTAGAGCGTGTCGGTGCCCACACCGCCCGAGAGCAGATCGGCGTCCCCGTCCACGACCGCGGCGTCCACGTGGGCGCCGTAGAGCTTGTCGGAGCAGCTGCCGCCGTCGAGGGTGTCGCGACCCGCGTGGCCATACAGCGTGTCGTTGCCACGCCCGCCGAAGACGACGTCGTCGCCGCCCAGGCCGTCGAGCACGTCCGTCCCGGCCAGGCCGATGATGCAGTCCGGACCGTTCGTGCCGGCGAGCGTGTCGTTCAGGTCCGTCCCGATGATGACGTTCGTGCCCGGGGGGCAGGTGGGCAGGCGCTGCGCCGTCGGCGCCTGCACCAGCAGGACGAGATCGGCGCCGGCGCCGCCCGCAGCGACGGGGGTGTAGAGCATCAGCTCGCCGGGCTCCGGCGTCGCGACCGCGCGCAGCTCGCCGACCACCGCTCCGCCGGCCAGCAGGGCGAAGCGCGCGTGGGCGGGGTGGCCGTACCGCGCGAGGTGGGCGGCCATGTCCGTCAGCACGGACCCCGAGCTCGGCGCCCACTTCTGGAGCGTGGCCCCCTTGGCGGCGGCGTTGTAGAGCACGTAGTCGGTCGCCACGCCACCCGCGCCGTAGACCCGCACGCCCACGGTGGGGTACACGGCCGCGTTCACGACGAGCGGACGAAGCTGCGCCACGTTCGCCAGGCTCAGCTCGACCGGCGCGGGCACGCCGCGCTGGCTCTCGAGGGCGGCGAGGCCGCACCGATCCACGGCGTCGAACCCTTCACACCAGAGTTTGTTGTGGGCGGAGGCCGGCGTATAGGCCGTGGCGTCCGGCCAGGCGCCCTGCGGGCCGGCCACGACCCGCTTCGTGTCGGACACGCAGCCGTGACCCGCGAGGCAGGTGCTGAACGTGTAGAGGTGCTCGCCGGGGCCCGGGGTGAGGGTGAGGGTCGCCGTCTGGCCGAGGAGCACGTCGCCCTCGTGCCAGGCATGGGTCACGGGCTGGCCGCCGGCGGCGCCGCCCGAGCCGACGAGGACGACCGTCGTGTCGCAGGTGCCGAGGTCGGGCCCCGCATCGGCGGTCAAACCGACGGCGACACACGCGACCCCGTCGCCGAGGTAACCGGGGAGACAGGTGCACACACGCCCGCCCGGGGTCGGCGTGCAGTCGGCGTGGACGGAGCAGCCGCCGCCGTCGCAGCCGTTGAAGTCGCCCTCGTCGCAGAGCCCGTCCCCGTCGCCGTCGACCCCGTCCGCGTCGGGCGCGTCCGCGCCGGAGCTGCAGTCGTCGCAGCTGTCCGCGTCCGAGTCCCGGCAAGCGAAGCGATCCTCGGGCGCGGCGTCACCGACGTCGGGCACGAGGTCACCGTCGGAGTCCCAGGTCGGCCCCTTCACCACCGTGAAGTGGACCGTGCCGGTGCTGAAGGCGTCGGGCTGTCCGTCCCCCTGCGTCAGCGAGACCAGGGCCACGTGCGCTCCCGGCGCCGGCGTCTGGAGCAACGCGGCGTGCTCGCCGACCCCCGAGGGCTCCGCGTGCACGGCCTGCCCGTCGACCAGGATCTCCGCCACGGGTCCGCCGCCCGGAAGGTCCTGCGTCCACCGGAGCGTGAAGCGCTGCGCATCCACCACGCCGTTCGCCTGCGGGGCGATGATCTCCACGAGCGGGAAGATGTCCGCGTTCAGGAGGACCGTGGCCTCCGCGGAGACGGCGCCGTCGTCGTCGGCCACCACGTAGGTGAGGCTGTCGGCGGCCTGGGTGGAGCCGCCGTGGGTGTAGGTCGCCAGACCCGTCAGCGGATCGATGTTCACGAAACCGTAGGCCGGCTGCTGCACCACCGCGACGGTCGAGCCGTCGAGGATCCCGTCCACGTCCCAGTCGTTCTGGAGCAGGTCGATGGCCACCGAGCGCCCGCGCCCGACCTCGGCCGTGTCGTTGGCCACCCGCGGCGCATCGTTGGCGCAGTCCGGGTGGTAGTCGACCACATCCGTGACCGACAGCCCCGCGTCGTCTCGCACGGTCAGGCGCAGGCGGAAGAAGAAGGTGTCCTCGCCGCAGCCGATCGGCGAGATGTGGATGGGCACCGAGCAGCCCTCGACGGGGGGCTCGCCGTGCACGTGGTCATTGTGGTGCACCTCGACGTCCCAGGTGCAGTGCGGCTCGGCCTGCTCCGCGTCGGCGACCGCCGCCACGGCCTGGACCTCGGACTCCGCGTCGGTGGGGTACTCCTGGCCCTCGCGAGGGCTCACGATCCGCCCGGTGGGGGGCGTGTTGTCCGTGGACACGACGAGGGTCGTGTCTGCGGCGGCGCCGGCCGAGTCGGTGACCGTCAACCGCACGGTGTATTCGCGGGGACCCGCCCCGCCGCCGGCGAAGACGTGGCTCGGCGCGACGGCCGTGCTGGTCGTACCGTCCCCGAAGTCCCAGAGGTGGGTGAGCGGCTGGTTGTCCGGATCGCTGCTCTGGTTGCCGAACTGGACCGTGAGCGGGCCGGGGCCGAAGGACACCGCGGGCGTGGCCGCCGCCACGGGCGGACGGTTCGCCGGGCTGTAGCTCACGCGGCGCACGCGGTCGCCCCACTTGACGTAGTAGAGGCCGCCCTGGGTGGGATGGGTGGAGACGAAGACCACCGCGTTGCCGGGGTCGACGAAGTTCTGAACGAGGCTCGGCCGGTGCTGGGCGTCGAAGACGAAGCTCTTGATCCAGCCGCCGCCGTAGTCCGCGGCGAAGTAGGTGTTGCGCCACTGCGCCGGGAAGTCCTGGCCGGTGTACCAGACGCCGCCCGTGGACGCATTGCCGGAGAACTGCGACCCCAGCACGGGCGACCCGGCGGCGCCCACCAGGGTCGTCGTCGCGTTGCCGTTGGCGTCGAAGGTGGCCGCGCGGGCCGAGCCGCGCCAATCGATGGGCGGCCGGGAGTGCATGAACTTGTGATAGGTCCAGACCTGGCCGGTCCCATCCGTGAACGTGTCGGGGATCTGCACGGACACATCACACGGATTGGGCCAGCTGCCGATCCCGCTCTGCTTCTCCTGGACGATCAGGTTCCGGAAGTACAGGTACTCCTGGGCGCACCCGTTGACGCCGAAGAGCGGGTTCTTGGCGAGGCGGTTGGCGATGTTGGCCGCGCTGTACTGCGCGTGGGTCGTCATGCCCTCGAAGTGGGGCCAGCCCAGGTTCTGCCCCGGGCGCGAGATGACGTGGAGATCCTCCGCCGAGCCCCACCCCACGTCGCCGAGGTAGAAGACGCCCGGATCTCCGTCCTCCGCGTGGTGCGAGCCCGTCCCGGGCTTGCGGGTGAAGCGATACGGGTTGCGCAGGCCCAGGGCCCATGTCCGTGACGCCGGCGAGCGGGGGTTCGCCGCATCGAAGAAGGGGTTCGAGGGCAGGCCGTCGCCGGTCATCGGGTCGATGCGGATCATCTTGCCGCCGAGCGAGCCCAGGTACTGAGCGCGCAGCGCGCCGATGTTTTCGTCGGGGCGCAGGATCCCCTCGTTGAGGGCCTGCTGGAAATAGGTGTCGTTGTTCGAGCCCGTGTCGACGACGTTGTAGCTCGCCGCGTCGCCGCAGGTCGCCATGAGCGTGCCGTCCTCGCCGAAGACGAGGTGCCCGGTGCCGTGGCTCTGGTGCAGGATGGGGAAGCCGGTACCGATGGTCTCGCCCACGAGCACGGTGCGTGAAGCGGGCAGCACGGTGCGGTAGTTGGTCGCCGGGTTGGCCTGATAGCGCGTGATCCGGCCGATGGTCGGCTGGAAGTACTCGTCCGTGGCCGCGTTGTAGGCGGGCGGTTGGCAGTTGGCGTTGTCCCGCGCCGCGTTGCACATCCGCAGGTCGTAGTGATCCACCACATAGAACAGATAGACGTAGTGATTCTGGCTGAAGTTCGGGTGCAGGGCGAAGCCGAGCAGGCCGTAGTCGCGCCAGCCCCCCACCTCGCTGCTGAGGTCGATGAACGGCGTCGGTTGCTTCACGCCGTTCTCGACGATGTGGACCTTGCCGCCCCGCTCGACCACGTAGAGGAGCCCGTCGGGCCCCCACTCCAGGCCGGCGGCGCCGCTCCACGGACCGGGGATCTCCTGCTCGATGAAGCCGGCAGGCAGGGCCTGCGCGATGGACGGGCAGGCCAAGAGTCCGCCGAGGAGCGCGAGCGTGCCCCACTGATTCGCCATGTTCACACCCCTGAGCTGGTGATGGGCGCTGACTGAATGGAAGTGCGGTGAAGGGGCAGAATGGCGGTGTCGCTGGAAAATTTCAAACGAAGTGTGGGCCATTGAGGGCACTCGGGGCCCCGGCGGCCCGCGGCGTCATTGCGGGCGGCCGGGCGCTTCGGGTATGCCTGGGTGCATGCACGTCCGTCGTCACACCTCGGCGCTCGCCCCTCGCCTCGGCGGGCTCGCCCTCGCCTGCGGGGTCGCCCTCGGGGGCCTGGCGTGCGGCGAGAGCGGAGACGCCGCGCCCGCCGACCCCGCCCCCGACGCCTCCGCCGATGGGCGGACCGCGCCCGCCGAC
>CAINDO010000487.1 GCA_903847385.1 uncultured Myxococcales bacterium
CCGATGCCGCGACGCCCGACGCCGCCGCCCTGCCGCCGGCCCCGGACGCCCACCCGCGCTTTCGATTCGGCATCGCCGACGCCGACCGCCACAAGATGATGCCCAACCCGGTGTTCCACGTGGACCACGACCCGGCGGCGCACCCCGAGGCGCGGGCCACCTGCACCAACTACGCGGGCCAGCACTTCCCGTTCTGCTACGACGACCACTCGGGCTCGGACTTCATGCTCGGCGGCGGCTTCTCGACGATGGACAACGGCTCGGCCGAGATCGTCGCGGCGGCGGCCGGGGTGGTCGTCACGGCCGAGGACGGCCACTACGACCGCTGCCACGGCAGCGCCGCCACGCTCGACGTGACCTGCGACGGCAACGAGATGCGCCCCAACTACGTGCGCCTGCGGCACGCCAACGGCTGGACCTCGCTGTATTACCACCTGAAGAAGGGCAGCGTGGCCGTGGTCGAGGGGCAGCGCGTCGCCTGCGGCGAGCGGCTCGGCCTGGTGGGCTCGAGCGGCGTGTCCACGCTGCCGCACCTGCACTTCCAGGTCGAGGACCCCGCGGGCGAGGTCGTGGACCCCTTCGCCGGGCCGGAGAGTCAGCCGGAGTCGTTGTTCACGGAGCAGTCGGCGCCCGACGGCCTGCCCGGTGCGGCCTGCGACCCGGCCTGGAGCGTGCCCCCGCCCTGACCGGGCATGGCCTCAGGGCAGCGGCGCGCCCTCGTCGCCGACGGCGATGCGCCAGACGCGGTTGCCGAACAACTCCGTGACGTAGATCGAGCACGGGTCGAAGTCCGGGGCGCGGCCGAAGGCGATGCTGGCCGGCGTGCGCAGGTCCGCGGCCACGACGACCGGCTCGCCGGTGCCATCCGCGCGATGGCGGACGATCTGCCCGGCCACGTTGCGGGCCACGTACAGGTGGTCGTGGGCGTCGAGGGCCACGCCGTCCTGCGTCAGGCCCACGCCGTTCTCCATGAGCAGTTGCGCTTCGGCCGCGATGGGCAGGCCGGCGGCGTCCACGGGGAACGCGGTGATCTCGCCGCCCGGCGAGAACGTCGACACGACGAGCAGGCGGTCCCGGGCCAGGTTGAAAGCCATGCCGTTGGGGGAGGGGACGTCGTCGACGACGGCCGTGACCTGGCCATCGAGCGTGACGTGCCAGATGTGCGTCACGAAGTCGTCCGAGACGAGCAGGCTGTCGTCGGGCAGCACCGTGACGAAGTTGGGGCTCTCCATGCCCGTCGCGATGCGGGTGACCGTGCCGTCCGGGTCGACGAGCACCATGCCGCCGTCGGCCACGCCGACGTCGTTCGTCGCGCCGATGTCGGCCACCGCCAGTCGGCCGTCGGAGAGGAAGGCCATGCCCAGGGCATTGGGGACCTCGGCGAACACGGTGCGCGTGCCGTCCGGCGCGAGGCGCCAGACCGTGTCGGAGCGCGGCGAGCTCACGTACAGCGCGTCGGGACCGGCGGCGACGCCCTCGGAGCCGGCGGGGAAGCCCTCGTGGAACACGACCTTCTCGCCCGGGGCGAGGTCGCCGCGGCAGGTGGCCGGCACGGGGTGGTCCAGGGGGAGCGTGGGCGGCGCCGGCGCGGCGTCGGGTTCGGGCGCGGCGGCGTCCGGTGCGGGCGCAGCGGCGTCGGGGGTCGGCGTCGGGCTCGCGTCGGGGGTCGGCGTCGGGCTCGCGTCCGACGCCGGGGTCGGCGCGCCGCCCGCGGCAGCGTCGGGGGTCTGGGAGGTCGCGTCGCCCCCGCCGGAGTCGTCGCAACCCGCGGCGGCGGCCGTGATCAGGGCGAAGGCGAGGGCCGCGCCCACCGGCAGACGGCGGGCGCGTGGCGGTTGAGGTCGCATGGTGTGCTCCGAGCGGGTATAGAGAGGTCGAACGCGCATCTTCGGGGTACGCATACCGTGAATTTCATCGGTCGTCTGCTGGGTATACTCGCAGTGGTCGCGGGGTGCAGCGACGAGAGCGGCGGCACGCGCACGCTCACCGGCGCGCCCCAGAACCGCGACGCGGGCGGCGGTGGGGTGGGCACCGGCA
>CAINDO010000488.1 GCA_903847385.1 uncultured Myxococcales bacterium
GCGGGCGAGGGCGCGACCCCCTGCGGCAACGGGCGCGAGGGCACGCGGGGCGCCGCGGCGCGCTGACCGGCGCCGATCTGGCTGTTGCCGGCGGGGAACGCGCGGGGGCTCGCCCCGACGCGGCTGTCGCCGGCGGGGAACGCGCGCGGGCTGGGGCCGGCCCCGACCCGACTGTCGCCGGCGGGGAAACTCGCGGGTGCGGGGCCCGCGGGCGGCAGCGGGATCGGCGCCTGCGAGGGCGCGGCGGGCTCGGCCAGCACCGAGGGCTCGTTGGCGCCGCGTCGCCGGGAGGGCAGCTGATACACACCCGGCCGCGAGGGCTCGGCGCCGGCTTCGGGCGGCCTGGAGAGGGGCGTGCCGGACACGTCGATGCGCATGGACGCATCGGACAGCGGCTCGAGGCGCGCGGGCACGGGCAGGTTGCCCGTCTCCGTCGGGCCCACGGGCGGCGCCGACAACTGGAAGATCTTCGGCCCCGCCTGAACGCTGCCGATGCTGCCCGTGTCCAGGGCCTCGGCGCCGACCGAGAGGTTCGCCGCCGTGTCGTGGCCGAACCGGGCCGTGTTCGCGTCCGTGGGGAAGTCGAAGGCCTGGCCCCTCGGGATCGTGTCCGGATCCATGGGCCCATGCTGACGCACCGTGACCGGCGCCTGGTTCATCGGCTGGGTGGACGCGGCCTCGACCTCGGCGTCCCCGGGCCGCTGGAACGGCCGGGTCTCCGTGTGGTCCGCCGGGTCCGTGGAGAGTTCCTGAGTCGGCGCCTGCGTCGCGATGCGCATGGGCGTCGTGGCGTCCACGCCCAGACCCTCGAAGCGGACCGTGGCCAGATCCGCGGCGGGTCCGGCGCGCCCGGGCACCGCGGAGGCCGGCGCCGAGGTCAAGAGCGCCGGGTCGATGGGCTGCGTCTGCGAGGGGCTCGGCGGGGTGGGGGCGCTCTCGAACTTCGTCGTCGCGGCGTCCCCGCGGGCGGCCGCCGGGCGGAAGACGGCGCCGGCGGACGGGCCCGGCGTCATCGTCAGGCGCGAGGTCGCGGGCTGCGCGGCCACCGGGGGCGCGGACACGGGCGGCGCGGACACGGGGCCGGTGCGTCCGACGTCCGAGAGCGTGCGCAAGGGCTGCGTCTGCCCGATGGCGTCCCCCGAGACGGCCTGCATGCGGCGCGTGTCGATCTCGTGGACCTTGGGGAGCGGGGGGCCATCGGGCGTGATCGCGGCGCGCGCGCCCGTCGTCACATGGCGCCAGGCCTTGTCCACCAGGGCGGCGTCGCCGACGGCGAACAGCGGGCGGGTGGCCTGCGGCGTGGTGCTCGGCGCCATCGGGTCCACGGCCTCGAGGACGTCGGCGCGGGCACCGAGCGCGCGGAAGGTCTGCACGAGCTGGCGGGCGTCGGACTCGCTGATGTCCGTGTGGACCACGAGGGGTCCGGCCGTCAGCGCGGCGGCGAGCTCGGCCGTCGGGCGCCCCGTCACCGGCGACAACACGGCCGCGATCTCCTGCACGCCGTCGGGGCCGAGCCCGGGCGGTGCAGCCAGGCGCACGCCGAATCTGTCCTCCGTGGATGGCATGGCCGGCAGGATAAACCGATTCAAGGGAAAACCCGAAAAACCGTGCACCTGCGGTGACGGCGTGCGTTTCCGGCGCGGGTCGGTTGCAACGGGCGGCAGGGCTACGGTACCCCTTGGGGCGTCCCCCCTCAGGAGTCTTCATGGTGTCTCTGCGCCGCCTCGGGCGGCCCGCGAAGTTCGTTTCGCTCGTGTTCTCGCTGTCGATGGTGGCGTGCCGGGTCGGCCCCGAGGCCGCGGCCGCGCGCGCCGCCGACCACCCGCCGGTCACCCCCGTGGCCCCGAAGAGCGCGGCGCCCGCGCCCGCCACGGCCGCCGCGGCGATCAAACCCGCCGCGCCGAAGCCCGCCGGGCCGCACCTCGAGCTGCCCGCCAACGTGGACTGGCAGAGCTGGGAGACCGGCCTCGCTCGGGCCAAGGCCGAGAACAAACCCGTCGTGCTGATGGTGTGGGCGCACTGGTGCCCGCGCTGCCGCGAGCTCGCGCCGACCTTCGGGGACCCGGAGATCGCCGAGCTCTCCAAGCAGCTCGTGATGGTCGAGCAGAACGCGGACGACCGGCCGGCCTGGCTCTCGGAGAAGTTCGACAGCCTGTACGGCGGCTACGTGCCCCGCGTGTTCATCGTGCGGCCCGATGGGACCGTGCGCACGGACGTGACCAGCGGGAACCCGCAGTACCCCTACTTCTACGTGCCCCAGAACAAGGCGGCGCTGGTCGAGAGCCTCAAGAAGGCGTTGCGCGGCTGACGCCCGCCGCGGCCTTGCGGCTGCGGACCTCGACCCACTTCAGCGCCCGCCGGACGGACGCGTACTTGAGCAGCGGCGCATGGCCCTCGCGGGGCGGCGCGTCGTCGGCGAACACGCGCCAGCGCAGCACGCCGGCCTCGGGGTGCGACCAACGCTCGGCGTTGCCGGCGTGCACGACGACCCAGAGCCGCTGAAAGAACAGCTCCTGCCCCG
The DNA here is from genome assembly GCA_903847385.1 of uncultured Myxococcales bacterium. Taxonomy (GTDB): domain Bacteria; phylum Myxococcota_A; class Bradymonadia; order UBA7976; family UBA1532; genus CAINDO01. Next base: position 2,522 of record CAINDO010000488.1, read on the forward strand.
GGAACAGCGGGATGGGGTAGTAGCGGAAGAACACGAGCTCCCCGGGGTGCTGCGTCAGCGAGGTGCCCGGCTGCTCCAGCAGGCGGTTGCGCGACTCCGAGTTGACCAGGGGCCGGGGCAGGATGAGCTCGACCCCCACGTGGTGCGCCAGGTTGCGGCCCAGGTTGGCCAGCGTGCTCTGGAAACACAGCGTCACCTTGGGACCGCGCGGATCGGACTCGTCGAAGTCCGGATCGCCGAACGGGTCGATGCGTGTGATGGCCGCCTTGGGGTGGCGCGTGCGCTGCAGGACGTCCTGCACGTGCACGTGGCCCATGGGCCGCGACTTGCCGGCGATGCGCAGGTAGTAGCGGTGGTCGTTGGCCTGGTGGGGCGCGTCCTCGCTGGGCGCGATGTCGATGACATACACCGCGCAGCCCGGTCGAATCGCCGAGCGGCGGCTGCCGATGGCGCGGGCCGGCGTGACCTCGTACACGTTGAACTTGCGCAGCGGCGGGTCGACCGTGCCGGGGATCACGTCCTCGAGCCATGCCCGGGTGCCGCCGCCCTTCAGGTCCACGGGGATGCCGCCGTCGATGCGGCCGTCGTCGTCGAGCCCCAGGAACAGACGCCCGCCGGCGCCGTTGGCGAACGCGGAGATCTGTCGTGAGATGTTGGCCGTGAAGGCGGCGACGATGTTGCGGCCGTCCGCGAGGAACAGGCTGCCCTTGAACTCCTGGAAGTCGTGCTCGGCCGGCTCCAGGGCCGCCAGCATCGCCTCCGTCCAGAGGTCTTCCTGGGGAGCTGCGAGTTTGGGGGGGCGCGCCACGGCCCCAATCTAACGAAAACCGGTGCCCACGGTCGCCGGAAATGCGCTAGGAAGGCGGCCGATGACGACCTGACGACGCGCACCGCGCGAGGAGTGAGCACCATGGGCTTCGGTCACGACGGCAAGACCGTCTATTTCTGTGTCGATCTCGAGGCGAGCGGGCCCGTGCCCGGTCTGTTCAACATGGTCTCCGTGGCCGGCGTCGAGGTGCGCTGGAACGGCGAGCACCACGTGCGCGGCGAGACCTTCTACTTCGAGATCGCGCCGGACTTCCCCGGCTTCGACCCCGGGGCGATGAAGATCCACGGGCTCTCCGAGGCCCACCTGCGGGCCCACGGCCGCCCCGGCAAGACCGTCATGGCCGACATCGCCACGTGGGTGAAGTCACGCCTGAAGCCCGGCGAGCGCCCCCTGTTCGTGGGCCACAACGCGCCCTTCGACTGGATGTACATGGCCTACTACTTCGCCTGGGCCGGCATGGAAAACCCCTTTGGATACAATGCCTTGGATACGAAGGCGCTGTTTATGGGCAAACACCGCATCTTCTGGAAGGCGACGAGCAAGGAGAACCTGCTCGAGACCTATCCGAAGCTGCGGGCGCCGCGCAAAGAGGACGAGCACAACGCCCTCGCCGACGCCGAGTTTCAGGCGGACATCCTGATCGCTCTGCTGGACGACTGACGCCGGCGGCGCAGGCCGGGCAGGAGCGCGAGCAACGGCAGCAGGCCGAGGGCCGCGGGTGTCCGCGGCGCGCCCGGCGTGGACTGGCAGCCGCCGCCCTTCGAACCCGATTTCGGCGGTTCGGTGCCGGTGTCTGCTTCGGGCTCCGCGTCGGCCTCGGGCGCGTGGGTCTCGGCGTCGACGACGGAAGGCGGCGTCGCGTCGGGCGTGGCGACCGTTGCGTCGGGCGGGGTCACCGCGGCGTCGGGCGGGGGGACAGGCGCAGCGTCGGGCGTGACGACCGCGGCGTCGGGCGTGGCGACCGCGGCCTCGGGTGTGAAGGCCGCAGCGTCCGGCGTCGTCGCCCTCGCGTCCGCCACGGGCCCCAAGACCGCGGCGTCCGGCAAGCCCGCGTCCGCGTCGGGCGGCGGCACCTCGTCGAGAACCCGCACGAACATCGCCGAGTAGGCCGGCACGACCAGCACGCCGTCGACGACCTGCTCGGGCTCGTCGACGCGCACCCCGGGCAGGGCGCCGCCGAATCGCTGCGGCCGCGCCCGCCCGCGCAGGCCCGGCACCTCCAGCCACACGGCCGCGTCCGGGTCCTTGTTCACCACGACCACCGTGTGCGCCCCGTCGTCGTCCGTGGCGGCGAAGACCCCCAGGCGGTCCGGGTCGAAGCCGGTCGCGGGCAGCGCGTGCACGCCGAAGCCTCGATAGAGCGCGAACGCCGCGGCCGCGGGCGTGCCGGCCTCGGGGGTGGTCCAGTAGGTGGCCAGGTCCAGGCCCTCGCGGCCGTAGATGCCCAGCACGTCCGCCACGGCCAGGCCGCCGGACAGGTCGGCCTCGGCGCCCCAGTTCCACTCCGTCACGCCCAGGCCCGTGCCCGGGTAGTGCAGATCGAGCAGCGCGCGCAGGCGCGGCAGCAGCATGACCGTGTTTCGACTGGGCTGGCGGTCCGTGGCCCACTGATCGACGCCGATCCAGCCCTCGTCGACATAGGTCGGATCCCAGAGCGAACGCGTCGAGCGCAGCCGCCGGGCGCGCGTGGCGGCGTCCACGGCGTCGCTGAACACACCGTCGGGGTAGTAGTGCACGTCCAGGACGTCCAGGCGGCGCATGCCGTCGCGGTCGTCGGCGGCGGCGATGGCGTCGAGCAGCCAGGGGAGCAGGTCCTCACCGCCGTGTGCGCGCTTGTCCTCGGGCCCCGCGGCGGAGTTCCAGTAGTACCACCAGCAGCACGACGACGGCCCGGCGACCTGTGTCTGCGGCCACGCCGCCTTGATCGCGGTGCCCCAGGACAGGAATCGGTCGAGCAGCTCGTCGTAGGTGGTGGGGTCGGGGTGCACGTCCCGGTGGGTATCCCCGGCGATGTCCAGCTCGTTGCCAGCGAAGGCGAAGTCCGGCGGCCGCGCGACGCTGCGCATCCAGGCCAGGCCCTGCTCGGCGTCCCAGGGCCGCGCGTGGTCGGCGGGGTCGTTGCCGCGCACGGGGTTCCCAACAAGATCGAGGCCGTTCCCGCAGTCGCGGCCGTAGGGATCGCGGCTCTGCTGCGGCCCATAGAGGGCCTCGGGGAACGCGCAGCTGCGGTCGTCGCGGGCCACCCAGTCCAGCACGGGCACGGTGAAGGCCGAGCGGGCGCCGGCGGCGTGCACGGCGTCCAGCCAGGCGACCGCGTCGCCGCCGTCCCGGTTCTCGAAGAACCAGTCGCGGCCGGCGTTGGTGAAGTGACCGATGGGGTCGTAGAGCGACACGGCGTTGCCGCCCCAGCGGACGACGGTGGCGCCCGTTTCGGCCACGGCGGCGCCGATGTCGCTCGGGACGGCGATGCCGTAGATGTCCGGCGAGATGTCGTGGGTCGGTGCGTCCGCGAGCCGCGCGGCGGCGACCGTGAGCGTCGTGTCGAAGCACCGCGCGGCGTCGCACACGGACAGGTCGCCCGCCACCAGGGGCGTCGCCAGGTCCAGGTACACCCGCGCCGGGGCTTCGAAGGTCTGGGCCTGCAGCACGCCCACGGGCACGCCGCCCTGCTCGACCCGCAGCGTGTCCGGCTCGCCACCGCCCAGCACCATGATGCGCGCGGGGCCCACGGGTTCGGCGGCGGTGTACCCCGCGGGGCCCAGGTCACCGGTCAGGAGCGCGATGTCGTCCACCACGAACTGCGCCCCGTTGCCCGTGGCGTCCATGAAGTCGATGCGGGTCCAGGCGTGGGGCCCCAGGAGCGCGAGATCCACGGTGATCTCGGTCAGCGCGTCCGGGCCCACCTCGCCCAGGCCGGAGAGCAGCAGGTGCTCGCTCGAGGCGCCCTCGCCGTCGGCCTCGAGCACGAGGACCACGCCGTCGCCGGGGCCGGCGAAACGAAAACGCAGGCCGGAGTGGCCCGCGGCAAGCCCGAAGGTCGTGTCGCCGTGGACCGAGAGCGCGCCCCAGCCCGCGGCGTCACAGGCGATGGCGGCGGCGCCGTCGGCCAGCGCCGGGCTGGCGAAGTCGTACCGACCGTTCCACGACCAGCTCACCCAACCGGGGGCCAGCGCGTCGTCGTACACGGTGATCTGGCCGAGGCCGGCCATGCCGGCGAGGAGCAGGGCGAGGGACATGGACACCTCCGGCGACAGGATACTGCCGCCCGAGGCGAGGAACGAAGGGGGGTTTCCCGAACGGGCGGGTCAGCGGGGCTTGGGGGCGAGCAGGGACTGCAGGGTGGCGGTGCCCGAGTAGATGGTCTTGGGCGGGCCGTTGTCCACGCGCACGACCTCGATGCTGTACGTGCCGGGCTTGAGGCCGACGGTCGTCGTCAGCGTCGACCGGCAGTTGCAGCGGCAGGTGTCGCCGGTGAAGGTCTCCGTGACGGTGACCTTCTCACCCTCGACGACGGTCTTCACGTCGGCCTTCTGGCAGCAGTTGTGGTGCAGCGCGTGCGTCAGCGTGATGCTGCCGCCGTTCTGCCGGAACGCCACCTCGGGGCCGTCCGCGCCGCCGCGGGTGTTCTCGACCGCCGGCGCCCGGGTGGGACCCTCGGCCTCGGGGTTGGCCAGGGCCAGGCAGCCCTCGGACTCGGTGCGCGACTGCCCCGGCGCCACGAAGGGCAGGCCGCCGGGCGGGTGGAACGGCCCCGGCACCCGGGCGCCCGTGGGGATGGCCGGCGGGGGCGCCGGCGTGAGCGCGGCGGCGGTCTCGCTGGCCGCAGCGGTGGCCGGCGCCGGCTCGGCGGGCGTGGGCACGTCCGCCTTGGAGGCGCTCGGCCGCGACGACGCACAGGCCGCCAGCACGACGGCCGTCAACGCGGTCAGCGAACGCACGCGGAGAGAGGCGCCGCGCATCAAAGCGTCCCCTGGTAGACCATCAGGTCGCCCTGACCGGCGAAGTTGACCGCCTCGAGCGCGCCCACGATGGGCGTGCCGGCCTCGAAGGCCTGGAAGTCGAAGGTGGTCTCGGGCGCGGTGATGTCGAAGCCCACGTTCGAGCTGCGCACGAACTCCAGGCCGTTCTCGCCGGGGGACTGCAGCAGGGGGTAGAGCAGCGCGCCGGGCTCGAAGTTCAGCTCGGCCCAGGAGTCGCCGACCTGCGCGTAGTACTGCGTGGAGATGATCTCACCCGTCTCGCTGTCCACGCCGAAGGCCAGGATCGTCAGGAGCTGGTCGAGGTCCGGGTTCTCGTACACGAACGGGATCGTGGCGAAGAGCGAGTCGCCGCGGTCCTCGAGGCTCAGGTAGCAGAACGCGGTCTCGTCGCCCTGCTGGATGAACATGCCGGTCAGGTCCCAGGCGCCCGTGACGAGGCCCGAGGGATCCACGACGGAGAACGTGTCGCCGAACAGGTAGGTGCCCGACTCGTCCTGGACGCCATAGTACAGGACCGACCGCGCGACGTTGGCCGCGGAGGCCTCGGACAGGTGACCCGTGAAGACGAGCTGCTCGTCCTCGAAGGCGACGGTGGGCGCGTGGCCCTCGTCGATGAAGGCCGGGATCTCGCCCTCGGGCACGGAGGCGCCGCCGTTGTGGTAGGCCTTGACGAAGTCGCGCCAGGTGCCGATGCGCTCGAGGTTGTCGTAGCCCGAGGAGTAGCCGTCCGGGAACTGGGGGAAGAAGATCGACAGGCCGTGGGAGTCGCCGTGGGCGCGGCCGTTCTCGCTGCGGAGCACCGCGGCGGCGATGGCGCCGTCGACGGCGTCGCGGGCGGCGGCGATGGAGTCGTTGACCTCGGCGAAGTCCGAGACGAAGTCGCGGAGATCGATCATGCCGGTGATGGCGCTGGGGTCGACCAGGGGGCCGTACTCCTCGACCTGGGCGCGCACGCGGCCCACGTCGTTGAGCAGACCCTCGAGGCCGGGCAGCACGGCGTCCACGAAGCCGGCGATGGCGGCGGACACCAGGTGCACCTGGGTCAGGTCGGTCACGGCGAGCGTGACGGTGGGCAGGGTGCCGGCGTCCGTGGCCTGGGCGATGAAGCCGTCCACGATGGCGTTGCCGATGGCCTCGCCCGTGGAGGACGGCGTGTCCAGCGCGACCTGCAGGGCGTGGTAGTCCCAGCCGTGGCCGGGCTCGAGCTCCTCGGAGGCGATCAGGTACTCGGCCTGGTACTCGACCGTGACGGCCGTCTCCCAGGTGGACATCAGGCAGGCGTCGAAGCCCACGATGCCGAAGCGGTCGACGCCGGTGGCCGCGAGGCCCTCCGCGATGCCGCTCTGGATCTCGTTCAGCGTGAGGCCGTCGTGGTCGTGGCTCTCGTCGTCGCCGAAGCCGACCCAGCCGCCGCCGTGGTCCCAGAAGATCAGCGCGTACTTGTCGGCGGGGTAGGTCTGCACGCCCCAGCTGATGAAGTCCGTCAGCGTGGCGGGATCACCCATGTTGATCTCGCCGAGGTCTTCGACCTGCTCGAACTCGCCGGCGTTGACCTTGAGGCGCAGCGCCTGCTCCCAGTCGGGCAGGTTCAGCACGCTGTCGGACGTGTAGTCGGCGGCGCGGTCGGCCTGCACGATGATGTTGAGGCCATCGCCGGACCCGACACCCGCCATCTCCTTCAGGTCGTCGAGGGCGTCGTACTCCAGGTTGGTGTCGGCCACCATGTAGACCAGGACCGTCCAGGAGTTGCCCGGCTCGCTGTGCGGGGGAGGCGGCTCCTCGACGGGCACGCCGCCACCACCACCGCCACCGGCGCCGCCGAGGCCGCCGCCGCTGCCGCCGATGTCGCCGCCCGCACCACCGATGTCGCCGCCGACCAGGCCGCCGCCGCTGCCGCCGATGGCTTCGCCACCCGCGCCGCCGGCCTCGCCGCCCGCGCCGCCCTCACCCTGGGTCCCGCCGTCGGGCGTGGTGTCCGCCGCGGGCTCGCAGGCCAGAAGACCGAACGCCGCCACCAGCGAGACCGTCGTCGCGCCGTGCGGGCGCTTTCCGAACCGTTGCATGCTCATTTTTCCCCTGTTTCCCTCGTGATATGCGCTCGGCGGCTCGGGCATGACCGACCGCCGTTCGCGAGGGTATGAGTCCGGGCGGTTCGCCACAAGCGCCGATGCGCGTCAGGCCTTCAGACGCCGCAGGGCGTCCACCACGGAGTCGCGCAGCGCGCTCAACAGGGGCGCGGCCTCGGGCAGGCTCCAGACGCGGTTGCCCGGCGTGGACTGCTCCGCGAACATCACGCCCACGGACTGCCCGCGAATGCGCATGGGCAGGAAGGCGAAACCCAGGGCCTTGGTGCGGCCGGCGTACCACGGGGGGGCGACCGTGGCGATGGTGCCGCCCGGGGCCACGTAGCGGTCCTCGCCGAGCTCCAGCGCCTCGGAGAAGGCATCGCCGGCGACACCCACGCCGAAGCGGAAGCTCTCGAGCAGGTGCTGTCCGCCGGGGCCGATCGAGAGGCGGCCGTTGATCTCGTTCGTGCGGAAGTGGCGCAGGCAGAACACGGCCTGGTCGAACCCGGCCTCGGTCTGCAGGGCCTGCAGCACGCGGTAGACGATCATCTCCAGCCGCCGGCCCTCGAGCGCGGCGGCGACGATCTGGGGCACCACGACGGCGAGCCGCTGGTGCGTGACGCGCGGCGGCTGGGTGATCTGGTCGACCCGGCGCGCCAGGTTCCTGGCCACCTCGACGCCGACGCCGGCCTCGGTGGCGTGCTCCATCACGGCGGCCGCGGTCTTCTCCAGCGCCGACTTCACCCGGGCGGAGTCGATGGTGATGGCGTCCGCGTGGGAGCGGATGATGGCGTGCAGGCGCTCGTTGCGTTGGGGCGACTCGGGGGATTGCAGGATGCCGGCCATCTCGCTGCCGAACGCCGACACGGCGCGCAGGCGCTTGAGATCCTGGTCGTCCATGGGGGCGTCGATGGGCCCCAGCAGGCGCGTCAGGCGGTCCGGGAAGTTCATGCGCTCGGCGATGCGCAGGTTGAGATCCTCCCACGTGGCGCCCAGGACCTCGCGACAGGACTCATCCTCCTGCTGAGCCGCGGCGCGCTCGCGCACGCGGCGGGCGAGCTCGGGGAACCGCACCTGCACCAGGTGCCGCGACAGGTTGCGCATCAGGGCGCCGAGCGAGGCGTCCTCGCGGTTCACGCCGGCCTGGCCCTCGGAGAGCTCCTTGGCCATCACCGCGCTGGCCAGGGACCGCAGCGCCGACTCCAGGACCGACGGATCGTCGTCGCCGTCCATGTTCCCCAGCAGCGGCAGCGACATGGCCACGCGGCGCACCTGCTCCAGGCCCATGACCATCACGGCCCGGCTGACCCGCGTGATCTCCGGGTGGCTGCCCCGATAGAACGTGGAGTTGGCCACCCGCAGCACCTTCTGGGCGAGGCCGATCTCGTTCATCATCTTCTCGATCTCGCGATCGGCGGCGGCCCCCGGGTTCTGGCAGAGGTCGTCGATGCTCTGCACCACGGTGGCGAAGACGGGCAGGTCCGGCGAGGCGCAGAGGGCGTCGACCAGGGCGTCCACGTTGGCGCCGGGCCCCACGCGGCGGGGCTTGGGCGTGAGCTCCGGGTCGAGCGTAGCGCCGGACAGGCCGAGGATGCCGCCCGTGCTCGCTTCGGGCTCGAGGAGCTGATCCAGGCGGTCGCGGACCTGCTCGCAGCTCCGCGGGCGCTGGTCCGGGCGGGGGGCCATCATCCAGCGGATGAGGTCGCGCAGGCCCTCGTTCGTGGCGGGGGTGGCGCCGGGCAGGGTCAGCTCGCGCGGGGCCGTGAAGAGTTTCTGCTGCACCAGCTTCTGCACGGTGCTGTGCTCGAAGGGCTGCGTGCCGGCCAGGATCTCGAAGAGCACGACGCCGAGGGAGTAGATGTCCGCCTGGGGCGAGGGCGGATCGCCCAGGATGACCTCGGGCGCCATCGCCATCGGCGTGCCCACGGCGGGGCCGCTCGTGCGCTCCACGGGGCCGCTCGATGAAGCCAGACGCGCGATGCCGAAGTCCAGGACCTTGAGGTGCTCGCCGCGCTGGCTGCGCTGCACGAGCATCAGGTTCTCCGTCTTCACGTCGCAGTGGATGACCTCGTTCACGTGGGCGTGGGCGAGGGCGTCGGCCACCTGGCGCACCAGGCGCGTGGCGCGGCGCCAGTCCAGCGGGCCATCGGCCAGGATGCTGGGCAGCGTGTCGCCGTTGACCAGCTCCATGGCCATGAACAGGCCCTCTTTGGCGGAGCCGAAGTCGAACACCGTGACGATGTTGGGGTGGTTCAGGCGGCTGGCGGCCCGGGCCTCGAAGTAGAAACGCTCGCGGGCCTGGGGGCGCTTGGCCAGCTCCGTGCGCAGCAGCTTGAGCGCCACGGGGCGGCCCATGGAGAGCTGCTGGGCCACGTAGACCTCGCCCATGCCCCCCACGCCGAGCAGGCGCTCGATGCGGTAGCGCCCGTCGATCAGCTGCCCGTCACGGCTCTGGTGCCAGACGGTCGGGGTCGCGTCCGGGCTGATGCTCGGCCAGGTGGGGGAACCGGAGGACATTGATCTCTGGATCTTAGGTGCGGGGAGGCCCTTCGGGCAAGCATCGTCTCGCTTCGTCTCGCGCCGAGCGGCCTCGAAATCGGTGTGCGTTTTTGGCGGTTCATGTCGGCCTGCGCTACATTCTTCACGACATGTATGCGCAACTCGCCCGTAAAGCTCTCGGCCTGACCTGGCCCGTGCTGCTGCCTCTCCTGGCGGCGGCCGTGCTGTTGCACAACGGCGCGGGTGTCCAGTCGGGGGGGCTCTCGGCCACGTTGCCGCGGCTCTTCCTGATCGGCGCCATCGCGCTGGCCTGGCGCTTCAACCGCAGCCGCATCGTCTTCGCCGCGGTGGCGGTCTGGGCCTCGGCCGAGGCCTCGCTGGCCCTGCCCGCGGGCACCGCGCGGGGGGCGGTGGCGGTGTGCATGCCGCTGACGCTGGCCATCTTCAGCCTGGTGCAGGAGCGCGGGCTGCTCACGCCCATCGGACTGGCGCGCTGGGGCTTGCTGGCGGTCGCGGCCCTCGGCGTGATGTCGCTGCGGCAGGCGGACAACGCGGCCCTCGGGCGGTGGCTCACCGAGCCGGTCTTCCCGCTCCCGTGGATGTTCCACCCGGGGCTCGCCCGGCCGGGGATCCTGGTCTTCCTGCTCGCGCTCGGCGTCTTGACCTGGCGCATGGTCACGAGCCGCAGCCCCATCGACACGGGCCTCTTCGGCGCGCTCGTGGGCGGCGCGTTCGTATTGCACACGCCCGGCGGGCAGGCGGAGCGGCTCGTGTACCTGGGCGCCGTGGGGCTGATCCTGCTTCTGAGCATGGTCGAGGCCTCGTACACCCTGGCCTATCGCGACGAGCTGACCAGCCTGCCGGGCCGCCGCGCCCTCAACGAGACGCTGCAACAGCTCGGGGGCACCTACACGCTGGCCATGGTCGACGTGGACCACTTCAAGAAGTTCAACGACAGCTACGGCCACGACGCCGGCGACCAGTGCCTGCGCTACGTGGCGGCGCGCCTGGCCGCGGTGGGCGGGGGCGGGCGCTCGTTCCGGTACGGCGGCGAGGAGTTCACCGTCCTCTTTCCGGGCAAGACGCTCGCCGAGTCCATCGAGCACCTGGAAGACCTGCGCGAGTCCATCGCCGAGGCCAAGTTCGCCATCCGCGCCCAGGGGCGGCCCAAGAAGCGGCCGGAGAAGCCCTCGAAGCCCGGCCCGATCAAGTCGGTCTCCGTCACCGTCAGCCTGGGCGCCGCCGAGCGCGACCCGGACTCCGACGATCTGTGCGAGCCCCACGCGGTCATGGAGAAGGCGGACAAGCGCCTCTACAAGAGCAAGAAGGACGGCCGCAACCGGGTCACGGCCAAGGGCTGCTGAGTCATGCGCGCCGACTCGCCTTGACCCAGAGGGGGGCGAGCACCGATTCTGGGAGAATGAAGAAAATCTCCCACGCAGTTCTCGCCTTCGTCTTCGCCGGTGCGTGCACCGACGCCAACAAGAGCATCCAAAAGGCCGACGGTGACGCCGGCTCCGGTGGTGCCGGCGCCGGGGGTCAGGTGGCCGATCTCGGCCCCGGTCCGCGCCCCGATCAGGGCCCCGGCCCCGGCGGCGCGTCCGGCAACGGCGGGAACGGCAGCGGCGGAAACGGCAGCGGTGGTCACGGCACCGGCGGCCACGGCAGCGGCGGGAGCGGCACCGGCGGGAACGACAAGCCCGATCCGGACGCGGGCCCCGGCCCCGGCGGCAGCGGCGGCGGCGGGAACGGCAGCGGCGGGAACGGCAGCGGCGGCAACGGCAACGGCAGCGGCGGCAACGGCAGCGGCGGCAACGGCGCCGGCGGCGAGCTCGTCGGCCCCCCGGGCGA
>CAINDO010000489.1 GCA_903847385.1 uncultured Myxococcales bacterium
CGGCCCGGGCGGGCAGGGGGGCGGCGGCACCACCGGGGGCAGCGCGATGCCGGCAGACGCCGCCGTTCCGCCCTCGCCCGACGCCGCGACGCCGCCGGACCCCGATGCCGCGGCACCGCCCGCCTGCAGCGTCGGCGAGTCGCGCTGCAACGGCGACGTCGTCGAGTCCTGCGTGGCGGGGACCTGGGTGCGCGTGGTCGCCTGCGCCGGGGACGAGACCTGCGTCGAGGGCGTGTGTCGCCCCGTGGAGTGCACGCCGGCCTGCGACGGCCGCGAGTGCGGCGACGACGGTTGCGGGGGCGACTGCGGCGCCTGCGACGGCGAGTGCATCGACGGCCGCTGCGAGCGGCCGGACGCCTGCGTCGACTGCCCCGTGGACGCCTGCGGCGACGGGCAGTGCGTGGCCCCGGAGACGCCGGGGGACTGCCCCCGCGACTGCCAGTGCCCGCCGGGCACGGGGTGGGACTTCGCCAGCGGCCGATGCGTGGCGCTCTCGCCCTGCGACCCGCCCTGCGCGGCCGGCGACGTGTGCGAGGCCGGTGTGTGCGTGCCGCCGGGGGCACAGTGCAACGACGGCGTTTGCGAGGCCGGTGAGAGCTGCGCCACCTGCCCCGCCGACTGCGGCTTCTGTTGCGGCGACGGCGCCTGCGTGGCCGAACACCAGGAATCCTGCGCGACGTGCCCCGTCGACTGCGGCTGCGCGGCGGACGAGCGCTGCGACGTGCCCACGGCGGCCTGCGTGATCGCCTGCACGCCCGACTGCGGCGCGCGGATGTGTGGCGACGACGGCTGCGGCGGGTCCTGCGGCGCCTGCGGGCCGGACGAGGCCTGTGACCGCGACGGGGTGTGTGTCGTGGTGCCCGCGGTGTGCGGCGATGGCACGTGCCAGGCGGCCGAGGACTGCAACTCCTGCGTGGGCGATTGCGGCCTGTGCTGCGGCGATGGCGCCTGCGACCCGGCGGCGGGCGAGACGTGTGCCACCTGCGCCCGGGACTGCCGGTGCGCCGCGGGCGAGGCCTGCGACCTGGTCGAGCGCCGCTGCGAGGCGCCCTGCGTGCGCAATTGCAACGGGCGTCTGTGCGGGGACGACGCCTGTGGCGGCTCCTGCGGCGACTGCGGCCCCGGCGGCCTGTGCGAGCCCATCTCGGGCACCTGCGAGATCCTGTGCACGCCCCTGTGTGACGGCCGTACCTGCGGGGACGACGGCTGCGGCGGGGTGTGCGGCGAGTGCGGCGACGGCGCGGTCTGCACGGGCGCCGGCCGGTGTGTCGGCGGCGGCCCCGCCTGCCAGTGCGCGGCGGACCAGGCCTGCCTGGACGGCCGCTGCCGGCCGCTCGACCACGTGTGTTCGCCGGAGGTGCCGGACGGCCTGTGCGGCAACGGTCTGACCTGCGCCGCGGGCGTGTGCGTCGAGAGCGGCGCCGCCTGCAGCGACCAGAACCCGACGGGGGTGTGTCCCGTGGGCCAGGTGTGTCGCAACGGCGCCTGCGACATCGTCGACGGCGCGGTGCTGTGCGACGACTTGAACCCCTGCACACTCGACTACTTCGACCATGTCACGAACCGCTGCGGCCACGCCCCGCAGGGCGTCGCGTGCAGCGATGGGAACGGCTGCACGCGCGACGCCTGCGTCGAGGGTGTGTGTGTCGGCACGCCCGTCGGGGGCTGCGTCGCCCCGCCGACGATCGCGCCGTACCCGCCGCTGACCAACCAGGTCGCGCTGCGCCTGACCGGCGACAAGGCCGCCGGCGATGCGATCCACGTCGACGGCCAGGAGGCCATCCCCGGGGACCAGTCCCTGACGTGGGTGTTGCCGCTCAACCTGGTGCCCGGCGAGAACGTGTATCGCCTCCAGTCGTCCAACGGCGCGGGGATGAGCGGTGTCGTCGAGGTCCGGGTGGTCTACGACATCGTGGCCCCGACGACGACGATCTCGCCCGCGGGCGGCACGTTCCTCGACGGCGTCGGTGTCACCATCGCCAGCTCCGAGGCGGCGCGGGTGTATTGCACGACGGACGGCAGCGAGCCGACGGAGGCCATCCAGTGGTTCCAGTCGCTGCGGACGGTGCGGATCTACGACCCGACCACGGTCAAGTGCAAGTCTCGGGATCTGGCCGGCAACTGGGAGGCCGCGACGGTCACGGCCCAGTTCAACGTGACGCGCGACGGCGGTGTGTGGGCCCGGACCGATGTGTTGCCCGCCGGCTTGACGCACGCCTCGGCCGTGGGCATCGGGGCGGTGCTTTACGTGGTCGGCGGGTCGGACGGCACGGCGGCGCAGGCGGCCGCCATGTCCTATGACACCCGCACGGGCGCGTTCACGAACCTGGCGCCCCTGCCCGTCGGGCGTTCGGAGCTCGCCCTCGTGGCGACGACCTCGACGACGCTGCTGGCCATCGGCGGCGAGAACGACGCCGTGCCCCTGAACCTGGTGTCGCAGCTCGATCTGAACAACCCCGGCGCCGGCTGGACGCCCCGCGCGGCGATGCCGAGCACGCGTTTCGGTCTCCAGGCCGCCCCGAGCGGCGCCGAGATCTTCGTGTTCGGCGGCAAGACCAACGGCGGCGTGGTGCTGAACACGGTCGAGGCCTACAACCCCGCCGGCAACGCCTGGCGCAACAACCTGGCGGCCATGCCCCGGGCGCGCTACGGCTTCAGCGCCATCGCCCGCGACGGCAGGATCTACCTGATCGGCGGCGAGGACGAGGCCGGCCGGCCGATCGCCGAGGTGGACGTGTACACGGCGGCGAACAATACGTGGTCGCAGGTCGGCGATCTGCCCACGCCCCGGTCCTTCGCGACGGTGACGCTGGAATACAACGTGGGCGCCGTGAACGGCGGGCCGGTGAACATCGTCGTCGCGGGCGGCCGACTCGCCGGCGGCGTCGCGACGGGGGTGGTCGAGGCGTTCACCATCGAGGAGAACGCCTGGCGGCCGATGCCCTCGATGCCGACCCCGCGGCACAGCGCCGCCGGCGCCACGCTGGACGCGGTGCCCGCAACCATCGACGCCGTGCAGGTCGCCGGCTTCGCGGTCGGCGGTCAGACGACGGCGGGTCTGTCGGCGGAGCTCTCGAGCTTCACCGTGTCGCGCGACTACCTGCGCGAGCTCGCGCCGCTGCCGGCCGGGCGCTTCATGCACGCCGCGGCGGCGCTCGGCGAGCGCATCTACCTGCTCGGCGGGCGCGAGTTCCAGGAGACGGTGGTGGCCTGGGTCTTCGACCCCGAGACGGAGACGTATCAACAGATCGCCGACCTGCCCACGCCCCAGAACGGCCTGAGCGCGGTGACCTTCGACGACCGCGTGTGGGCCGTGGGCGGCATGAACGCCTTCGGCATCGCGGTGCCCAAGCTGCGCTACCACGACGCCGCGAGCGACACGTGGGTGGAGATGCAGCCCATGCTCACGGCCCGGCGCGACGCGGTGGCCGTGTTCCACAACGAGAAGCTCTATGTGATCGGCGGCGACAACAACGGCGCCGTGCAGAGCGTGGAGATCTACGACCCGGCCACGAACCGATGGGCGCAGGGCCCGGCGCTGCCCGAGGCGCGCAGCGGCGCCGTGGGGGTGTCGTACAACGGGTCGATCTACGTCGTCGGTGGCCGCAACGCGGCGGGCACCGTGATCGGCAGCATCCTGCGCCTGCAGGGCAACGTGTGGACGCCCGTGCCCGGGGACATCCCCGTCGCCAACGCCACGGCCGCGGTCATCGGCACGCAGCTCGCGGTCTTCGCCGGGCGGTCCGCCGCCGGCCTGAGCAACCTGATGTATCGCTACGATCTGTCCACGCAGACGCTCGGCTTCGCGCTCGTGGCGGGCACGCGTCTCTTGCCGGCCTGGGACTTCCAGGCCGCGGCGACGGTGAACGGCGATGTGTTCCTGTTCGGCGGCAACGACGCCGTGGTGCCGGGGCCGAGCGGGCAGGTGCGGACCTTCAAGTACGCCGGGCGCTGCTTGAACGGTGTCATCGACCCCTACGAAGGCATGGCCGGCGGCAACTTCCCGGACATCGGCAACGGCTGTGGCGGCATCGACCCCTTCGTGGCGCTGACGCCGGGCTGGGGGTTCGGCCACCACGGGAGCTGCGGGCAGTGGAACGCCTGTGGCAGCGCCCAGGGCTGCGCGAACATGGCCTGCGCCTACTACGGCCACGGCCCGGCGCAGGCATGGGTCGAGGGGCAGTGCACCAGCGTGGGACAGTGCAACCTGTTCCAGGGGGCCAACTCCATCGACTTCAACTACCGCGGGTGTGAGCTGCCCGTGGCCGTGAACATCCGGTGCGCCCGCCGCTGAGCTTGCCCGCGCCCGCCCGCCCCACTAAAGTCCCCGCGCTTTGCCGCCCCCCGGCGGTCCAACCCGAGGACTCTCTCCATGGCATTCGTCGCTCTCCCCCGTCTCTCCCGGCAGGTCGCCGCCGTCGCGGCCCTGGCACTTCTGCCCGCCTGCAAGCAGGAGGCCCCCGCGCCCAAGGCCGGCGACAAGCCCGCCGCAGGCTCCGCCGCCCCGAGCAGCGCGCCGGCTTCGGCCGCGACCTCGACGGCCGCCGCCGCCCCGGCCCCCGGTGACATCCCGGCTCCGGCCGATGTCGCCGCCGCCCCGGCGGACGCCCAGAAGACGCCCTCGGGCCTGGCCTCGAAGGTGCTCACCCCGGGCACCGGCGCGGACCACCCCAAGGAGTGGGACGAGGTCAAGGTGCACTACACGGGCTGGACGACGGACGGCAAGATGTTCGACAGCTCGGTGAAGCGCGGCCAGCCGGCCAGCTTCCCGCTGAATCGGGTCATCAAGGGCTGGACCGAGGGCGTGCAGCTCATGGTCATCGGCGAGAAGCGCCGCTTCTGGATCCCCGTGGAGCTGGCCTACAACAACAAGCCCGGCCGCCCCGCCGGCATGCTCGTCTTCGACGTCGAGCTCCTCGAGATCAAGAAGGGCGTCGAGCCGCCCCCGCCGCCGGTGACCCCGCCGGACGTGGCCGCGCCCCCCAAGGACGCGGAGAAGACCAAGTCGGGCCTTTTCTCCAAGGTGCTCACGCCGGGCACGGCGAAGGACCACCCCAAGGCCACCAGCCGCGTGAAGGTGCACTACAGCGGCTGGACGACGGACGGCAAGATGTTCGACAGCTCCGTGATGCGCGGACAGCCGATCACCTTCGGCCTCGACCAGGTCATCCCGGGCTGGACCGAGGGCGTGCAGCTCATGGTCCCCGGCGAGAAGCGCCGCCTGTGGATTCCCCAGGAGATGGCGTACAAGGGCCAGCCGGGCGCGCCGGCCGGCATGCTCGTCTTCGACGTCGAGCTGATCAGCATCGAGCCTTGACGAACCCCCGGGCCCTCGCGCCCGGGTGATTCGGTTCGCACCCGACCGGGGCTCAGCCCTCGGCGGGGGCCTCGACGGCGGCGGGCGCCTCGGCCTCGGCGGCCGGGGCCTCGTCCGTCACGGCGGCGGCCGCCGGGGCGGCGATCGCGCGCTGGGCGGCGAGCTGGGCGGCGAGCTGGGCCTTGACCTCGGGCACGTTGATCTTGAACTCGTCCTTGCGGAACTTGCTCGCCGGCGTGGTGCCGTAGAGCAGGTCGAGCGCCTGGGCGTGGCCCATCTCGACGAAGTAGAAGATGTTCTGGTCGTTGGGCTCGCAGAGGACGAAGTACATCGTCTGCAGGCCGCCCTCGAACCAGCCCTTGAGGTGCGAGGCGGGCTGGGCGAGCCACGTCTTCACGCGGTTCGTCTGGTCCGGTGCGAAGTTGCCGTAGGGCGCCTTGCACTTCTCGCAGCACATGACGATGGGGCCACAGAGCGCGTGGTCCTCGGTCTCGCCGTGTCGGTGGACGTACATGGCGGCCTGGCCGTCCCCGTCGAATCCGACGAGCCAGCCGGTCTTGCCGCCTTCAGCGTTGAGCTTCTTCTTGATCTTTTTGACCATGGCGCGGGCATTTAACACGGGCCGGGCGCCGGGGGAAGCGCGTCGCGCGGTCAGGGCACGAGCACGCGGAAGGCGGCCCAGTCGCCGGCGGCGTCCGCGGTCGAGGCCGCGCGCTGCGCCGTGGCGAGGGCGGCCGCGAGATCGACGGGCTCGCCGGGCCGCAACTGCGCGTAGACGGCCTCCATGAGGCGGCGCGCGGCGGCGTCCGCCACGGGGCGGGTGGTGGCGATGACCTGCCGGCTGCCGGCCAGGACGAGGGCCTGCGCGACCCCGAGGCCCTCGACGGCCAGCTTGTCCGCCACGGGCGCGCGGCCGGATTCGCAGGCCGAGACGACGACGTAGGCGGGCACGCGCGGCAGGAGGAGCAGCTCACCCACCCCCAGGCGGTCCTCGCCGGCGAGGAGGAGCGCGCTCTCGAAGCCGTCCCGGCCGGCGAGCTCGCCGTGGCCGGCGTAGTGCAACAGATCCGCGCGACCCAGCAGGGCGCGGACGTGGGCGGCGTCGGCGGCGCGCCCCCGCAGGTCGTCGGCGACCTGGAACCCGGCGGCGCGGAGGCGCGCGGCGACCGCTTCCGCCTCGACGCCGGCGGCGGCCAGATCGCCCCGCGCGTCGGCCACCAGGGCGGCCACGCGGCCCGTCTCGGCGGCGGGTGGGGGCGCAGCGACGTCCAGCGGGTACAC
>CAINDO010000490.1 GCA_903847385.1 uncultured Myxococcales bacterium
GCATCGACGACCGCGGCGGCGGCGGCGGCGGCGGCGGCGGCGGTGGCTGTCGAGGCACCTCCGCCACGGGCGGCGCCGGCGGCGGCGGCAGCTTCGGCGTCTTCCTGACGGCTTCCTCGCCGGCGATTCGCAACAACACGATCACCTCTGGTCGCGGCGGAAACGGCGGCGCCGGCGGCACCGGCGGCTCCGGCGGCGTGGGCGGCACCGCGGGCGCCTTCGGCGCAGCGGCGGATGACGGTGATCGAGGCGGCGCCGGTGGCAACGGGACGTCCGGTGGTCGCGGCGGCCACGGTGGCGGCGGTGGCGGCGGCGTGAGCTACTGCATCTACCGCGCCGACGGCAGCGCGCCTGCGCTCAACGGCAACCTGTCCGTCGCCGGCGCCGGTGGCAACGGCGGCGCGTCCAGCGGCAACGCCGGCGCGGTCGGCGCCTCGGGCATGCTCTTCTGAGTTGCCCTGCGCCGAGCTACTCGCTCAGCGCCTTGACGGCGGCCTGAAAGATCTGGCCGCGCTGGTGATAGTCCCGATACAGGTCGAACGAGGACGCCGCCGGTGACAGCACCACGGCGTCCCCCGACCGGGCTTCGGCGGCGGCCGTCTCGACGGCCTCGGCCATCGTCTGCGCGACGACGGTCCGAACCCGACCGGCGATCTCGGCCTCCGTGCGCGCCGCCGTGCCGCCGATGACGACCACGGCCCGGGCGTGGGCGACCAGCTCCTCGACGAGCTCGGCCTGCTCGAGCCCCTTGTCGTAGCCGCCGACGATCGCCACATAAGGCGTCGTCAGCGAGCAGAGACCGACCCGCGCGGCGTGGGGGTTGGTGGCCTTGGAGTCGTCGATGAAGACCACCCCGTGCCGCGTGCGGATGTGCTCCATGCGATGCGGGAGGCCGCGGAAGTCGCGCAGCGCCGTGAGCGTGGCCTCGAGCGGGAGTCCGAGCGCCTCGCCCGTCGCGAGGGTGGCCAGGGCGTTGCACACATTGTGACGTCCCTTCACCGTCAGCGAGTCCGAGGCGAGCACGGCCACGCCCCGCCGCAGGAGCGAGGTGCCGTCCCAGCCCCAGTCGAACTCAGGGCGCGGTCCGAAGGTGACCCGAGCCACGCCGGGCCGAGTCGCCATCGCGGCGACGAGGGGGTCGTCCCCGCGCAGCACGGCCGTATCGCCGGGCTGCTGGTCCTGCAGCACGCGGGCTTTGGCGGCGACGTAGGCGTCCCAGTCGCCGGCGAAGTAGTCGGTGTGATCCGGGGCCACGTTCGTCACGATCGCCACCTGCGGGCGGAACCACCCGCAGGACCAGAGCTGAAACGCGGAGATCTCGGCGACCACGACGCCGTCGGCGCCGACGGTGCGGACGTCCTGCGAGAGCGGCACGCCGATGTTGCCACCGACGACCGTCGGCCGGCCGGCTGCGCGGCACACGGCGCCGATCATCTCCGTGGTGGTGCTCTTGCCGTCCGTGCCCGTGATGGCCACCAGCGGTGCTTCGGCGAGGCCCGCTGCGAACTCGACCTCGCCGACGAGCGTCGCGCCGGCCGCCCGCGCCGCCTCGAAGACCGGGGCGGTGGGCGGTATGCCGGGGCTGGGCACGACGAACTGCGCGCCCGCCACGACGTTGCCGCCGCCCACGACCTCGACCTGCGGCGACAGGCCGGTCAGGTCGAGTTGGTCCCGCGCCCGCGTGTCGCTCAGCACGACCGTCGCGCCGAGCTCGACGAGCGCGTTCGCGGCCGCGATGCCGCTGCGGGCCGCGCCCCAGACCGCCACGCGCGCGCCGCGCCAGCGCTCCGTGTCCGCGTGCGCCCCGCTCACGACTTCGCCTCCAGCGCGTCCGCCCAGGCGTCCGCCATGCGGAAGAAATCATCCCCGCCGAAGAAGATCACCATGTCGCCGGCCTGCACGTGCCCCGTCAGGAACGGCACGACCTCGGGGTTTTCCGGCACGAAGTGCACGGTGTTCCCCCCCTGCCGAAGCAGCTCCACGAACCACGGCGTGTCGATGCCGTCGATGGGCCGCTCCTCGGCGGCGTACATCGTCGTGATGACGACCTCGTCCGTGTCGCGGAAGACCTGCGCGTATTCGTCCCCGTGATAGCGCATCAGCGTGAACCGATAGGGCTTGAACACGCCCCAGATGCGCCGGTGGGGCATCTTTCGGGCGCTCTGCAGCACACGGCGCATGCCCGTCGGGTGCGAGATGTAGTCCTTCACCAGCGTGATGCCGCCCGCGCGCCGGACCGTGAAGCGGTTCTCCAGGCCCCGATAGGTGTCCAGCGCCGCCTTGATGGTCTCGAAGGGGACGTCGTAGGCGCCCATCAGGATGGCGATGGCCCCGGCGGCGTTGTCGGCGTTGTAGTTCCCGGGGATCGGCAAGACGACCTCACCGAGGCGCTGCGCGCCGGCGTAGGCCACGAACCGCACGCGATCGCCCAGGTCTTCGACCTCGCGCGCGGAGAAGTCCAGCGGCCCGTCCGTGTCGACGGTGCCGTACTTCAGGAACGGCCGCGTGACCGAGGCGGCCATCGCACGCACGCCCGGATCGTCCCAGTTGAGCGCCAGCGTCTTCAAGTGGCTGTTTTCGTTGATGAACGTCGCCATCGTCCCGACGATGTCGTCCAGATCGGCGTAGAAGTTCAGGTGGTCCACCTCGAGGTTGTTCACCACCACATGGTTTGGCTCGAGGTTCAGGTGGCTGCGATCGCTCTCGTCCACCTCGGCGACGGCGGCGGTCCCCTCCCCGTTGCGGGCGTTGGTGCCGTAGTTGTTCAGCAGACCACCGACCACGAAGGTCGGGTCGCGCCCGGCCACGATCAGGCCGTGCGTGATCATCGCCGATACCGTGCCCTTGCCGTGGGTCCCGGTGACGCCGACGCTGTCGCGCCCCTGCAGGCAGAGCCCGAGCATGTCCGACCGGTGCGCCTCGGCGACGCCCTTCTCACGGGCGGCGACCCGCTCCAGGTTGTCCTTGGGCACGGCCGTGGAGTGCACCACCACGTCCGCGCCGTCGATGTTCTCGGCCCGGTGGCCGATCGTGACCGGGATCCCGAGCGCGCGCAGGCCCAGCGTGAGCTGGCTCTCGCGAACGTCCGACCCCTGCACGGCCACGCCCTGCTGGTGGAGCACCCGGGCGACGGCGCTGACCCCGATGCCCCCGATGCCGATGAAATGGAACCTTTGCCTGCGTGACCACATCCTGCTAGTCCTCCCCGCATGGGTCGACGCCTGCCGGAAGAAATGACGGACCGGACGCGCCACAGCGGACGTGGGAGAATATGGCCCGCTGTGCGTCTTTTCAATGCATCCCTGGCCGTCTGCGTCGTGCTCGTGCTCGTGCCGCCCGCCTGCAAGAAGGGCAATGACGCGACGGATGCCGGCCCCAAGGACGCCGCGGTGAAGCTGGTGCCGGCGCCGCTGCTCCCCGCACCGCCGTGGGATCTCGTCGCCCCGGTGCCCGAGGCCGTGCCCGGGCAGCTCGGCGTGCGCCCCGGCGACACGCTCGACGCGCTCAAGGCGGCCCGCCCCAAGGCCCAGGTCGACCCGCTGACCCCCGCGCTCTGGTCCGAGGCGCTCCCGGAAGACGGCCCCTTCGACCAGGCGACCTACCTGCTCACGCGGGACGCCACGAACCCGCCCAAGGTGGAGACGCTCATCCTGACGCTGCGGCCCGGCTACGCCCACCCGGAGCACTGGAAGGCCATCGAGGCGGCCATCGCGGACAAACTCGGCGCCGGCAAGGCCGTGGAGCACGAGGGCTTCAAGGGCCTGGAGTGGTCCGTGCCCGGCCAGCGCATCGAGATGCGCCTGGACACCCGCCGCGACGACGAGCCGGAGCTCGTCTTCGACCTGCGCGGCGGCCGCGAGATCGAAATGCCCTGATTCCGGGCCCCGCGGAGATTGAACGGAAGTGTGCGCCGGCCTAGAGTCGCGCCGTTTCACTTCCCTTCGAGGCCGCTCCATGAAGCACGTCCTGCGCGTCTCCCTCTTCGCGCTCGCCTGCGCCGCCTGCGCCGAGCACGCGTCGCCGACCCTGACCCCCGCCCAACAGAAGAAGGTCGAGGCCGCCTTCGTCACCGAGGCGAAACCCCAGCACAAGGTCGACGCCGTGATCGAGGATCAGGTCCGCCTGATTGGCTACGACGTCGACAAGACCGTCGTCGCCCCGGGCCAGACCTTCACGATCACCTACTACGTGGAGGCCCTGGCCGACACGATGGGCGACAACAACATCTTCGTGCACCTGCAGGGCAAGAAGAACGACCGCAAGGCGTGGATGAACCTCGACCACCACCTGATCGAGGGCCTGCTGCCCCTCCGGCAGCTCAAGAAGGGTCAGATCGTCAAGGACGTGCAGAAGGTCACCCTGCCCGCCGACTTCACGATGGGCGAGGCGAAGATCTACTGGGGGCTCTGGCGGGCCGAGTACCGGCTGAAGCTCAAGAACCCGGAGCAGGCGGCGCACGACGACGAGGGCCGCGTCGTCCTGGCGACCATCAACGTCAAGGGCAACCGACCGGAGTTGCCCAAGGCCACGGCGCTCAAGCTGGCCGAAGGCGAGACGGCGACGTGGACGGCAAACTCGACGAGCCGTTCTGGGCCAAGGCGACCTGGACCCCGGCCTTCACGGCGCCCAATGGCACCGGGCAGGCCGTGCCCCCGGTCAAGGCGGCGTTCTTCTGGACGCCGACCATGCTCTACGTGGGTGTCCAGGCCGAGGACAACGACGTCTGGACGGACTTCACCGAGCGCGACGCCAACACCTGGGAGCAGGAGGTCGTCGAGCTCTTCGTGGACGCCGACGGCGACCAGAAGGACTACCTCGAGCTGCAGGTCACCCCGGCGAACGTGATCTTCGACGCCCGGTTCGAGGCCCGCCGCAGCGACCTGGCCAAAGCCCGCGCCTGGAACATGACCGGCTTCCTGACCGGCGCGGCCGTGGACGGCACGCTGAACAGCCGGGACGACCAGGACAAGGGCTTCTCCATCGAGATGGGCATTCCGGTCGCCGAGGTGCCCGGCGCGCCCCACAACCCCATCGCCGCCGGCGACACGTGGCGCGTCAACCTGTTCCGCTGGGACTTCCCCAAGGGCGGCAAGCAGGTCGCCAGCGCGTTCTCGCCCCCGATCGTGCCCGACTTCCACGCGCTCGACCGGTTCGGGCGCCTCGAGTTCGTCGATCCCGCCGCACCGCCACCCGCACCGACCTCGGCGCAGGCGAACGCACCCGCACCCGCATCCGGCGCGGCGGTGAGCGCCCCGGCGACCTCGACCCCGCTCCCGCCACAAAGCCCTTCATCGGGGAAAAGGTGAGGCGAATTTGACACCTCCGCACCTAGGCCTACCATCGACCACAAAGGGGCCTTCACGGAGGAGTCAAGCCCGATGGCTGGTTCGGACAAGCGTAAACAGAGTCTCTATTTCCCGGAGGACATGCTGAAGGAGATTCAGGCAGAGGCGACCCGTCAGGATCGCTCTCTCTCCTGGATCGTCCAGAAGGCGTGGAAGATCGCGCGGAAGGAGATCAGCAAGTATCCGTCTATCAACGACGCCAACGACGACTTCGTCGACGACGACGATGACGACGACAGCCCCTGAAACCGGGGGCTACTGACGCACTTCCACCTCGTGGAAGCGCACGCTCTCGTAGAAGACCTTGGCGTCCGGCACGGCGTCGAAGAGGAACTCGCAGCGCGAGTGACCGTCTTCGGCGGCGACGGGCGTCGAGTTCTTCCCGCAGATGTACTCCGGGAACGCCTGGGCCGGATCCGCGTCGATCATCCACACGGACCGGTTGGCGTTGTCGTTCGGCCGCGGCGCGGTGAACACGAGGCGCTTGCCGTCCTTCGAGAGGTCGAAGGACGTCAGCTCGTGATTCGCCCAGCTGTTGCTGCGCAGGTTCTTCGTCACGCTCACGACGGAGTCCGCGGCCATGCTCTTGTCCACCCGCAGGATGTCGTAGTCATCGCGGTTGGCCACGCCGGGTGAGTTCTGCTTGGAGCAGTCGCCCGTCGCCATGAAGAACACATGGTCGCCGCTCTCGTCGAAGCGCGGGTCGAACTGAACGACGTTGAAGTCGAACGGCGCGGGCCGCTGGCAATCGCCCATGCGGTCGCCGTCCGTCTCGAAGAGCTCGAGCCGGACCGGATCCGGCGGGTTGGGGATCGCCTGCAGGTTGTGGATCTTCCAGAGGAACTCGTCGCGCGTGAAGACCGCGAGGTACGAGGCGTCCGGGGAGAGCCCGACGGGCAGGCCGGCGGCGAACTGGCTGCCGGTGCCGTTCATGCTGCCGAACGTGTCGAGGGCCTGGCTCGCGCCGTTGGACACGTTGAAGAAGCTGATCGTCATCGACGAGAGGTCCGTGCGGATCAGGATGATCAGCGCGCCGAAGGGCGTGACCCGGAAGCCGCCGTTGATGTTCACCGCGCCGGCGAGCTGCGGGCAGGCGGAGAGGTCCTCGAGGTCACCGCCGGCGTCGCAGGCGGCCTGGTCGTAGGCGGCCACGGGCTCGACCATGACCTGGTACTGGCCCTCGGGGCCGACCGCCTCACCCTGCATCGAGACGACGAGGTCGCGTTTGCCGTCGTTGGTGAACTCGAAGTGCTGCACGGTGTCGGCCACCTTGCGCTTCTCGTCGATCTTCACCTCGAAGTGCACGGTGTCGATGGGCGCGACCCACAGCTCGTTGCCCGTGCCGGCGCCGCGCTGGAGCCAGCCGATCGAGGTCATCTGGCGGTTGAGCGCGCAACGGATGGTGCAGTCCACCTGCCCGCCGGCGTTGGCCGTCAGGTTGGCCTCGCGATCGTCGTCGATGTCGTAGATGACGAGGTCGAGCGCGCCGGCGCCGCTGTCGGGGCGCACGCGCTTGAGCATGGAGAGGCGGGTGTGGACCGTGACCTCTCCCCCGCCCCCGCCTGCGCCGCCGCCGCCGTCGTTCACGGCCGCGTCCTGAACGCGCGCGTCGATGCGCGCGGCATCCAGGAAGCCCTCTTCTTTCGGATCCTCGCTGCAAGCGCCCAGGGCAGTGAGCGCCAACACCGCGGACGCTTTGCGCCCAACCCCTCGAAATGCCGTCATTTTTCCTCTTGCTCCGCAGGTCTCCCGTCTCGGGATTCTACGGGGCGCGCGGCGGCGGTTGCAAGGCATGCGGTCCGGGGTCGACCGCAGCCCGCTCGGCCTCAGGGCGCGAAGAGGGCGCCGCCTTGCGCCGGAGCGGCGTAGGGCAGTCTGCTGACCCCGTCGAGGGCCACGCGGAGCTGCCGCCGCCGGACCCGCGAGACGTAATTCCGCAGTCGGTTCCGGTCCCGATTCGAAAGGGACACGAACTCGATCGCGGCGGCGTCGTGCATGGTCTCCTCGACCTGCTCGACGACGCGGCCCGCCGCCCAGAGGGACTCGGGCTCACCGGGGAGCGAGAGTTCGAGTTGGACCACCTCGCCCTCGAGGAGGACGCCGCCCGTCAGGCGCCGCAGGTAGATGCCGGTCTCGCTGATGTTGGTCGCGCGGCAGGGTACGATGCCGTTCTCGCTGATTTCATTCAGGAAAAGGCCGCAGGGCACGCGCGTCGCTCGTCGACGGTTCATGATCTCACCTCCGCACACATGTGCGAGATGTAAGATACAGGCACACCCCGAATCGGCCAAATTCCTTGCAATCGGAGCCGCCGCGAGCTATCGGCACGACATGCGCCCGACGGCCCACCGCCTCGTTCTCGGCCTCCTCTGGCTCGTGGTCACGCCCGCGCTCGCGCTGACGGCGTGCGCCGAGTGCGAGAAGGACTTCGACTGCCCGGGCACCAAGGTGTGCAACACGGGCGAGGGCCAGTGCGAGGCCTTCGTCTGCGACGAGGATCAGGATTGCCCGCCGGCGACGCGGTGCAAGAGCAACCGCTGCCGCGGCGAGTCGCCGGAGCCGGTGAGCACCGCGGACGCGTTCGTGCTCGGGGCCGCGGTATCGGGACCCGTGGACCTCGGCGTCTTCAACCCGCCCGACTGACGCGGGCGCGGCCGCCGCGCTTGGCGGCATAGAGGGCCTCGTCGGAGCGCCGGACGAGATCGCTCGGGCTGCCGACGGCCAGGCTCAGGCCCGAGACGCCCATGCTCATGGTGACCGGGAGCTGCGCCTCGCCGGCGGTGATGTCCGCGCAGGCTTGCGCGATGCGCTCGGCCACGGCGTGGGCGACATCGGCGGCGACCTCGGGCAGCAGCACCGCGAGCTCGTCCCCGCCGACCCGGCACAGGAAGTCGCTGCGGCGCAGCGTGCGCTGAATCCGGGCCGCGAGGCGGATCAGGACCTCGTCGCCGGCCGGATGCCCGCAGCGGTCGTTGATCTCCTTGAAGCGATCGACGTCGATCATGATGAGGGAGAGCTCGCGTCGATTCCGGCGCGCGCGGTCCACCTCGCGGCGGAGCGCCTCGTCGAACCCGCGGCGGTTCAGCGCGCCGGTGAGCGGATCCTCGTGCGTGCGGTTGCGGAGTTGCGCCAGGGCCAGCGCCTGGAACATCGCGCGCCCCAGCGGCCCCTTGGCCTGCTCGAGGACGTCCTGCGTCCGGGGGGCCAGGCTCCAGTCCTGGTATCCATAGATGATGATGACGCCGACGAGCTCGCCCTCGAACTCCAGGGTCGACTGCCAGAGCGGGTAGACGGTGTCCGTCCGCGCCACGGCGCGCAGGGGCGTCAGCTCCGTGCCCTTGATCAGCGTGAACGCCTCGGCCGGCGGCGGGTCGATGTCCATCTCGCTGAGCGTGAGGGCCGTCTGCTCCTTCACGCTGCGCTCCGTGAGCGCAGTCATCGGCGAGCGGCTGGAGACGTGGATGCTCGGGCCATGGGGCGTGGCCGCCGGGGGCAGTGCAAACGCCACGAGATCCGCCTGGGCGCACTGGAGCAGCACGGTGGCCGCCCGGGTCAGCAGCCCCTCGAGATCGCGGGTGTCGGCGCATGCATCCACGAGGGCGAGCATCCGGGTCGCATCTTCGAGCTGCAGGGCGTGGTCGGGTGAGTGCATGGACATTTCCTCCTTGCCTCACCCTCTTTCAAGCCTCGTGCCACCCACTAAACGACTGAAATCATTCGATTTTGCATCTCGAGCGAGCCCGATCCGTCAACGTTCCCGCGCCAACGCGTCATCATTTTGACGATAACGGTGGTGATAACCGTGCCAGTTAAGCGTGCGTCATTCTCGCCGCTCGACCTGTATGCATTCGCTTTTCAAGAGGTGGGAAC
>CAINDO010000491.1 GCA_903847385.1 uncultured Myxococcales bacterium
GGCCGGCGGGGCTGGCGGCGCGATGTGAACCGGGGCTAACCCTCGGTTCCATCCGCGTACATCGCCTCGATCTCGGCGGCGTACTTGTCGCCGACGACCTTGCGCTTGACCTTCTGGGTCGGCGTGAGCTCGCCCGTCTCGGGCGTGAAGTCCACGGGCAGCAACGTGAACTTCTTGATGCTCTCGTACTTCGCCAGCTCGGCGTTCACCCGGTCGACCCCGGCCTGAACGTGGGCGACGAAGGCCGCGTGCTTCGCCAGCGCGGCGGGGTCCAGTGGCCAGCCGCGCTCGCGGGCCACGGCCGCGGACTTCTCCGGGTCCAGCGTCAAGAGCGCGCTCAGGTACTTGCGGCGGTCGCCGATCACCACGGCCTGACCGATGCCGCCGATGGCCTTCAGCAGCTTCTCCAGGTTCTGCGGGGCCACGTTCTTGCCGCCCGCGGTGATGATCAGGTCTTTCTTCCGGTCGGTGATGCGCAGGAACCCCTGGGCGTCGAACTCGCCCACGTCCCCGCTGTGCAGCCAGCCGTCCACGAGCGTTTCGGCCGTGGCCTCGGGCTGCTTGTAGTAGCCCAGGAACACGTTGTCGCCGC
Organism: uncultured Myxococcales bacterium; assembly: GCA_903847385.1. Lineage (GTDB taxonomy): Bacteria > Myxococcota_A > Bradymonadia > UBA7976 > UBA1532 > CAINDO01. Next base: position 593 of record CAINDO010000491.1, read on the forward strand.
GGACGAGGATCTCGCCGTCCGGGGCGATCTTGACCTGCACGCCGGGCAGGGGCTGCCCCACGGTGCCGATGCGGCGCCGCCCCGGGAAGGGCTGGTTGAAGGTCGTGGGCCCCGAGTCCTCGGACTGCCCGTAGACCTCGTGGATGATGATGCCCACGCTGGCGAAGAACTCGAGCGTGTTGCGGCCGATGGGCGCGGCGCCGCTCACGGCCACCCGCAGGCGGTCCAGGCCGAGCTGGCCGGCGAGCTTGCCGTAGAACAGCTTGCGGGCCAGGGCGTACTGCAGCCCGTCCAGGCCCCCGGGCGGCCCGCTCTCCACGACCTGTGGCATCAGGCGCAGGCCCACGCCCCGCGCCCAGCCCACGATGGCGCCCTTGAGGCCCGTCGCCTCGCGCAGGCGGCCCTCGAGCGCCGCCTGGAACTTCTCCCAGACCCGCGGCACGCCCATGAACACCGTGGGCCGCGCGACGACGAGCGTGTCCTTCAGGCGGTCCAGGCCGCCGGCGACCCAGATGGGATAACCCGCGGCGATGGACACGTGGATCGAGAACATCTGTTCGGCGATGTGCGAGAGCGGCAGGTAGGAGACGACGCAGTCCTCGGGCGAGGCCTGGCCGATGATCTGCAGCGCGAGATCCGCCGTGAAGCCCAGGTTGCGATGGCTCAGCATCACGCCCTTGGGCGGGCCGGTGGTGCCGCTGGTGTAGATCAGCGTGGCCAGATCCGCGTCCTGGATCTCGGCGAGGCGCGCGTCGACCTGCGTCTGGTGGGCTGCGCCGCCGGCCAGGAAGTCCTCGAAGGACACGACCAGGGGGTCGTTCGAGTGCTCCTCGGCGCCGCGGATGAGCACCACGCGCGTCAAGCGGGGCAGGGCGTCGCGGGCGGCGCGCATCTTGCGCCAGAGCGCGGCGTCCTCGACCACCCAGACCCGGGCCTCGCAGTGTTCGACGATGTATTGGGCCTGCTCGGCGGTGCTGGTCTGATAGATGCCGGCGGCCACACCCCGGGCCAGCATGGCGCCCACGTCGGCGACGAGCCACTCCGGGCTGTTCTCGCCCATGATGGTCACGGCGTCACCGGGGGCGTAGCCCTGCCCGAGCAGCGCCCCGGCGAAGGCCCGGCAGCGCCGCGCGTACTCGGCCCAGGTCAGGTGCGCGAAGCCGTTGGTCGCGCCCTCGCGGCGGAAGTGGATCGCGGGTTTGTCACCCTGCGTTCGGGCGTTGCGCAGCAGACGGTCGACGATGGTGTTCCGGTCGGACACGGCGGGCTCCCCTCGGTGTGCGCCCGTACCAGACTCCATGCGCAGGCCGCTGGCAAGGGGGTGGGGCAGGTCCTCAGCGGCCGGTGTTCCACGCCAGGTCGGTCAGGGTGAACTCGCCGTACGTCCAGGCGCCGGTGGCCGGGTGCCAGCGGACCTCGGCGGTCTGGGCCACGCGGGCCGGACCCACGCGGGCGTAGGCGCTGACCGGGGTGGTCCAGCGCTGCGGGCCCGACTGGCCATCGGGATCGGCGCTGCGATCCTCCGACTCGAAGTCCACGAGTTCGTCGGCGTCGTTGAAGTGCAGCGTGGCGGAGATCGTGTCGACGCCTTGCGTGTAGTGCGCGCGGGCGGTGTGTTCGTCCACGGCCTCCCAGGTGATCGCGGGGCGTACGAGCTCGCCGGGGGCGAAAAGGCAAAGGTCGTTGAAGAGCGTGACCGTCTCGGAGCGGGTCAATCCGGGGCCGCCGGCGTCGACCATCGTCTTCGCCGACAGCAGCCGCACGCGCATCGTCGCGCCGGCCTCGTCGAAGCGGTGGAACACGTCCACGGGCAGGCCCTTCATCACGGCGTCCATGAAGAAGAAGCGGCGCGGCGGGTCGAACGTGTTCATCTGTTCGGCCGTGAAGTCCATCCAGGGCTGGTCCACGGCTGCACGGATGCGGCCGGTCCAGTGCGCGCGAAAGTCGTGCACCCGCGGCTGCCCGAGGGCGCCGGAGGCCCGGATGTAGCGCTGCACCGGGGCGGGCAGGGGGGCGAGCTCGGCCTCGGTCAGGGGCGCGCCCGGCGGCGCGGGGGTCGCCGACGCCAGCGCGCGAGCGTACTCCGCCGAGAGGCTCGTGGGGCCGTGCGCCAGGTACCCGTAGGCCGCCGCGGCCAGAAGGATCAGGTTGGCGAGCGTGCCGAACTTCGCGTCCGCCCAGCTCGTGACGATGACGCCCTGGGACACGACCAACGCCGCCGCGGCCACGGCCCACCCCCAACGGGGCGCCAGGGGGAGCGCGGCCGCCGCCCCCACGGTCAGCAGAGCGGCGGCCAGCCAGACCACCCCCACAGGTCGTGAGATGGGCCGGGTGAGCTGCGGGAGCGCCAGGAGCCCGAAGGCCTTGGCGAAGCCCATCAGGTGAATCAGGCCGTGCAGGGCGAGAACCAGGGGGACCAGGACCGAGACGATGCGCACCATGGGGTGCTCCTTCAGGCGGTGTCGAGCGCGGCGCCGGCCACACGGGTGCCGGGACGAACAACGACCACGACCTCGCCCCGGCAGACTATCACACACGGGGCGACCTCGTGGCGCCGCCGCCCCTTCCGCGAGGGGCTACGATTGACAGTAGTAGGGCCCGACGCTAGCCTCCGCGGCCATGGAGCCCAAGGTCGTATTCGAGCCCCTCGGCGAGCTGGAGGCCACCGTCATGGAGGTCGCCTGGAGTCTGTCGTCGTCGACGGCGCGTGAGGTCTGCGACCGCCTCACGGGGCCGCGGGAGCGCGCGTACACGACGATCATGACCACCATGGATCGCTTGCACCGCAAGGGCCTTCTGGCGCGCGAGAAGGACGGGCAGGCCTGGCGCTATCGCCCGACGCTGTCCCGGGTGGAGTTCGAGCGGGGGCTCGCGGACGGCCTCGCGGACGAGATCCTGTCCGCCCACGGCGCCACGGGACTGGCTGCGCTCGTCGACGCCGCCGCCCGAGTCGACGAGGAGCTGCTCGACCAGCTGACCGCGCTCATCGAGAGACACCGCAAGGACAAGCGGTGAGCCCGGAGTCGACCTTCGTGCTCGCCTGCGCGGGGCTGGCGGCGATCGTCGGGGGCGTCGCCGGGCCCCTCGCGGTGCGGCTCGCGCGCCGCGTGTCGGCGCCTGCACCCGGCCGCGCGGCCTCGACGCGGGCGGACGCCGCCTTTCTCTCCGCGCTCATCCCCGCCCTCGCGGCGTTGGGCGTCGTCGGCGGCACGCTCATGCCGTCCGTGCTGACGGCGGCCGGCCTCGTCGCCGACCACTGCGACGACCACGGACACCACGTTCACGTCTGTCTGGCCCACGGCGCCACGACCCCCGGCTGGCTGGCCGCGCTCGGCGCCGTCGCGCTGGCCGTCTACGCGACGCGGGCCGGGCTGCGACTCGCCGACGTGATCCGCGGCGCCCGGGCGACGCGCGCCCTCGAGCGACTCGGGGTCCGAGAGACACACGCCGGCTTCCCGGCGACCCGCGTTCCGGGCGCCCCCCGCCTCTGCTTCGCGACGGGTGTGTTCCGGCGGCGGATCGTGTACTCGGCCGCGCTCGCCGACCACCTGTCCGCCTCGGAGCTGAGCGCCGCGCTGGCCCACGAGGCGGCCCACCTGCGGCGCCGGGATCCGCTCGTCCTGGCGATTCTGTCCGTGGCGGGTCTGTTCGCCTGGCCCTCCGTCGCCCGTGCGTCGCGCGCGCTCTTCCTCGCCGCCGCCGAAGAGGCGTGTGACGCCGAGGCAGCGGTCACCCACGGTCCCGAGGCCGTCGCCCGCGCCCTCGTCGCCGCCGCCCGGCTCCAGCTCTCCGTCGCGAACGGCCTGAGCCTGACGGGCCGCACCCTCACCGCCCGCGTCTCCGCGCTGGTGACCACCGACGGCCTTTGCGTCGCGCCGGCGCGCGGCCTCGTGCACGCCTGGGTGCTGCCCTCCGCCCTCGGCGTCGCCGTGGCGCTCTTCGGCGCCGAGGTCCACCACGCGGTCGAGACCGTCCTCAGCCTGATCGACTGACGCCCCAGCGAACCCGCGTCCAGCGAACCGGAGTCCGATTCGATGATCCTGCCCGCGCCTCTCCGAGCCCTCTGTGTGTCGATGGCTACTATCGCCGGTAGTTTTTCCGGTGCCGTGGCCGGCCCGGCCCCGATGACCCGCGAAGCCTTCGTCGAACGGGTGCTCCGGACGTCGCCGGCGGTCGCGAGCATCGACGCCCGCGTGGCGTTGGGGCGCGCGGGGTCGGACGCGGCGGGGCGGTGGTCGAACCCCGAGGTCGGCTGGCAGCGCAGCGCCGCCGTCTCCGGGCGCCGCGCGGACGAGTCCGAGGACGAGCTCACGCTCCGGCTGCCGCTGGTGCTCTCGGGTCGACTCGGCCTGGAGCGCGAGGCGGCCCGGGCGAGCGCCGAGGCCGAAGCGTCGCGCGGACGCGGCCGGCGGGTCGCCCTGGCGCGCGAGGCCCGGTTGGCCTTCGACGCCGTGTGGGCGAGCCGCGCCCGCGTCGCCGTGCTGGACGACGCGTCGACCGCGGTTCAGGAGGCCCGGCGAATCGTTCTGCAGCGAGCGCTCGCCGGCGAGTCCACCGGGTACGAGGGTCAACGCATGGAGTTCGAGGCCGCGCTCCTCGAAGACCTGCGCGTCGCGGCGGTCGCGGAGCAGGCGCGCGCCGAATCCCGCGCGACGGCGATGCTCGGCGCGAACGACACCGACGGCGCCGCGTTCGAGACGGACCCGACCGGCGCGCCCGACCCGGCCCTCCCGCCCGAGCCGCCCATCGCGGCGTCGCCCGAGGTCGAGGCGCTGGAGCACGACCGGCTGGCCGCCGAAGCCGAGGCCACCGCCGCCGGACGCCGGGGCGTCCCCGAGCCGACGCTCACCGCCGGCGCGCAGTGGCTCGACGCCGGCGAAGCCGGTCAGGGCGCGGCCTACGTCGTGGGCGTCAGCGTGCCCCTCCCGGTCTTCGACGCCGGCCGCGAGAGCGCCGCGGTCGCCTCGGCCCGGGCCCACGCCGCACGGACCGAGCGCGCGGAGCGTGTCCGGCTCGTGGAGACCGAGCGGTCCCGCCTCCGCGCGGAGCTTCAGGCCCGACGCGCGCGCCGGGCGACCCACCAGGAGGCCGTGCTCGCCCGCGCCGAGCGCCTCCGGGAGCTCGCCATCGCCGCCTGGAAGGCCGGGGGGATCGAGCTCCCGGCGCTCCTGGATGCCCACCGGGCGTTCCGCGAGGCGCGCCTGTCCTCGCTCGAACTGACCCTCGACGCGCGCAACACCGAGACTGAACTCCTCTTCATCCTGGGAATCGACACATGACGCGATCAGACCTTCGCTGGACACGTGTGTGCGGGGCCGTGCTTCTCGGCACCCTGTTGGCCTGCGAGAAGCTCCATCACGACGAGGCCGAGCACGGGGCGCACGGGCACCCGCACGGGGCGGAAGCCGCCGAAGAGCCGCGACCGGACCTGAGCGTGACGCTCTACCAGGGCCCGCTGGAGCTCTTCATGGAGTATCCGGCGTTCGTCACGGGCGCCGAGTCACCGCTCATCGCGCACTTCACGGACACCCGGGATCCCGATGCGTTCCACCCGATCGTCCGCGGTCAGGTCACGGCGACGCTGCGTTTCGCGGACGGCACGTCGGAGGTGTTTCGCGCCGAGAAACCGCTCCGCGACGGCATCTTCAAGCCCATCGTCAAGCCCACGAAGGCCGGGGCGGCGACCCTGACGCTGAGTCTCGCGGGGGACCAGGTCACCGGCACCGTCGAGGTCGGGGCGGTCGTCGTGCACCCGAGCGCCCAGGCGGCCGTGGCGGCCGAGCCCGCCGAGGCGCCCTCCGCCGAGCAGTCCGTCCCGTACCTGAAGGAACAGCAGTGGAAGACGCAGTACGCCACGGCCGCGGTGGAGGCGCGGGCGCTGCGCGCGAGCCTCCGGGCGTACGGTGAGCTGCGACCCGCGGTGGAGCGCGAGGTCGAGCTGTCCTCGCCCGTCGCCGGCCGCGTCGAGGTCCAGGGTGAGCTGCCGCAGGTCGGTCGGACGGTGAAGCGGGGCGAGCTCCTCCTCACGATCACGGCGGCCACGGGCGGGGGCGGCGGCGATCGCGCGGCGCTGGAGCTCGAGGAGCGCCGGGCCCGGGTGGAGCGCGGGCTCACCGAGCGCGAGTACAAACGCGCCCAGGAGCTCTTCGCCACCCAGGCCGTGGCCGAGCGTCAGGTCGACGCCGCGCGGGTGGCCATGGAGGTGGCCGAGGCGCGCTTGCGGTCCGCGACGGCGCAGCTCGCCGCCCTGCGGAGCGCGCAGGCGAGCCAGAGCGGCAGCCGGGCCGCGGCGTTCGACCTGCGGGCGCCGTTCGATGGCGTCGTCGCCCGCAGCGAGGCGATGCGGGGCGCCTTCGTGGCCGCCGGGACCCCCGTGGTGACCATCGTCGATCCGCGGGAGCTCCGGCTCGTCGTCCACGTGCCGGAGCACGGCCTCGCGTTCCTCGAGAACCTCGACGGCGCCGGCTTCCGGGTCGATGGGGACACCGCGGAGCGGGGCGTGCCCCCGGCGGCCTGGCTCGGCACCTCGCCCACGCTGGACCCGGCGACGCGCACGGTGACCGTGACGTTCGCGGTCCCGAACCCCACCTGCGCGCTGCGCCCCGGACAGGCGGCGCGCGCGATGCTCTATCGCAAGGACACGCAGGACCGCCTCGCCGTCCCCGCGGAGGCGATCGTCGACGACAACGGTCGACCTGCGATCTTCGTGATGGAGGGCGGCGAGGCGTTCTTCAAGCGGCGCGTGACGGTCGGCGCCCGCGACGGCGCCTGGACGAGCGTGCTGACCGGGCTCGAGGCCGGCGACCGCGTGGTGAGTCGAGGCGCCTACGAAGTGAAGCTCTCGACCACCGCCGGCGCCATCCCCGCGCACGGCCATCAACACTAGGTCGGCGCATGAACACCCTCATTCGCTGGTCCATCGAGCACCGGCTGCTCGTCATCGCCGCGTCCGTTCTGCTCGTCGTGTTCGGGCTCGACGTCACCCGGCGCATGCCCGTGGACGTCTTCCCCGACCTCACCGCGCCCACGGTCACCGTCCTCACGGAGGCGCACGGCCTCGCGCCGGAGGAGGTCGAGACGCTGGTGACCTTCCCGCTGGAGACGGCGCTGAACGGCGCGAGCGGGCTTCGCCGCGTCCGGTCCGCCTCGGGCGTGGGCATCTCCATCGTCTGGGCCGAGTTCGACTGGGGGACCGACATCCACCAGGCGCGCCAGGTGGTCAACGAGAAGCTCCAGTTGGCCGGGCCCTCGCTGCCCCGCGACATCCCGCCCCCCACGATGGCCCCCGTCTCCTCGGTGATGGGGGAGATCCTCTTTCTGGCGCTCCGTGCCGAGTCACTCGCGCCGGACGGCCAGGACCGGGACACCCAGCTCATGGAGCTCCGGACCGCCGCCGACTGGACGCTGCGCAAGCGGCTGCTGGCGGTCCGCGGCGTCTCCCAGGTCATCCCGATCGGGGGCGCGGTCAAGGAGTACCAGGTCCGGGTGCGGCCCGAGGCGCTCGCCGCGTCGAACCTGACCTTCGAGCAGGTCACCCACGCGCTGAGGACCACGAACCAGAACGCCGCCGGCGGATTTCACGTCGAGGGCGGTCAGGAGTACCTGCTGCGCGCCGTGGGTCGCGCGCGCACGCTCGAGGACCTGGCCTCGACCCCGATCGCCGTGCGCGGCGGCGTGCCGCTGACCGTGGGTCAGGTCGCCGAGGTGACCGTCGGCCCGAAACCGAAACGCGGCGAAGGGTCCGCCAACGCCGCGCCCGCGGTGGTCCTGGCCGTGATGAAGCAGCCCGACGCCAACACGCTCGAGCTCACCGAGCGCATCGACGCGACGCTCACCGAGGTGGAGAAGACGCTGCCCCCCGGGATGAGGGTCGAGCGCGGGCTCTTCCGGCAGTCGGAGTTCATCTCCATCGCGGTGCACAACGTGTCCGTCGCGCTCCGGGACGGCGCGATCTTCGTCGCGGTGATCATCTTCCTGTTCCTGCTGAACGTGCGGGCGACCTTGATCTCCCTGCTGGCCATCCCGGTCTCGCTCGTGGCCACCGTGATCACCCTCAAACTCGCGGGCGTCACCCTCAACACCATGACCATCGGCGGGCTCACCATCGCCATCGGCTCGCTGGTCGACGACGCGATCATCGACGTCGAGAACGTGTTCCGCCGCCTGCGCGACAACCGGCAACGGCCCGAAGCCGAGCGGCGCTCCGCCCTGGAGATCGTCTACGACGCCTCGCGGGAGATCCGCGGCTCCATCGTCTTCGCGACGCTGATCATCGTGCTCGTCTTCGTGCCGCTGTCCTTCCTGGCGGGCCTCGAAGGGCGGATGCTCGCCCCACTCGGGCTGGCGTACATCGTCGCGCTGGTCGTGTCGCTGCTCGTCGCGGTCACTCTGACGCCTGCGCTCTGCGCGTGGCTCCTCCCGAACTCCGCGGCGCTCGACCACGGCGACAGCGCCGTCGTACGGTTCCTGAAGCGACTGTACGCGCCCTCGCTGCGGTGGGCGTTGGCGCGACCCCGCACCGTCCTGGGCCTCTCCGCGCTGGCCTTCGTGGTCACCACGGCCGTCGTGCCGTTCCTGGGCCGGTCCTTCTTGCCCGAGTTCAACGAGGGCACGCTGACGCTCAACGCGATCACCTTGCCGGGGACCTCCCTCGAAGCCTCCGACCGCCTGGGCCGACGGATCGAGCAGACGCTGCTGGCCTTCCCCGAGGTCGCGTCGACCGCGCGACGCACGGGCCGGGCGGAGCTCGACGAACACGCGCAGGATGTCAACGCCGCCGAGATCGACGTCGCGCTCGACTTGTCCAGGGGCAGCCGGGACAAGGAGACGCTGCTGGCGGACCTGCGCGACGCCCTCTCCCAGATCGGCGGTGTGATGATCACGATCGGGCAGCCCCTGTCCCATCGGATCGACCACATGCTGTCCGGCTCGCGGTCGGCCATCGCGCTCAAGCTCTTCGGCGACGACCTCGACCGGCTCCGCGGGCTGGCCGAGGCGGTGAAGACGATCGCCGAGGGCACGCCCGGCGCCGTGGACGTCTCCATCGAGCAGCAGATCGACATCCCCGCGCTGGAGATCCGCGCCGACCGCGAGGCGGCCGCCCGCTACGGCCTGACCACGGGCGCGCTCGTGGAGGCGGTCGAGGCCGGCCTCACGGGGGTGAAGGTCGGAGACATGCTCGAAGGTCAGCGCACGGTGGACGTCGTCGCCCGCTACGACGACAGCGTGCGCGAGAGCCGCGACGCGCTGCTCGCCACGCCCTTCGACACCCCCGCCGGCGTCCGGGTCCCGCTGGCCAGCCTGGCGGAGCTCGTGCGAACCACGAGCCCGAACACGATCTCCCGCGAGGGGGTGCAACGGAAGATGGTCGTCCAGGCCAACGTCGCCGGTCGCGACCTCGTCTCGGTGGTGGACGATCTCCGCGCGCGCATCGACGCGCAGGTGCCCATGCCCGAGGGCTACTTCATCGTCTACGGCGGTCAGTTCGAGAGCGCCGCCGAGGCGGCCCGGACCATCGCCGTCCTGAGCGTCGCGGTGATCGCCGGCATCTTCCTGCTCCTGGTCGTCGCGCTCGGCTCTGCGCGCAACGCGGTGATGACGCTGATCAACCTGCCCCTGGCGCTGATCGGCGGGGTCGCCGCCATCGCGTCGACTTCCGCGGTCGTCAGCATCGCCTCCCTCGTGGGGTTCATCACACTCTTCGGCATCGCCACCCGGAACGGGATCCTGCTGGTCTCGCACTTCGAGCACCTTCGGACGCAGGAGGGCGCGGGCATCGAAGAGGCCGTCTGGCGCGGCTCGCTCGAGCGGTTGACCCCGGTCCTGATGACGGCCTTGTGTGCCGGTCTGGCGCTCATCCCCCTCGTGCTCGCCGGCGGCGAGCCCGGCAATGAGATCCAGGCGCCGATGGCCGTGGTGATCCTCGGTGGGCTCCTGTCTTCGACCGCGCTGAACCTGATGGTCGTGCCAGTGCTCTACGCCCGCTACGGCGGGCGCGGCGATCGCCCCGTCGCGGCCGAGCGCGCGCCGTTGGCAAGCCCCGCCGTTTTGTGAAACCCTGCGCGCTTCACGGAGGATCTCGATGCGCGCACTCGTCACACTCGTCTCTTGCCTGCTGATCGTCGCCGCCTGCGGCGACTCGGGGGGCGGCAACGCCTCGAACGGCGCGGACACCGGCACGCCCGGCGGGTCCGTGGGCCTCGGTGGTGGCATCTCCGGCGGCGGCACGGGCGGCGAGGGCCCGGCCGGCGGCGCGGGCACACCCGACGCGCAGTTCATCGACGTCGGCCCCCGCGGCGGCAGCGGCGGCGGCGGCACGCAGGGCGGCGGCGGCGAGCAAAACCTCGGCCGGCACCTGCGCATTGAGCCGGACGACGTGACGCTCCTGCTCGGTGTGGGCCCCGCGCCCACGCAGCAGTTCCGCCTGGAGTGGGTGGACGCCGACGGCAGCGAGCCCGTGCCCGCCCGGGACGCGCTCTGGGCCTTGCTGCCCAACGACATCGGCGACATCGACGCCGACGGTCTGTTCACGGCCGGCGTGCTGCCCGCCGAGGGCCGCATCGAGGCCGTGGTCGACGGCGAGCGCGTGTCCGCTCGCGTGACGCTCGTGCTGCTCGGCAACGTGCTCGAGCCCGGCGTGCCCGCGGACGCGCCCGCCCGCTTCGCCCAGGCCCCCGAGGGCCAGGGCTGCGGCCCCCGCTGGGTCTACCCCGAGGCGGGCACCATCATCCCCAGCAACCTGACGGGCCTGACGCTCCAGTGGAACGCCGAGGGCCACGATCTGTTCATGGTCACGTTCCACATGGGCGGCCTGCGGCTCGACTGGTACACGAACCAGCCCGAGCTCACGCCCTCGGGGGACAACTGGACGAACCTGCTGCTCTCCAGCATCGGCAGCGAGATCCAGATGACCATCACGGGCCTGGGCGGGGCCGGCGACCAGGCCTGCGCCAGCGACGCGCTGCCCATCGTGGTCGACCAGAGCCAGATGACCGGCGCGGTGTATTACTGGTCCACGGGCGACTTCGGCATCATGCGCATCCCCATCGGGGACGCCCAGGCGGAGCCGTTCCTGAACCCGGCCGTGTCGCCGGAGATCAACTGCCCGGCCTGCCACGCGCTGTCGCGGGACGGCCAGCGCATCGCGCTCACCCGCACGACCTTCCCGCCCTTCGGCAATCTGTTCGTGTCCGCCGTGAACGAGCCGCGCATGCCGTTCTACGACCCGGCGAACAAGGTCGGCTACTTCCCCAGCTTCAGCCCGACGAGCGACCGTCTGGTGGGCGGCAACGGCGGCCAGTTGACCATCACGGACGTGCTGACGGGCGCCGAGATCGAGCGCCTGCCCATGCCCATGGGCCACGTGGGCGGCTCCCCGGACTGGGCCTGGCAGACGGAGTCCATCGTCGCGGCCTACGGCGAGTCGGGGCTGCTGAACCCCCTGCCGGACGTCGGCATCAGCGCCGGCGCCATCGCACAGTGGCACAAGAACGGCGACACCTGGGGCGACCCGGAGATCCTGGTCGAGCGCGAGGGCGAGGAGAGCAACGACCGCCCGGCCTACTCACCGGACGGCGCCTTCGTCGCGTTCCAGCGCTCCGGCGTGCAGCAGATGCAGGGGCAGGCCATGGGCAACGCGAGCAACTCGCTGTGGATCATCCCCGCGGCGGGCGGCGCGCCCCCGGTGGAGCTGGCCCGCGCGAACATGGCCCTGAACATGGGCAACAGCTGGCCCAAGTGGGCGCCCCCGGTCGGCGGCGGGCGGCTGTGGCTGGCCTTCTCGAGCTTCCGCAGCTACGGCAACAAGCTGCCGCAGGGCGGCGCGGAGCCCCGGCCGCAGCTCTGGGTCACCGCCATCGACCCGGACGCGGCCCCGGGCACGGACCCCTCGGCCCCCGCGTTCTGGCTGCCCGGCCAGAACATCGAGAGCGGCAATCACATCCCCTACTGGGCCGTGTACCAGAAGCAGTGATCAGTTCCAGGTGGCGCTGAACAGCACGCCGAACGTGCCGTTGTGCCAGGTGACCTGGTCCTGATCGGCGATGCGGCTGAACTGGGCCGTGGCGGCGCCGCCGATGCCCCACTCGTCGTCCACCCACCACTCTTTCCCGAACGTCACCAGACCGCCGAAGCCCAGGTCCGTGCGGAAGCGGGTGTCCACGGAGTCGTCCTGGCGGTCCTGCTCCTCGATGGACGCGCGGACGAGCGCCGCGACCACGGACAGGTACAGGTTGGTCTCCAGGTGGTACCAGGTCACGCCGGCCCCGTAGGCGCCGATCGAGGCCGACACGTCCTGGTCGTCGTCCTGGAACGCGCCGTTGGGCCGAAAGGTCGGCGCGAAGATCTGCGTCTGTGAGATGTGCCCGAAAATGCTCAGGTTTTCGGACACGCTGGCGCCGGCCTGCAGGTTGATCAGCGCACCATCGCCCTCGATGCGCAGGGGCGTCGAGGTCATCACGGTGTGGCCGTAGCCGACGCTGGCGTGGGCGAAGAACCCATCGTGGGTCTCGGCCTCGCTGGCGGCGGCGACGGCGGGGCAGGCGAGCGTGGCGAGCGCGAGGTGCGTGATCGAGCGGGAGAGGGCGGTTCGCATGGGGCGCAGCCTATGCCACGAGGCGGTTCATTCCAACAGGGGGAGCAGCGGCTCGAGGGCCTGCATGAGCCGGGGCATCAGCGCCGGCAGGATCGGGCGGCCGCGACCCTTCAGGTTCAGCGTGATCGTGGCGTTCTCGGGGCCGAGTCGCTCGCTGTAGGTCAGCGCGGCGATGTCCTCGCCGAGCATCTTCAGGGCGTCCGCCAGGGCCACGGGGGCGCCGGCCTTGCCCGCCATCTCGGAGAGCGTGCCGGTCAGCGCGGGCACGTCCGCATAGGCCAGGCTCAGGACGTCGTCGCCCGTCGGTCGCGGGGGCGCGCCGGCGGCGACCAGGGCCAGGGACTGGCGGAACGTGCCCTCGCCCAGGCCACAGACCAGCCAGGGGTCGGCGGGGGCGCAGAACATGGGCCGCGCGAGCGCCAGGCGCCAGCAGGCGCGGTCGCCGCACTTCTCCTCGGTCACGGCCGCGTCGGCCTTGCCGAAACCCGCGGCGACGGCCTTCAGCATGGCCGGCAGCGTCTCACCGGGGCGGTCCACGGCGCCCGTCTCCAGCACGACGACCGTGTTCGTCGCGGCGGCGTCCGGGTAGCGGGCCAGGGCGAGCGTGCGCACCTGCGGGTCGGCGGCGAACATCTTCGGCGCCACGCCGGCGCCCAGGACCGGGGCGAGCTGCGCGGCGTCCAGGCCGCCGATGTTCCCCGGCAGCAGCGACAGGGCCTGCGAGATCACCTGCGCGTCCTTGCCGGAGACCGTCGCGAGCGAGGCGAAGGTCGCGCCTGCGGGCAGCAGCGCCAGCGCCTGGGCGGGCGAAGCGCCCGTGCGCAGGCGAGCCCGCGCGACCTCCACGCTGCGGATCCGCGACACCATGTCCAGGCGCACGTCCCCGCCGGGGAACGAGAGCGCCATGACCTGTTCATCGGTGGTGTAGGCGGGCTCGAGGGCCTCCAGAACGGCCGCGAAGGACGCGGGCGGCTCCGGGGCGTCAGCGGGTGCGGCGGCGGCCGGCGGGGCGGGCGGATCGCCGGCCGTCCACATCACGGCCGTCGCGCCCTGGGGGGTGGGCATCGCCTGGGCGCGCCGCATCCACACGGGCGCGCTGTCGAAGGCGGCCTGGAGGTGGTTGTCCACGTTGCCCGGCGGCGACGCCGGGTTGGAGATGACCACCTGCACGTGCCGCGCGTGCAGCACCACGGTGAAGCGGGCGTCGCCCAGCGAGAACGTCCGCGCCTCCCGGCCCTGCACGGTCACGGCCTCGCCCTCGGCGCCGCCGGCGGCCTCGCGGAACAGCCCGAGCAGCTTGGCCGGGGTCTCGCTGGCCACCACGACCATGACCGCGTCGTCGGGGAGCACCGCCAGCACGAGGCTCTGGTCCACGTCCATGCCCAGGGCGGCCAGGCCCGTCACGTCCGTGAGCGAGGCGCCGCCGATCTTCCAGGCGTTCAGCAGGTCGCGGCCCACCGGGTTGTCCAGGGCCGCCCGCAGCGCCAGGGACTCCACGGCCTCGCGCCAGGTGCGGAACACCACGACCACGTGCGCGTCCGCGGGCACGAAGGCCGCCGCCCGGCTCAGAATCGGTCGCGGCGACTCCGGCGCCTGAGAAGCCGGCTCGGGGAGCGCGAGCGCCACGGGCGGGGGCCCGGCGGGGGCCGAGGGGTTCTTGCAGGACGAACACGCGGCGAGGAGCGCCGCGAGCGGGAGCATCGGAAGAACCGAGCAGGTCTGGGGGAGCCATCGCATGGCCGCGGATGATAGTCCGGCGGCCCCCACCTGTAAGCACCGTTCGGCGGCCGGCCCGACGGGCGCGCGGCCGCGTCAGTCCGGCAGACCGGTCAGCGGGTTGCGGGGCCGCAACGACACGGGCTCGCCGGCGTGGCCGGAGAGTTTCGTCAGGGTCTCGTCCAGCCGGGTCAAGAGCTCGACCTCCTTCTCCAGACCGGGCACGCCGCTCTGCACGAAGCGCATCTTCGCGGCGCGCACCAGGCGCCAGGCCGTCTCCTGGTCGTTCTTCTCCAGGTGGGCGGCGGTGGCGGCTTTCAGGGTCGTGACCTCGTCCACCAGCAGTCGGCCCCGGGCGAGGCCCAGGGGCAGGGGCGCGCCCGCGGGCCAGAGGTCGAAGCTCAGGCGGTCGGTGAACGCGCGGCCCATCAGGTCCCGGTAGCTCACGGTGGCCTCGCCCACGGGGCCGGGCACGGGGGGCAGGGCGCCGGCGCCCTCGGGGGCGAACGCGAAGAAGATGCCGCCCTTGTCGCGGCTCAGGAAGATGGTCTCCACGTCCATCTCCAGGCCGCCGTCCGGCAGGCGACGCACGGCCTCGCCGGGGATGCCGTAGAGCCCCACGAGCGCATGGCCGTGGGTCGCGCGCACGGTGAGCTTCAGGTCGTGGGCCAGCTCCGTGACCATGGTGTCCAGGTCCTCGCGGAACTTCTTCTCCATCGTCGCGGCGTTCGGGAAGAAGAACAGGTTGCCGCCGCGCACGCTGCTGATGGCCGTGGCGAGCTCGGCGCCGAACTGCGTGCCCACGCCCACGGTGGTCAGGCCGACGCCGCCGCGGCTCGCCTCGCGGACCATGCCCATGAACCCCCGGGCCGAGGTGTCGCCCACGTTGGGGCGCTCGTCCGTGAAGAGCATCACGCGGGTACGCCCGCCGAAGCGCGACGCGGTCTGCCGCGCCACGTCGAAGCCCATGCGCAGGCCCGACTCCATGTCCGTGCTGCCCTCGCTCGTGATCGTATCGATCGCGGCGTGCAATGAACGCTTGTTGCCCGCGCCCGTGCCGATCTGCATCGTCGGCACGTGCACGTGCACGCGGTCGCCGTAGAGCACCACGGTGAGCTGGTCGGCCGGGCCGAGCAGGTCCGCGACGACGTGCAGGCTGGCCTTCACCGTCTCGAGCGGCGCGCCGGACATGCTGCCGCTCTTGTCCACCACGGCCACCAGGTTCAGGGGGTCGCGGTGCCACGTGGCGGCGTCCAGGTTGCTGGCGAAGCCGAGCTGCGCCAGCGTTCGCGCCTCGGCCTGTGCGCCGAGCTCCACCGGGGCGGCGGCGGCCGTCAGGCACAGGAGCTGCGTGCAGGGGCGGCCCGTCTCCAGGGGCAGGTCGTGCTCGCTGAACAGGCCCTCGGGCGTGAACGTACGGGCGTGGGGCACCCCGCCGCGGGCGATCTCGTCGCGGGCGAAGGCGATGTCCTGGGCGCCGCCGGGGGTGGCCCCGAGCGCCTGGCCCTCGAGCGCGAAGTCGGCGAACTCGTAGCTCATGGCCTTGGGTGCGGCCGGCATGCGCGCCTTCTCGTCGTCGTCGTCGCGCTCGTGGGGCGAGGCGGCGGCGCCGCCGGCGGCGAGGGTGAGTACGCAGAGACACTGGCCGAGTCGACGGGCTGCGGCGTGGGCGAAGTGAGACATGGCAAGGCTCCGGTGCGGGTCGTGACCGGGTGAACGCGCCGCGCGCCGCCTCGGTTTCTTTTTCCGGTGGATTCTTCGGGACCCCCCCGAAATGACTCACGAACCCGGGTTCCGATACCCACTTGCCCCGAGGAGTTGAGGGGTTTCCCATGAGCAACGCGCCCCGACCATTCTTCCGCCGCCTCGTCTCGATGGCTCTCTTCCACGGGCCCATCCCGGAGAAGTTCACGGTCTTCTGTGTCTGCACCGGGGTCGGTATCGTGATCCTGGGTGTCACGGCCACCGCGGCCGTGCACACGCCTGCGCTGCAGGTGCTGCTCGCCGCGATGACGGTGCTGCTGTTGTTCGCGCTGGTGGGTTTCGGCGTCGTGCTCACGCGGGCGCTGAAGCAGCCCATCGACGCCATGCGCCGCCAGATCGCCGCGCTGGCCTCGGGCCGGGGCGACGCCGCGCTCGTGGCGGTGACGACGGACGACGAGATCGGCGGCCTCGCCCGCGATCTGAACGCCCTGCTGACCGCCACGGGCGACCTGGCGACGTTCAAACACGTGCTCGAGGACGACGAGAGCGTCGAGGACATCTACGCGCGCTTGGGCTCCGCCCTCGAAGGGCAGGGGGTCAAGGCGTTCCAGCTCTACGAGGTCTCCAACAGCAAGAACCGACTGCGGCCCGTGCTCCGTAGCGGTGGACCGCCCGGCGAGTGGTGCAACCGCGAGACGCGCATCGACTGCAACCGGTGCCGCGCCAAGCGCAGCGGCGAGGTCGTGTCCTCGGCGGCCTACCCCGGCGTCTGCAAACACTTCCTGCCCGACGGCCACCAGCACGTGTGCGTGCCCATGTCCATCGGCGGCACGATCGGCGGGGTGGTGCAGTTCCTGTTCGAAGGCACCGAGTCGAGCGAGTCGGAGATCCGCACCGCGCTGGCCCGGCCGTGCAAGTACATCAACGAGGCGCTGCCCGTGATCGAGGCCCGCCGCCTGCTCGGCGCGCTGAAGGAATCGTCGGTGCGCGACGCCCTGACGGGTCTGTACAATCGCAGATTCGTTGAAGAATTCGCCGAGAACCTCATGGCGCGGGCGACGCGGCAGGGTGGCAACCTGGGCCTGATCATGTGTGACCTGGACCACTTCAAGCAGGTCAACGACGAGCACGGCCACGACGCCGGCGACACGGTGCTGCGCGAGGTCGCGGCGGTGTTCGTGCGCACGCTGCGGGCCTCGGACCTGGCCGTGCGCTACGGCGGCGAGGAGTTCCTGATGGTGCTGCAGGACTGCGGCCCGGAGACCCCCATGGAGGTCGCGGAGCGGCTGCGCCTGGCCATCGAGGAGATGCGCATCAAGGTCGGCGGCGGCGTCACGCTGCGCAAGACGCTGAGCCTGGGCGTGGCCGAGTTCCCCACGGACTCCACCGACCTGTGGACGGCCGTGAAGTACGCGGACGTCGCGCTCTACCGCGCCAAGGAGCAGGGCCGCAACCGCGTCATCCGCTTCACGCCGGATCTGTGGGCCGCGAGCGACGACCCGCCGCAGGCCGCGCGGCGCGCCCGCACGCTGGACCCCGTCGCCACGGCCTGAGTCCCGCGTCGACGCGCCGGGGGCCCTGCGCTACCCTGCGCCGCCCATGGACCTGCTCGCCCCCGAACTGCGGCTGCCGTTGATCGTGACCTCCGTGGTCGGCGGCGTGGTCGTGATGACCTGGCGGATGCGCGAGACGAGCCGGCCCATCACCGCGCGCAAGATCCTCATCCCGCCGCTGGGCATGAGCACGGGCCTGCTCATGTTCATCGCGCCGCAGACGCGCATCCCGCTGAGCTGGGCCGCGATCGCGCTGGCCTGCGGGGCGCTCTTCTTCACGTACCCGCTGCACCGCAGCGCCCGCCTCGAGCGGGTGGGGGACGAGATCCGCCTGCAGCGCTCGCGGGCGTTCCTGTGGATCCTGCTCGGGCTCATCACCGTGCGCATCGTGGCCCGCACCTATGTCGAGCAGTCCGTCGACCTGCTGCAGACGGGCAGCCTCTTCTTCCTCGTGGCGCTGGGCATGATCGTGCCGTGGCGCCTGCTCATGTACCGGGAGTACCGGCGGCTCACCGCGACTTCAGCCAGTCCCGAAAGTCCGCCTCGAAGCGCGCCTCGCTCCCGTTGAACGCCCGGGTGAAGGCCGCGTCGTGGGTCGCGCCGCCGCGGATCGCGTCCAGGTACTGCACGATGTGGTGCATGCCGAAGCGCTGTTCGATGAACACGCAGGCTGCGGCGCCCAGGCGATAGGCGATCAGGCCGTCGCCCAGGCTGTGGCGCACGCTGGCGAGGGCCGGGAGCGTGCCGTTCTGCGCGCGAGCCTTCAGCTCGGCCCACTCGGCGCGGCTGACCGGGTCCAGGTCCACGCTCACCCGGCCCTCGTAGCGCGCCAGTCCCTCGTTCAGCCACGTGGCGCTCGTGCGCCCGGCCGTCGTGCGGTCGACGATGGCGTGCGTGAGCTCGTGGGCCAGCGTGTCGCGCCCCTGCCGGTCGGCGGCGTCCCCCAGCGCGTCGTTGACGAAGATGGCGCGCTCCGCGGGCACGTAGACGCCGTAGAGGACCATGCCCGGCGTCGAGCCGAACCGCTGCGCGAACTCGGCGACGTTCAGCACGAAGACCGGGATCTGGCGGTCGGGCACGCTCGGCACGTCCCGCAGGATGCGGGTGAGCGCGCGCTCCAGCGTGCGCAGAACGTCCACGCTGCGGCCGATGCTGCCCCCGCGCGAGGTCTCGGGCACCCGCAGGACGAAGTTGTTGGAGCGCTCCACGTCCCCCGTCTCGGCCATGGCCTCGCCCCGAGCCAGCGTGGCCAGCGCGCGGGCGGCCTCGGCGGCCACGGGCCCCGGACGCCGGGCGGCGTCGGCGAAGTGGCTGCGGGCGAGGCCCAGATCACCGCGGCGGTGCGCGGCCACGCCGAGCAGGTGAATCGCCTCGGTGGCCTCCGGTGAATCGCGCGGGACGCCTTGGAGACGCTGTGTGGCGGCGTCGAGATCCCCGGCCTTCAGCGCGGCCTTGCCGGACTTCAGCAGTTCCGCCGGCGTCTCCGTGGGCGGGCTCGTCGGCGCGCTGGCCGGCGCGCTGGCGAGGCCGGCGTCCGCCGTGACCGACGGCGCGCTCTCCGCGGCCGGGGCCGACGTCGGCGCCGCGCCC
>CAINDO010000492.1 GCA_903847385.1 uncultured Myxococcales bacterium
AGCACCGTGTCCACGTTGGCGGCCACGGTCTGCGGCGCCTCCCGCGGGCCCGCGGCGCGGCGCACGAACAGGCTCCGCCGCGGCAGCACGTGCCGCACGACGCAGAGGTCGCCCCCCTGGCCGGGCACGGGCGGCTCGCACAGCACCCAGTCGCCCACGGTGGGCAGGTCCTCGGGCCCGCGGTCGCGGCGCCACGCGCCCGGCAGGCGCGCGTGCAGCACCGGGGCGTCCGGGGCGGTCATCAGGTCGAAGGCATCCCGGTGGGCGGCGCACACGCGGGCACAGGTCAGGCGGGAAACCGCCGGATCGGCGGCGTCGGCCGCAGCCCGCCCCGCCTCGAAGAACGCGTCGAAGCCCAGCGGGCGCAACGCGTCGAAGTCGTTGAAATGCAATGAAGTTTCTCCCGAGCCCACAGGGGACTCGACGCAAGGAACGAAGACGATTCGTCGTTTGCGGGGAGAGCGACCGGAGCCGGCTCAGCAGCCGGTGGGTGAAAGGGCGCGCCCCGCGGTGAGTGCGGCGTGGGTGAGGACAGTCATGGCGGAGCTCCTTTCACCGGCGATGGTCGAGGCGGCCCTGCCGGTGGGCCGCGAGGTGAAAAGTGACCGATCGGGCGGAAAAAGTCCAGGGGCCGGTGACAGATCCGATCGACCCCGGTGTTCCACGGGTCGCAACGGAACACATCACGCGCCCCGAGAGGGAGCAACACACAAAGGGCCACGCCATGTTTGCGACCGAAAACGGCTTCTCTGTCATCCACGCCTTCCTGAACTTCGCGCAGCTCGGCGCGCAGTGGGTGCTCTGGCTCCTGGTGGGCCTGGGTTTCCTGCTGCTGGTGATCGTGCTGGAGCGCTTGCGGCTGTATGCCCGCACGCGCATCGACGCCCCGGCGCTGGGCCGGCGCCTGCTGCCTCTGTTGACCGACGGCCGCATCGACGACGCCCGCGCGCTCGTCGCCCGCGGCGTGGCGATGGAGGAGCGCGTGCTCGCCGACGCGCTGGAGGCCTGGGGCCGCGGCCCGGTGGCCGTGGAACAGATCATGGCCAGCGCGTTGGTGCGGGAGCAGCAGCGCTTCGACCGATTCCTGGGCCACCTCGGCACGCTGGGCAACAACGCGCCTTTCGTGGGCCTGCTGGGCACGGTGGTGGGCATCATCGTGGCGTTCCAGACGCTGAGCGCGAACCCCAAGGGCGGGCTCGAGGTGGTCGGGCCGGGCATCGCCGAGGCCCTGGTGGCCACGGCCGTGGGGCTCATGGTGGCGATCCCCGCCGTGGTGGCCTTCAACACCTTCAAGGGCGTGGGGCGCACGCGGGCGGGCAATACGGACTTCCTGTGTCGTCTGTTGCTCGCCGAGCTGAACCGCACGGCGGTTGCGGCCCCCGCGCCCCGCGCCCAGAACGGCCTGTGACGCCATGGCCGACCTCACCCCACGCCCGGATGAAGACATCACGGGCATCAACGTCACGCCCCTCGTGGACATCATGCTCGTGCTGCTGATCATCTTCATGGTCACGGCGAGCCACATCGTGCA
>CAINDO010000493.1 GCA_903847385.1 uncultured Myxococcales bacterium
CCCATGCCGCCGCCCGCGTCCGCGCCGCCGCCGCCGCCGCCCGAATCCGAGCCGCAGCCCACCAGCAGTCGCGGGGCGAGCGCCAGGGCGCCGAGCCCCGCCGCCCCGCGCAGCACGTCCCGACGCCGCAGCGCCTGCCGCGCCGCGCGCTCCGCCAGCACGTCCGTGGTCGAAAGTCCCCGCGCCTCGGCCTCCCGGGCCAGCGCCATCATCTGCCGCAGCGCCGACATCAGCGTCGTCTTGGCCATCGCCGCTCCCCTGCTCGCGTCAAGTCTCCGGTGTGAACGCCGTGAACGCCGCGACCATCTCGTCCGGCGTCTCGAAGAACCAGTCCGGCCGACAGGCGACCAGATCCGCCCGGGGGAACGGCCCCCAGGCCACGGCGCCCGTCCGCGCCCCCGCCGCGCGCCCGGCGTGCAGATCGTGCGTCGAGTCGCCCACGTACACGGCCCGCGCCGCCGCGCCGCCCATCCGCGAGAGGCCGAAGTGCACCGGCTCCGGATCGGGCTTGTGCCGCGCCGTGTCCTCGAGCGTGACCACGACCTCGAAGTACCGCGCGAGGCCCGTCACCGCCAGGCCGCGCAGGGCGGCGTCCCGCGACTTGCTCGTGACCACGCCCATCGGCACGCCGGCCTCGGCCAGCCGGGCGATGGCCACGTTCACCGCCGGGAATGCCCGCAGCAGCGTGTCGTGGTGCTCCATGTTGTGGGCGCGGTAGGTGTGGAACATCGTCTCGACCAGCGCGGTGTCCGGGCAGTAGCGGTAGAGCTGCGCCCGCAGCGGCGTGCCGATGCCGTCGATGAGCACGTCGTCCGAGGGCGTCGCCCCCAGGTGCGTGCGCAGCGTGTAACGGAACGACTCCAGAATCAGCGGGATGGAGTCGATCAGCGTGCCGTCCAGATCGAAGAGGACGTGGTCGGGGGCAGCGGAACGATCGGCCATGGTTCAGCCCTCCCCCGCGGACAGACCGGCGCTGAGCAGGTCGTCCAGATAGTCCGCGGCCACGTGCAGCGTGCGCTCGGGCTCGTGCGGGTCGCCCTGCCCCAGGGGCGGCGCGACCTCGACCACGTCCCCGCCGGCCAGGGGGAACGCCTTCAACACGCGCCGCGTGAGCCAGCGCACCTGCTGCGGGCTGGGGCCGTCCGGCGCCGGGGTGCCCGTCGCCGAAACGTAGCGTTCGTCCGTACCGTCGATGTCGTTGCTCACGTACACCGCTTGCACGCCGCGGGCGCGGAAGCGCTCGATGATGTCGTCCGCGATCGCTTCCAGCGAGCGGGTGTGCAGCTCGTCCGGCCAGTACTGCCGCACGCCGAGCGTCGACTCCCAGTGTTCCTTGGTCCGCCCGCTCGCGCGGATGCCCACCTGCACCAACCGACCGTCGCGGCCGAGCAGCTCGTTGGCGTGGTAGGCCCAGGTGGCGAAGCAGTGCTCGATGCCCAGGCGCTCGGGCAGAAGGTCCGTGTGGGCGTCGAAGTGCAGCAGGCCGAGCCGCCGCCCCCGCGCGTGCGCCGCCGCGAAGGCCGGCCAGCTCACGCTGTGGTCGCCGCCGAGCACGATGGGCACCGCGTTCGGGGCGAGCGCCGCCACGTGCGTCAGGGCGAGGCGGCACAGGTCGAGCGGGGCCACGGGCAGCGCCGTCTCGGCGTCCCCGTAGAGCGCCCGCCGCGTCGCGGCCTTCTGCGCCTCGGAGAGCATCGCGTCCGTGAGCAGTTGCGGCACCACACGAACGTCGCCCACGTCCGTCACGCCATCGGCCAGGTAGGGCGTGTCCGGGCGGGAGAGCAGCGCGTCGCGCAGCGCCGCGGGGCCTTGGTTCGCGCCCCGAACGAAGCCGGCGCCGCAGTCCGAGGGCACACCGAGCACCACCACACGCGCCTCGTCCAGCCGCTCCAGGGCCACGCGCCAGGCGTGCTCCACGGCCGCGTCGTGCGTGACCTCGTAGATGCGCCGCTGCAACGCCCGCTGGGCCTCCAGGCCCGTGCTCACCACGTAGACCCCACCGCCCGCCGGGCGCAGGATCCTGACCAGCTCGTCCACGCGTTCAGACACCTTCACCGACCTTCATTTCCTGGCTGGGCTTTGCGATCCCGGGCCGGCAGCGTCACGGCCACCAGCACCCCGAGGAGCGTCACGGTACACCCGACGAGCGTCGTCGTCGTGGGGGTTTCGTGCAGCCACCACCAGGTCAGCAGCGTGGCCCCCACGGGCTCGCCCACCGTCGCCATGGCCACCCACGCCGGCCCGGTGTGGCGCAGCGCCCAGGTCAGCAGCGAGTGGCCGATCAACTGCGGCACGAGCGCGCAGGCCAGCAGCGCCAGCGCCGCCTCGGTCGAAGCGGGCGCCAGCGGCACCCCGAGCACCGCCCCGGCGCCGAGCAGCACCGCCGCCCCCACGGCCACGGCGACCGCCGAGAAGGCCGAAACGTCCAGCGTCGGGCCCAACCGCCGCGCCGTGAGGAAGTAGCCCGCGATGGAGAACGCCCCCAGCAGCGCCAGGGCATCCCCGAGCAACGCGCCCGGCGCCGCGACGGCCGCCAGATCCGCCCCGCCGATGATGGTCAGCCCGACGGCCGAGAACGCCAGCGCGAGCCAGAAACGCCCCGACGGCCGGTCGCGCCCGGTCAGCGCGCCGAGCAGCCCCAACAGCAGCGGCGTGCAGGTGACCAGCGTGACCGACGCCGCGACGGTCGTGAGCGTGAGCGAGGACACCCACGCGCCGAAGTGCACGCCGTAGAACAGGCCCGCGAGGGCCGCCCCGCGGGCGTGCGCCACCGGGAACCGTCCCGCCCGCACCGAGCGCCACAGCAGCGGAGAGAGCAGCAGGGCCGCCATCGCCAGGCGCAGCCCCGCCGCGACGAGCGGGTGCGTCGGCGCCGCCAGGCGAAAGAGCGGCGCCGCGAAAGACAACGCCAGCAGCGCGCCGAAGAGCGCCGCCGCCACGCGGGCGCCCGGGGCGTTCATTCCGGGTCGCAGGGCCCGTCGCAGGTGTGCGCGATCACGCCGTCCGGACGCAAGAAGCCATCGATCTGCGCCTGCCCGGCCCGCGAGCGCCGCACGCCCTCGTGCGCGCCGTTCCCCTCGGCGGGGAAGTCCGAGAACGTGCCCGGCAGCGGCTCGGGGATGCCGAAGGCGAACTCCACGAGCGCCGAGGCGTCGATGGGCCCGGCCTCTTCACGGATCCCCGGGATTTCGCGCGGCGCCGGCGTGAGCAGCGGGATGTCCAGCGTGCGGGCCATCGCGTGATGCCCCAGGTTGGGCACCTGCGAGTCGCCCACGCCGAGCTGCATCAGCACGCGGCGGTCCGGCGGCGAGTCCGGGTAGGGGTTCGAGAGCAGGTGCGGCGCGAAGCTCATCGGGTCGATGCGGTCCAGCGTGAGCTGCGCCAGATTCTGGAACTTCTGCTGGTCGAGGGCGTCCGGGTACTGCGCGGCGATCACGTTGATGAACGGGATGAACGGCCGCGCCCGCTGCATCAGCATGGCGAAGCCGGCGCCGCCCACGCTGAGCACGCCCCGGCTCACGTTCGGCGCCAGCGCCATGTACGTGCCGCCCAGGATGCTGCCCTGGCTGATGCCGTAGAAGTAGACCGCGTCCGGCGTGTAGGTCGGCGCGGCGTCCACCTGCATCTCGGCCAGATCGTGCAGCGAGGTCTTCGCCGCGTACGACAACGCGATGAAGTTGGCCATGCCCTGGTGTACGCGCTCCACGAAACGCAGCGACTCCCCGGGGTTGTTGATGATCTGCGCGATCACATCAGGCGAGTCCGCCGTGCTCATGCCCCACCAGTCCACGCCGGCCACGACCATGCGGCGGTCCTGCGCGAACTCGTAGACGAAGTTGTCCGCGATCTCGATGCGCTGCCCGAAGAAGCCGTGGCCGAACTGCAGGAACCGCCCGGGCTCCGCGGGGTTCTCGCCGATGCTGCGCGGGATGATCGCCAGGAACGGCACGTCCGCCGTGCCGTTGAGCGCCGGTCGACCGTCCGGGCCACGGTGCAGGTGGGCGCCCACGTTGGGCGTCTCCATGAAGAGCGGGACCTCCATCACGCCGTCCAGCCGGCGGAAGATGGGGCCATCGGGCGGCTCGGTGACCTGCACGCCCTTGAGCACCGGCGGGTGGTCGCGCAGCGCCGATATGGTCTGCGCCCGCACAGAGAGCATGTCGCCCGTGAGCTGGTCTTCCGTGCGCGTGGTGAAGTCCCAGGCCAGCATCAGGTCGTCCTTCGGGGCGCCCGCCTCGGCCAGCGCCGGGAAGATCTCCGCGTCGTACCGCGCCTGCAGTGCCGCCGGGGCCGCGCCCGCGCGCAGCGCCTCGAAGCTCTCGGGCGAGGCGATCGCCGCGCCGGCGGCGTCGTTCAACCGCCGGATCCCCACGATGTAACGCGTGTTGTCCTTCAGCCGCACCTGGGGCCGGAGGATCAGCGCCCGCCGCGCGGCGTCCCGGGCGCGCAGATCCACGTCGGCGATGTGCAGCACGCGCTCGCCCGTCTCCGCGTCGATCAGCACGGTGCGCGACTCGGGCCGCAGGCTCACCGTGTAGTCGCCGTCCAGCGTCACGAGCTGCCCCGGCGCCAGCTCGTGGGGCACGAGCGCCATGATCTGCGAGGCCGGCGAGAAGCCGTCCGCGGGGTGCAGGGCGAGCAGGTTCAGGCGCTCGCCGTCGTAGTTCCGCGGCTGCGCGACCTCGGGGATCTCGACGCGGAAGCCGCTCGGCAGACCGGGATCGGCCACGCGGTACACGTCCGAGGGGAACGGCATCAGGCAGTCCCACTCGCCGCCCACGGGGTTGCAGCCCTCGGGCACGGGGTTCGCGCGGGCGTCCGGGGCCGGGGGGGCCGCGTCGGGCATCGCCCCG
>CAINDO010000494.1 GCA_903847385.1 uncultured Myxococcales bacterium
GCGCAGGGCGGTGCCGAGGCGCCCCCCGAGGGCCCCATCTACGACCTCTCCGGGTCGGCCGCGGCGCACGAGCTGCCGCTGTACCGGCCGAACGTCGGGCAGTTCCAGGTGCTGGACGCCGCGCTCACCCAGCCGACGGGCCGCGCGGACCTGTACGTGGGGCACCCCACGCGGTTCACCGCCCGCGTGCACGTCACGGCGGAGCCGCTCGAGGCGCCGCTCTACTACGGCCTGCGCTCCGGCGACACGTACTGCGTGATCGGCGACGTCGGCGTCGACCACCTGCCCGACTTCTTCGAGGCGGCCTCGCGCGCCAACGCGGCGCTGGCCGCCCAGATCGTCCCGCCGGAGCCGGGCTCGCTCGCCGACTGCGCGGCGACCCACGCCTGCGAGGCCGAGGGCGAGGAGTGCGTGGGCGTGCGCGGCGCCGCCGTCGAGGCCGGGTACGACCCGGACGCCGAGATCGACCCGAACGCCCCCATGGACATGCCGACGGAGGAAGAGCTCGCCGCCGAGCTGGACGAGCCGGCGCCCGAGCCCGTGGTCACCTGGCAGTGCATGCAGCCGGCGTATCAGGCCACGCTGGCCGGCGCCGCCGCGCCCCCCGTGACGCTGACCCCCGCCGATCTGGCCGGGAGCGTGGAGCGCGAATACACCCTGGAGATCGAGGATGTGTTGCCCGAGCGGTGCGCCGCGCTGATCGACCAGGCATCGACGGAGCTCTTCGTGAGCTTCGACCCCGAGTGGCACACGGTGTACCCGAGCCGCCCCGGCGGCCAGGACGAGAGCCACCCGGAGCTGGACGGGCAGCCCGAGGGCGCCCCCGTCGAAGATCCCACCGCCGTCACGCACGCGCGCGCCTTCGCCGGCCGCGAGGTGTCCGCCGCGACGCAGACCATCGCCGCGATTCAGGCCGACCCGGGCGTGGACTTCGAGCTGCGCCACCTGACGACCTCGTCGTCCGTGGTGCTGCTGCACGAGGACGTCGCGCAGCCGTGGGACTTCGAGGTCAGCGCGATGTTCAGCGTGGACGGTCACCTGGACGAGGCGCACGCCGCGCAGCTCGCCAACGCCCGCGAGGACTTCGCCTTCACGCTCGAGCCCGCCGGCGAGCCCCGCGAGGGCTGTGTGCTGCCCGAGCCCCTGCCCGGCTTCGACGCCGAGCCCCTGGCCGTGGACGACGCCGAGGGCCACGACTCGGACCACGAGTCGGTGGACCTGCACGGGTCGCGCACGATCAAGGAGCACGGCTTCGCGCTGCACGTGGCCGGTGACACCCGCGCCAAAGTCCTCACGGGCGACTGGTCGTGTTTCGACCGCTTCACCGTGCGCGGCTGCCTCGAGACCGACCTGGAGCAGGCGCAAGTCGAGGGCCTGGGCACCGAGAACGACTGCGCCGCCCTGGACGTCCGCTTCGAGCGCGTCTACCCCGAGCCGGACAACCCGGACCGCTTGCCCGAGAACGTGCCGCAGGGCCTGCCCGTGGACGCCGAGGAGCAGTTCCGCGAGAAGGCGGCCGGCGCGGGCGGCTGCGACGAGGCGCTGCTCACCGACTACACCACGGAGATGAAGCGGTACTTCGAGCTCGAGCGCTCCGTCCGCATCTCCAACTGGTACGTGATGAACTACCGCCGATTCGTCGAGCGCCTGGGTGTGGGCGACGACTGGAACTACGCCCCCTACAACATCAGGACGGGGTACTTCTCGGGCCACATCGCCCGCAGCCCCTGGGTCGGCGGGCACATCGTCAATTGCGTCGAGCACTTCGCCGCCACCAACAACCTGGACTCCAACGAGTGCTGGGGGATCACGGCCATCGACAACAACTGGAACAACTACATCCGGTTGCGCCGCTACTTCCTGCCGGACAACGGTCGCGGCGGCTTCACCGTATTCCGGGACGATCCGCTCGGCGTCACCCGGGGGTGGTTCGAACACGGCTGCGGCGGCATCCACAGCGGCAGCATGACGCGCCACTGGGGCGCAAACACGGTCTCCACCCTGCGCACCTGGGCGGACCGCTGGGTCAACCCCGATCCCATCCACGCGCAGTTCGACGTCGTCGGGCGGCCCTGGGCGGGGCCCAACATCACCGGCGTCGGGTGCGCGCGGTACGGCCTGTACATGCTCCAGCGCTATCAGGTCGGCCCCAACGGCGAGATCATCGAGATCCCGGACGACGGCGCGTTCTACACCGAGTACCTGCCCCGCATCCTGGAGAAGACCGCCGCCAAGGCGCGCGCGGACGCCATCTGGAACCGCCTGGTGAACAGTTGCACCTCGTTCAGCGCCCCGGCCTGGAGCAGCGAGGCCATCTCGCAAACGCGCCTGGCACCGGCCCTGTACCCCACCAAGTCCGTCGCCTTCGGCGGCGTGACCTTCGGCGCCGAGGGCGGCATCGTCAACGACGCTCTGGTCAACAAGATCACCGGCGAGTTCGTTCTCACGGCCGGCCCCAAGGTGCGCACCTGGCTGACGGGCACCATCGCCTCGGAGGTGGGCGGCATCGACGTGTCGCTCAACGACATCTTCGGCGCGTGGCTGCTGGGGCGGTTCTACAGCGATGTCGTGTCGAGCCACATCACGGCCGGCTTCCACGTGCTCACCGCGGACCTGTGGAAGCTCAAGTACCGCCTGCCCGACCAGTTCCTGGTCCCCATGCCTCCGCCCATCGAGAAGGACCGCGAGCGCTGCCGCACGTTCTTCTACTACCCCGTGCCCGTGGGCGTGGAGCTCTGTGCCGGCATCGGCGGCGCCATGGGCATCAAGGGCGACGGCCCCAACGACGAAGCGACCATCACGGTCGAGAAGGTCGGCACCACCGCCGGCGCGGACGGCAACCCGGGCCTGGTGGGCCGGCTGGTGCCCTACATCGCGCTCAAGACGAGCGGCAGCATCGGCGTGGACTTCCTGGCCGGCGTCGCGGGCTTCAAGCTGAACCTGGACCCCACCATCGAGCTGCAGTTCCCCATCGAGCCGAGCCTGCACTGGAGCCTGCAATGGCTCGCCCCGGCCAATGGCCTGTTCTGGACGCTCATCCCGGGCATCCGCGTCGGGTTCGACATCGTCGGCTTCGGCGGCGACCTGGTGTTCCAGCTCAAGATGCGCTTCGGCAGCGACAGCGGCTGGACCATCGTCGACTGGGACCCGGTGGACCTGGCCAAGGAGACGCTGTTCGAACGCTCCTACCCGTTCTCCGGCCTGACGAACTTCTGACCGGAGCCGACCGCGCGGTCCGGGTCAGGCCACGCCGTGCCCGGCCGGGTCTTCCAGCAGTTCCTGGAGCGTGCGCAGCGCCCGCATGCAGTAGAAGCCGTCGTTCGCGCGCTCGTCGAAGGTGAAGAACAACTGCACCGCGTCGCGCACGACGGGCGTCTCGCCGTCGATGAAGATGTGTTTCTTCACCGCGCCGACGACACAGAACAAGTGCGCGTTCCCCCACTCGAACAGATGGTGGTACGTGCGGTCGATGCCCACCGAGCCCAGGTTGGCCACGAAACAACTGCAATACATCGGGTCCGTGGCGATCATGGCCCGGGGCATCAGGTTCCAGCGGTCGAGGAACCGGCCGGCGGCCACGATGGCGCGCAGCAGGACCCCCGGGAGCGAGGTCAGCACGCGGGCCTCGGTGTCCACGGGGCGCGGCGGGCCCGTGCGGCCCTCGCCCACGTCCCCCACGACGCGAGCGACCGTGTCCGCCAGCGCGCCGGCCCGGGGGAACTCGGCCTTGATCGTCAAGAGCGGCGCGCGCTCGTCGAAGCTCTTCTTGGCGGCGAACGAGAGCCACACGCCGCGGCGCTGGTAGAACCGGCGCCCGACGACGAAGCGGTTCAGGCCCGGCTTCTCGTGCAGCGTGCGGGCGATGCCGTGCAGGACCAGGTGAAACAACGTGGCCTTGGGCGTCTCCCCGCGAGCGGCGTTGAACTGCGCCAGGAACGGCAGGGTGCGGCTCAGGTCGATCGTCATCTCGTGCAGGACGAAGGACTCCGTCCGGCCGGGCATCAGGTGGGGCATGATGGCGCGCACGGGGTGGACGTCGCGCAGCAGGTCGCCGTCGGAACGGGAGAAGAGTGGCATCGGGCGAATGTAACACGGCCCGCGCTGCGCTATGCTCCCCGGCCATGCGCACGCCCGGCCTTTCATCGCACGTCACCCTCGCCCTGTCGCTCGCCGTGTTCACCGCGGGTTGCGCGCCCGAACCGCAGAACGACCGCGGCTTCCAGGTCTCGGGGGACGCGCCGGGCGACGGGCTCGAGACCGCGCAGCAGGCCGCCCGGGTGTGCGCGGACGGCCCCACGGTGGACGGCATCGACGTGTCGACCTACCAGGGCGACATCGACTGGGGCCGCGTGGCCGGCAGCAGCGTCAAGTACGCCATCGTGCGCATCGGCGACGGCCTGGGCGAGGACGACCACTTCGAGGCCAACTGGAACGGCGCGCGCAACGCCGGCCTGATCCGCGGCGCCTACCAGTTCTTCCGCACGCTCCGCGACCCCCAGGACATGGCGGACATCGTGATCCGCAAGGTCGGGCGCCTGGGGCCCGGCGACCTGCCCGTGGTGCTCGACCTCGAGGGCGCGTCCATCCAGGACCAGCCGGGCAACGTGGTGGCCGCCAACGCGCGCCGCTGGTTGCAGCTCGTCGAGGCCGGCACGGGCAAGCGGCCCATCATCTACACGGGCTTTTACGTGTGGCGCGACCAGGTGGGCAACCCGGACTTCTCGGAGTACCCGCTCTGGATCGCGGCCTACGTGAACCACTGCCCGGACATCCCGGACGCCTGGAATCGCTGGACCTTCTGGCAGACGAGCAGCACGGGCCGCATCCCGGGCATCGGCGGGGACGTGGACACGGATGTGTTCAACGGCGACCTGGCGGCCCTGCAGCGCCTCGCGGACGGCGGCGGCACGCCCTACGGCGCGGACTTCGTGGCGCAGTCGTTCCCCTACGCCTCGGAGACCATCGAGATGACCGTCGGGCAGACGCTCGACGGCTGGTTCGACCTGCGCAACGTCGGCACCGAGACGTGGGGCCCGAACACACGCTTCGCGCCCACGCCGCGCGACCAGCCGGGGCCGTTTGGGCCCGAGGGCTGGCTCAACGAGACGCGCATCTCCGCCTGCCCGCAGGCCACGCCGCCCGGCGAGGTGTGTCGGTTCGAGGTCCATCTGACCGCCCACGCGCCCGGCGAGACCACGCAGTACTTCGGGCTCGTTGAAGAGGGCCGCGCCTGGTTCTCCGACCCCGGTCAGGGCGGCCCGCGAGACGACCTGCTGGCCGTGAAGATCCACGTGAGCCCGGCACCGGTGCTGCCGGACATGGCCGCCCCGCCAACGATGCCCCCCGCCGGGCCGGACGGGGGCGCAGGCGGCGCGATGGGCGCCGGGGGTACACCGGAGGTGGGCGGTACGCCGACGCCCCCGGACGGCCCCGACGCGGACCTGCGCAGCGACGCGCGGCCGCAGTTCGCCGACGTGGGCGCGAACCTGAACGACCCGGACGCGCTCGGGAGCGCCCCGCCGGTGTATGCGCTCGGAGACAACCGGCGGCAGGCCCGCCTCGAGGGCGGCTGCCAGCACACCCCGGGGAGCGCGCCGCTGTGGGCGTTCGCGCTGCTGGCGGGCCTCAGCCGGCGATGTCGCCGAGGGCCTCGCCGCGCAGGTTGATCTTCTTGAGGGCGGCGTTGTCCGTCTCCAGGAGCAGCTCGCCGTTCAAGAAGCTCAGGTGGCTCACTTTTCCGGTGGTCACGGCGTTCTCGTGCGTCTTCTGGATGCCGATGCCCCGCAGGTTGCGGATGTGCTGCATCGACAGGATGCCGCTGATGGTGGAGCCGAGCAGCAGCGCCTGACCGCCGATGTGGATCTTGAGGTCCCGCGCCAGCTTGAGCACGAAGCTGCCGTCGGCCTTGTGCTCGAAGGCCACGATGTCCGCGGGCAGGATCTGGTCGAGGGGGATGCCCGCCGCGCGGAAGGCCGCCTTGGCGCGGTCCGAGGGTTTGCCCATCGAGCGCATGTACTCGACCTGGCTCTGGCCCTGCCGCCGGGCGAGATCCGCCGTATCCTGCTCCAGGGCCTTCTCGGCGGAGGTCTGGGTCTGGCGCGCATCTTCCCGGAGAATCTTGTCGACCATGGCGGCATGCTCGCAAACGGGTCCGAAAATGTCACGCGGCCCGTATGCAGCGACCGCCCCGAACGCTGTACCATGCCCGGCCATGAAGAAGCCCAGCAAATACGTCCGCGGCGAGAGCCGCCGTGAAGCCCTGCGTACCCTGGCCGTGGCCGCCGGCGGCGCCGCCCTCGGGGGCTACGTGCCCGGCTGTACGAACGGCGTGGACTTTCCCGATCCGAGCGACGCCGGCGCCGACGCCCGCGCCCGGGACGCCGCGCCGCCCGATGCCGGGCCGGACGCCGCGCTGCCCGACGCC
>CAINDO010000495.1 GCA_903847385.1 uncultured Myxococcales bacterium
GGCCCGCGAGGCGTTGGGGTTCGCGGGTTACCTGCCGACCATCGGCGGCGAGGCCTCGGTGCAGCTCGCCGACGGTGCGCTCGCCGGCGCCCGCGCCCCGGGCGGCAGTGACCCGGCCCAGACCTGGTCGGCCCTGCTCACCGCGCGGCAGACGCTCTGGGACTTCGGCCGCACACCCAACGGCCACGCCGCCGCCGAGGCGGGCTCGGACGCCGCCGTGGCCGAACTGCGCGCCGCCCGGGCCGTGCGCGACACCGAAGCCGAGGCCGCGTTCCGCACGGCCGTGGCCGCCGCCGAGCTGGTCACCGCCGCGACCGAGGCCGCCGAGCGCGCCCAGGCCCAGTGGAAACGCGCGCAGGCGCGGGTCGAGGTCGGGCAGCGGCCGCGGTTCGACCTCATCCGCGCCGAGGTCGAGCAGGCGCAAGCGGAGCTGGCGCTCGTCGGCGCGCGCAACGCCCAGGCCCTCGCCCGCGCGCAGCTCGCCGGGGCCTGCGGTCGCGCCCGCCTGGCCGAGAACACCGAGCTCACGCCGCCCCCGGCCGCGCCGGCGCCCCCCGCGGACGCGCCGGACACACTCTACGCCGAGGCCGAGGCCAACCGCCCGGAGTTGCGCGCCGTCCGCGCCCGCGTGAAGGCCGCCGAGTCCGCCCGGGACGCCGCCCGCTCGCAGTACTGGCCCTCCCTGGGCGCGAACGGCGCCTGGGGTGTGCGCGGACCGGCCCCCAGCGAGCTCGAGACGGGCTGGCAGGCCACGGCGCAGCTCACCGTGCCCCTCTTCGCCGGGGGCGCCGATCAGGCCCGGTACCGCGAGGCCGAGGCCAACGCAGCGCTGGTGACGGCCCAGGCCGAGCAGCTCGTTCGCAACACCCGCCTGGAGCTCGACGCGGGCCGCCTGGCCGCGGTCGAAGCCCAGCGCCGCCTCGAGGCCGCCCAACGCCTGCAGAACGCCGCCGAGGAGGGCCTGCGCCTCGCCACGGCCCGCTACGAGACCGGCGCCGGTGACCCCGTGGAGATGGCCGACGCCCAGGCCACGCTCGCTCAGGCCCGCGCCACCGCCGTGCGCGCCGCCCTGGACCTGGATCTGGCCGCCGTCCGCCTCGTCCGCAGCCTCGGCCGCGAGACGCCGGGGGCGCGGGCGGCCGGAGAATGAGGACCCGCCCCATGAGACACGCCCTGTTCCTGGCCCTGCTGCTCGTCGCGACGGTCTCTTGCAAAGGCGGCGGCGGCGACGCCCCGGGCGGCGGCAAACCGTCCGGCCCCGTCGTCGTCCGCGTCGCCGTCGCGCACGCCGAGACTTTGCCCACGGCCCTCGAGTTCACCGGCACGCTCTCCGGCGGCGAGGAGGTCACGGTGTCCGCCGAGGTCGAGGCCGCCGTGGCCGAGATCGTCGCCGACATGGGCGACCGCGTCGCGGCGGGCGACCCGCTCGTGCGCCTGAACGTGGAGGACCTGCGCCTTCGCGCCGAGCAGGCCGAGGCCGAGTTCCAGCAGGCCCACGCCCGCCTGGGCACCGAGCCCGGTCGTTTCGCTCCCGAGCGCGCCGCCGCCGTGCGCCGGGCGCAGGCCGACCTCGAAGAGGCCCGCCGCGAGCTCACGCGGGGCGAAGAACTTCGCCGCCGCGAGGTCTCCGCCCCCGCCGACCTGGAGTCGCTGCGCACACGCGTGACGATGGCCGAGGCGGCCCTTCAGAGCGCGCTCGAGGAGGCCCGCGCCGCCGCCGCCACGGCCAACGCCCGTCGCGCCGCCGCCGACCTCGCCCGCAAGCGCCTCCGGGACGCCGTGATCCGCGCGCCCATCGCCGGCGCCGTCTCGCGCCGCCTCGTCTCCCCCGGCGAATACGTGAAGATCGGGCAGGCCGTCGCCCGCGTCGTCGTGACGGACCCGCTGAAGCTGCAGGGCGAGGTCCCCGAGCGCCACGCCGGCGTGGTCAAGGCCGGTCTGCCCGTCACCGTCACGAGCGAGGCGCTGCAAGGCCAAGCCCTGAGCGGCACGCTCACCCGCGTCTCCCCCGAGGTCAGCGTGTCATCGCGCACGTTCACCGTCGAGGCGCGCCTCTCCGACCCCGAGGGCCGCTGGAAGCCGGGCATGTTCGCCCGCGCGAGCATTTCGGTCGGCACCACCGAGGCCGTGTTCGCCGTACCCGAGACGGCCGTGGTCAACCAGGCCGGCGTGGCCAAGGTCTTCGTGGAGCAGGAGGCCAAGGCCAGCGCCCGCGAGGTCCGCCTCGTGCGCAAACGCGGCAGCGACGCCCTGGTCACCGGGCCCCTGAAGGACGGGGACCGGGTGATCGTCTCCGGCGTGGCCCGACTGTTCGATGGCGCCGACGTCAAGGTCGACACCGGCGCCGGCCCGGCGAGCGCCGGCCCCGGGACCACCGCCCCGGCGAGCGCCGGCCAATGAACCTCGCCGAAGTCAGCGTCCGGCGGCCCGTCTTCGCCACGATGATGTCCGTGGCCCTGGTGGCCTTCGGTCTGCTCTCGTACCTGCGCCTGGGCGTGGCCCTGCTGCCCGAGGTCGAGCAGCCCACGGTCACGGTCCGCACGGTCCTGCCCGGCGCGAGCCCCGAAGAGGTCGAGTCGGCGATCACGCAGCCCATCGAGGAGCAGCTCAACACCATCGGCGGCATCGAGGAGCTGCGCTCCATCAACCGCGAGGGGTTCTCGCTCGTCTTTCTGACCTTCACGCTCGACCGTGACCCGGACGAGGCCGTGCAGGACGTCCGCGACAAGCTCGCCTCGGTCCTCGGCCGCCTGCCCGAGGGCACGGACCCGCCCCAGATCTCGACCTTCGACACGGACTCCACGCCGATCATGGCCGTCGCGCTCGCCGGCCCGCAGTCCGTCCGCGAGCTGAGCGAGTTCGCCGACACACGCCTCAAGGACGTCCTCGGCACGGCGCCCGGGGTCGGTCAGGTCTCCATCGAGGGCGTCCGCAAACGCGCCGTGAACATCTGGCTCGACGCCGCCCGCCTGTCCGCCCACGGGGTCACGGCCGCGGACGTGGAGCGCGCGCTGAAGGCCCAGAACGTCGAGATCCCCGGCGGCCACGTCACGCGCGGCCTGCGCGAGGACGTGCTGCGCACCATGGCCCGCGTGCGCTCCGTCGCCGAGTTCGAGGAGATCGTCGTCGGCGTCCACCCGGAGAACCGCGCACCGCTGCTGCTGCGCGAGATCGCCCGCGTCGAGGACGGGACGGAGGAGATTCGCGGCGCCTCGCGGCTCAACGGGCGCGAGGCCGTCACGCTGGTCATCCAGAAGCAGACGGGCGCCAACATCGTGGAGACGGCCGCGGCCGTCGAGGCCCGCCTCGCGCAGATGCGGCCGCTGCTGCCCGCCGGCGCCGAGCTGCTCGTGCTGCGCGACAGCAGTGTGTTCGTGCGCAAGAGCGCGGACGAGGTCCGCCTGCACCTGGTCTTCGGCGGCATCCTGGCCTCCCTGGCCGTGCTGCTGTTCATGGGCTCGCTGGCCTCGACGCTCATCGCCGCCGTGGCCATCCCCGCGTCGCTCATCGCGACCTTCTCGGCCCTGCACGCCTTCGGCTTCACGCTGAACAACGTCACGCTGCTGGCGCTGACCCTGGCCGTCGGCATCGTGATCGACGACGCCATCGTCGTGGTCGAGAACATCCACCGACACATGCACACGCGCGGCATCACGGCCCGGCAGGCCGCCGTGGAGGCCACGCGCGAGATCACGCTGGCCGTCTCGGCGACGACCCTCTCGCTGGTCGTGATCTTTCTGCCCGTCGCCTTCATGAGCGGACAGATCGGGCGTCTGTTCAACAGCTACGGCGTGACCGTGTCCGTGGCCGTGCTGGTGTCTCTGTTCATCTCGCTGTCGCTCACGCCGATGCTGGCCTCGAAGTTCCTGCGGCCCGACTCGGGGCATCAGAGCCGAATCACCCGATTCTCCGACCGGCTGACGGGTTTCCTGGACAGTCGCTACGTGCGACTCGTGGACTGGTCGCTGCGCCACCGCCTGCTCGTCTGTGTGCTGGCCGGGGTGATGATCGGCGCGTCGGTGCCGCTCGCCGGCCTGGTGGGCCAGGACTTCATGCCCGAGGACGACCAGAGCGAGTTCGAGATCAACGTCGACCACGCCACGGGCACCTCGTTCGAGGCATCCAATGCAGTCATGCAGTCCCTCGAGGCCGAGGTCGCCCGCCTGCCCGCCGTCCGGGATGTGTTGATGACACTGGGCGACAGCCGCGGCTCCGGCACCACCACCCGCGGCTCGATCTACGTCGGCCTCACCCCCCTCGGCGAGCGCACGCTCTCGCAGACCGATGTCATGAACCAGGCCCGCGGTCTGTTCAAACGCTACCCGGACGTCCGCGCCACGGTGCGCACCCTGAACACCACGGGCCTGGGCGGCAGCGGCGGCGGCGGTGGCGGCGGCGGCAAGCTGCGGCTGGGCATGCGCGGCCCGGACCTGCCCACCCTGGAGGCCAGCCTCGTGCGCCTGATGAAACTCATGCGCGAGGACAAACACTTCGTCGACGTGAACAGCCCGGCGCTGGACCGCCAGCCCGAACTGCGCGTCGAGCTCGACCGCAAGAAGGCCGCCGACCTGGGCATCGACGCCCTGCAGGTGGCCGACGCCCTGAACGTGATGGTCGGCGGACAGATCGTGAGCAGCTACCGCGAGGGCGACGAGCGCTACGACGTGTGGCTGCGCGTGCGCCCCGAGGACCGCGACGGCATGGAGGCCGTGGGGCGCCTGCCCCTGCGCGCCCGGGACGGCACGCTCGTGCCCGTCGAGGCCTTCGCCACGGTGAAAGAGGCCAAGGGCCCCACGCTCATCCTGCGCTACAACGGCGTGCGGCAGGTCTTCGTCTCCTCGAACCCCGCGCCCGGCGTGGCCCTGGGCGACGCCGTCGACCGCCTGGACACGCTCCTGAAGGGCCTGGAGCTCCCCGCCGGCTACGACTGGCAGTTCCTGGGCGACGCCAAGGTGATGGAAGAGACCGGCCGCGAGTTCTCCATCGCGCTGATCTTGTCCTTGTTGTTCGTCTACATGGTGCTCGCGGCGCAGTTCGAGAGCTTCCTGCACCCGATCACCATCCTGCTGGCCCTGCCGCTCACGCTGCCCTTCGCGCTGCTGTCCCTGCTGGTGACGCACGAGACGCTGAACGTGTATTCGATCTTCGGTCTGTTCATGCTGCTGGGCATCATCAAGAAGAACGGCATCCTGCAGGTCGATTACACCAACACACTGCGGGCGCAGGGCATGCCGCTCCACGAGGCCCTGCTCGAGGCCAACCGCGCGCGTCTGCGGCCGATTCTGATGACCACGCTGACGCTCATCGCGGCGATGACACCCATGACCCTGGCCGAGGGGCCGGGCGCGTCGTCCCGGGCGGCGCTGGCCAAGGTCATCGTGGTCGGGCAGGCGCTGTCGCTGCTCGTCACGCTGCTGATCGTGCCCGTGGCCTACTCACTCTTCGACGACGCCCACCGCCGCTGGGTGAAGCGTCGCGGGGCCGCGCCGGACGCCGGCTGACGCCTACTCCCGGTCGCCGCAGTCCCCGCAGTCCGTGCCGAGATCACAGACGGCGTAGAGCGCGCCGGGGCCGCCGTCGTCGCACTCGCCATCCCAGGCCGAGGCGCAGGTGTCCGCGCACACGGGGATGGCCCGGGGCGGGGCGAAGCCCTCGTCCGCCGCCGCGCCGCGGTCGCCGGCGCACACGTCGTCCTGGCCGCTGGCCTGCGCGACGCAGCCCTCGGCGCACTGCTCGTAGTCCACCAGATAGCCGTCGTCGCACAGAATCCGGGCGCTACCGCCCTCGATGCAGTTGTAGCGCTGCCAGCTCCGGTCGCAGCGGCCATCGCGCTCCACGGCCTCGGCGCGGGGCGCCTCCGCGGGCACGTCCGCCTGCGGGTCCATGCACAGGTCGTCCCACCAGCGGCGGTCGCAGCCGCCGGGGCAGGCCTCCGTCTCCCAGCGGCCGCCGCGGCAGCGGAAGCGGCTCATCAGGTCGGCGTTGCACTCGTAGTACTCGTAGTCGCGATCGTTGCACTCCGACGCGTCCGGCGCCGCGGGCTCGCCGGCGGGCTGGGCCGGGGGCGCGTTGCCGCGGCACACGTCGTCCTGGCCCACGGCGCGGCTCTCGCAGCCGTTCGGGCAGGCCTGCGTCTCGGCCAGGAAGCCGTCTTCACAGCGCAGGCGGGCCGTGCCGTCGCCCGTGCAGTTCCAGTGCTGGAAATCGCCCGGGCACGGCGTGCGGCCGGCGTTCGGGTTCGGCTGGGCCGGGGGGGGCGGCGCGTTCCCGGCGCCGCCCTGGGGTGCGGCGGCCCCACCGCCCTCGGGGTTGTTGGTCGCGTGGGCCCAGCCCAGGATGCGCATCGTCGTGCCGCGGTCGGTCAGGATGCCGTTGCGCCACTCGGCCCCGCGGGCCTGCAGCGCCTCGTTCTGGCCCACGATGGTCAGGTTGGGCAGGTCCACGGCCACGATCATGGCCACGTGGCCGTACTGGCCGCCGCTGTAGACCACCGCGTCGCCGGGCACGGGCGGGTGCGCCGCGTCGCCCTGCATGCGGGCCACCACGCCGCGGGGCAGGTTGCCGGAGTTGAGCATCTCCTGGGCGTCGCCCTCCCAGCCCTTGGCGCCGAACAGGATCGCGAACACGCGCTTCACGAACTCGGCGCACTGCCAGCGGTTGAAGCTGCGGCGGCTGGGGTCGAAGTTCCCCACGTACTGGGGCTGTGGACCCAGGTGGTTGCGCTCGTCGAGGCACTCTTCGCTGGCCCCGTTCGCGCGGAAACCCTCGATCGCCCCGGCGCTGTAGTCCTTGGCGCAGGAGATGCCCGTGCCCTGGCAGGCGCCGTTGGAGTAGACGGCCACGCCGCGGTACGCCAGACCCCGGCCGTTCTGCGTCACGGGCTGGCCACAGGCCGGCGAGCGGCGATCTTTCAAGCTGCCGATGGCCGGCGGCGGGGAGAGATCGTTCACCTGCCCGACCAGGTCGGCCTCCGCGGCGGGCGCCTCGGACGCGGCCGATTCCTCGAGCGGCGGGGGCGTGGCGCACCCGGCAACGGTCGTGCAGGTCAGGGCGAAGAGCAGCGCGGACAGGGCAGAGCGGGACATGGAGGTCTCGGTTTTGTGAGGCTGATACGGGTATCAGCAAGGCCCGTGCCAGGGCCGGACCTCACACGACCGCGTCGCGCGCTCCGTCCTGGTCGTCGCCGTCGCCCCGATCGCCATGCGCGTCGCGACCCCGTGGCGGTGGGGCCGCGCCGCCGTCGATCATCTGGCGGACCTCGCCCACGGCGATCAGCAGGCTCTCGGCCTCGCCGTTCAGGCCGTCGGCGGCCTCGGTGATCTCCTCGGCGCCGGTGGCCGTCTCGCGGGTGGAGCGGTCCAGCGCCTCGAGCCCGCCGCCGAGCGCGCGCAGGTCCTGGGCCTGCGCCTCCGAGGCCTCGACGATGCTGCGCAGCACCACGCCGACCTCGCTCACGGCCTCGCTCATCTCGCCGAACTCGGCGGTCACCTTGCGGGTGGCCGCCGCCGTCGCATCGATGCCCTTCACGGTGGCGGCGATGAGCCCGGCGGAGGTCTGTGCGGCCTCGGCCGACCGGCGTGCCAGCGAGCGGACCTCCTCGGCGACCACGGCGAACCCCGCGCCCGCCTCGCCCGCCCGGGCGGCCTCGACGGCGGCGTTGAGCGCCAGCAGGTTGGTCTGGAACGCGATGTCGTCGATGGTCTTCACGATCTGGCCGACTTGCTGCCCGTCCGAGGCGAGCTGCGCCATCTGACGCGCGGTCGCGTCCAGCGCGGCGTTGGCGGCCTCGGTGTGGGTGCGCGCCCGCTCGGCGATGGATTGGGCGGTCCCGGCGCCCCGGGCGTTGGCCTCGGTGCGCATCGAGAGGTCGGCCACGGCGCGGGTCGCGGCCTCCAGGGCCGACGACGACTGCACGGCCGCCGCGGACAGCGACTGGGCCACGTTGAGCACCAGTCCGGCGCCGTCGTGGACCTCGTTGGCGCCGTCGTACAGCGCGCGCACGCTGCCCTGGAGCGGTTTGGCCAGCCGGCGCGCCAGGAGCGCGGCCAGGGCGGCGCACAGCGCGGCGCCGATGGCCCCGGCGCCGGCCATCATCACGATCACGCCGGAGACCGCCGCCGCGACCTCGTCCGTGTAGATGCCGGCGCCCACCACCCAGCCCCAGCGGGGGAAGAGCGCCACGTAGGAGACCTTGTCCACGGGTTGGTCGTGGCCAGGCCGGGGCCACTGGTAGTCCACCGTCGCGCGGCCCGTCGGATCGGCCTGCACCGCGCGCACGAACTCCACGAAGAGGTGCTTGCCGTTGGGGTCGGCGTTGTTGCTGAGATCCGTGCCGTTCAGCTCCGGCTTCATCGGGTGCATGACCATGCGGGGCGTCAGGTCGTTCACCCACACGTAGTTCTGGCCCTCGAAGCGCAGGCCCCGGATCACGTCGAGGGCCGCCTTCTGCGCCAGCTCCGGCGTCAGCTCGCCGGCGGTCTCCCGTTTCGCCTGCAGCTCGACCTGGCTGAGCGCCATCTCGACGGCCACCTTGGCCTGCTCGGCGTGGCTGGCGAGCAGCTCGGCGCGGAACTTCCAGACCATCAGGCCGAAGAGCAGGCCAAAGAGGCCGCAGGCGGCCAGCGTCAGGCCGACGATGCGAGTGGTGAGGGTGCGCTTGCGGCTCATGCGGGGTCGTTCCTCGAAGGGGGGCGATTTCCTACGCCCGCCCTGAGGCTACGGCGCCGGGGGGCTCCGGCTTGACCCACGGGCGGCCCGGGGAGATCACCGGCGGTGCTTTTTCGTGACCGGCAGCAAGTCGGCGGGGCGCGTCACGCCGTGAACGCGTGATCGCATGGTGATCATGCAAACCGGACTTTCGACGAACGCGTGATCGCATGGTGATCATGCAAACCGGACTTTCGACGAACGCGTGATCGCATGGTGATCATGCAAACCGGACTTTCGGTGAACGCGTGTTCGCATGGTGATCATGCAAACCGGACTTTCGGTGAACGCGTGATCGCATGGTGATCATGCAAACCAGAGTTTCGGTGAACGCGTGATCGCATGATGGGATGGCGGCGAGGCGGCGAGGCGGCGGGGCGGGTCGTGACGTCCAATTGCCGTCGCACTCGTCCGCCCACAATCGAATCGTCTCGTTCGTGTGGGGCAAATAGCGACACGGGCCGGGTAAACGGCGGTTGTCACGCCGTGGGACGAGATGTAGCGTGCTCGGCACATCGGCGCGCAAGGGCGCCCCCAAGGCAAAGGGATGGCTCGATGACCCGAAACCGCAGTATCGCGGCGCCGCGGTACGATTGCGACGCCGACCCCGACTCGTGGCCGCATCGACCCATCGGCAGTGCGGAGGCGCCGTGACGACGAAGAGACCTCGCATCGGGCACGGTTGGTCGGAAGCACTGCTCGCCGTCGGGCTCATGGTGGCATGCGACTCGGGCGGCAGCAGCGTGCATGAGGGCGACACCGCGGCCACCATCGACGCCACACCCCGCGCCGCCGACGCAGTCACCACGACCGACGCGGCCAGTGGACCCGACGCCACGATCCCGGTTCCGTCCTGGCCACCCGGCGCCCCCTCCCCATTCGACGCGCAGTGCCCCGGCGGCGACCCCGTCCCATTCGGCCCGGATGGCGTGACGCTCACGCTCGACGATGCCCGGCGGTTCACCGCCGACGACACCTACGCGCCCCAGGTCTTCGCCCGCTTCACCGCCCCGACGGCAGGTCTCTGGCACCTCGCCGCCACACCCGAGGGCGCCGCCCCCGACGAGGTCGCCCAGGTGCGTGCGCTCTTCCATTGCGCCCTCGGCTTCACGCACGGCCGCGCCACCTACGGCGAAGGAGACGACCAGGCAGTCTACCTGCACGCCGGCGAAACCGCGGACGTCGTCGTCTGGGCCCGCTTCGGACGCGTGCGGCTCGTGGCTCAGCCAATGGAGACCCACGGCCTGGGCGGCGACGCGCCGTGCGACATCGACCTGTACCCCGTCGGGAGCGAGGGCTGCCAGCCGAGCCCCCTCCCGGACGCGCGCCGGGGCGCGTTCTCGTGGGTCTCGGGCGGCCACCACCTCGGGATCGCCCTCGAACTCGATCCGCCGGTGGGGCCGCTCAGCGAGATCGCCCCGGACTGGCGGCGCATCTTCTTGTTCGCGCGCCGCGAGGGCGGTCGCTTCGCGCCGATTGAGACCCCGTCGCTCTGTTGCGGGCTGTCCTTCCCGGTCGTGTTCCCGGACGAGCCGGCCTTGGTCTCGGCGACCGTCGATTGGCCCTTCGACGAGGCCCCGGCCGAGGTCGCGGTGGTGACCTGGTCGCCGAACCGCCCGTGGTCGCACGTCTGGTCGCTGCCGCGCACCGTGCCCGCGGCGCCCGCCAGAGAAGGCGAAACCTGCGATTTCACCGGCTATTTCCAGCCATGCGAGGACGGCGACTGCGCGGCCGCGGGCCCGGTCGGCAAGTGCGTGTCGCCGTCCCCGGCCTGCACGGTCGACGCCGAGCCCGAAGCCTGGACCCTGGACTCAGCGACCGGCCACTACGGTGTGACGGCGCGGCGACCGGCCATCGGCGATCGCATCCCCGGCCACGTCCCACCGGGCATGAGCCAGGAGGGGGAGGTCATCGTTCGGTTCCGCGCGCCGGAGGAGGGCGAGTGGAACTTCTGGCTCGACGACGGTCAACCGGTCGCCCTCCGCACCCCCTGTGACGCGGGCGGCGTGCCCGCCCTTGCGCACCAGCGGGGATACCGCGGCGCCGTCCTCCTCGAACGGGGCGAGGTGATCGACGTGGTCGCCGACGCCCACGACGAAGCCACGCTGCACGCCTCACTCCAGGGGCTCATCGAAGTCGCCGGCCGGTCGCAGGGCGCCTTCGACCCGGGCGACGCCAAGCTGGCCGTCTACATGCCGATCGACGACCCGCCGCCCATTGGCCTCCTCGGCGTCGACGCCGAGGCCCTCGACGCGCACGGCGTACCCATCGAGGGTCCGGTCGTCGATTCGACCTGGTACACGCTTCCGGATGGGAGGTTCCGCGGCATCTTCTCCACCACTGACGACCTGCGGCTCGCATCGATCGCCTCTGTGCGCGTGTCCGTCCGCCGGCTGGGCGGGCGCACCGTCCTCGAGACATTGCCGGTCCAGGGGTCGCCCATCGCGCGCGGCGAGTCCTGCGGGCTCGACCCCGACTTGGACTCCCCCTGCGCGGCCGGGACGCTCTGCCGAATAGCATCCTGCCAGGCCCCTCGGAGCCCCCTGCCCGATGACGTCGAGGTATCCTTCGTACAAGACACTTCGACCGTGCGTGTGACGGCCAGGCTCGAAAGCCTCGACGACGTCAGGCTGGATCGGGCGTACGTGGCGCTCTACGACGCTCAGGGGCGTCCCTGGTCGCTGCGAGCCCGACAGCTCGCCCTGGTGCAACCGCTCCCTCGCGGCTCTCCGGTCGAAGTCGTCTGGTCGGGCCAGGTCATCGGCACCGGAGACCCCGCCACCGCCGTCGTGACGCTGCCAATCATCGAAGGCGACGTGCGCCTGGAGCCCCGCCCGGTGTCCATCCTGCTTACGGCGGAGTGAGCCGGGTCACTCGGTCAGGCAGCCTTCGTCGCAAAAGTCGGCGGTCGGGGTCGGCGCCGGCCACGGCGGCGGTCCCGGGCAGGATGGATCGCGGCGACGGGCCGATTCATGACCGGCAGCAAGTCGGGCGGCTCGGCGAGGCATGATCGCAGCTCGGTCGGCCCGAGCCCCCGAGACCCGCGCTCAGTCGCGCGCCATCGGCTGGAGCATCACGTCGTCTCGACCGCAGGTGAGCGTGAACTCGAACCTGAATTGCGCGTTGCGCACTTCGGGCTGCAGGCCGAGGGCCGCGCGCGACAGCACGCCGATGTCGCCACCCGACCACGGAACGCCCGCCTCCACGGAGAGATCCACCGACTCCGCGCCGCGCGCCGAGCCCGCGAGCCTCTCGGTTCGACCGGTGCGCACGTCTTGCGCGGTGACTGAGACCGACCAGGTACCCAGGGCATCCGGCGCGATGAGCCGGGTGCCGTCCGTGACGGCGTTCGCGGTCGCGCGGAACCGCATCAGCAGCGGCGTCTCGCCGGGGAGACAGACGGGCGTCACGAGGTCTCGGGTCCCAATGCCGCCCCAGAGGACACCGAAGGCCATGGAATTGATCGTGACCAGCTTCGTCCACGTGACCCAGCGGGACTTCTTGACGGTGGGGCCAGCCGCGGTCTCGCCGGCGGGCCAGAGCGCCAGCGCAACGACGAACACGGCGAGGGTGGAGAGGGCCGGGCGGCGGGGAGAACGACGAACCATCGGGGCGCTCCTGATTGGGGTCACACTCCGCCCGTAGTCCGGACGCGCCACGGTTGCGCGGCAGATTCTCCCAACCGACCCGATCGGCGGCCATCGAAGGGACCGACCTTGGCCCGCAGTCGGCATGTTTCGCCGCGGGCGGGCGCGGACGACCTGGCCGGCGTGCCTGGCACCTCCTCCGGTCCGAGCGGGCGGCGACTCGGCGTCGTGTCCGCGCTGTCTCCGACGCTGGAGGTGATCGGACCGCCACTCGACCGTCAGAGTCGCAGGATGAAGAACTCGATCCAGTTTGGCGGCAAGTCGCTTGTGCAGTGGTCGAGGACCTCGTCTGCGACCGACAGCCCGAGCACGTAGCGTTCCCCGCCGACCGCTCGCTCTTCCTGCGTGCCACGGTCCATGGCCCAGCGTTCTCCTCTGAACGTGACTTCCATTTGATGCGCCTCGTCGGGGAC
Source organism: uncultured Myxococcales bacterium (assembly GCA_903847385.1). Classification (GTDB taxonomy): domain Bacteria; phylum Myxococcota_A; class Bradymonadia; order UBA7976; family UBA1532; genus CAINDO01. Next base: position 12,767 of record CAINDO010000495.1, read on the forward strand.
GTACCCGGAGTGTTCCGAGTATCCCACGCAGGTGGCCTCACCCTCCTTGAAACGGACCGGCCCGCCTGCGGCGCCGAGCACACCGTCGAAGCTCCCCGAACGCTTGGCAAACACCAGGCCGTTCGCGTCCGTGACGTCGATGGCAAGCTCGGTCCACCAGGGCGTCTCCTGTCTCACCGACAAAGTCACAGGCGGAGTCAATTGTGGTCGCCACGCGAAGCCGTCGGCCGAGATGCGGACGCGGACGACACGGGAGTCAGGGTCGAGGGGCCGCAACTCGACGCGCCGTTCATGGGCAGTGGCCTCGACCTCGCCTTCGAAGGTTGCCACGTCGAAGTCGCTCGCGTCTGCCCACTCGACGCTGGCCGAGGCGCCCGCTCCGCTCGAGGGCTCCGGACAGCGCGGCAGGCCCGCCTGAGGCTCCGGCAGAATGCGGCAGGCGTTGGGTTCGGGGTCGCAGACCGTGGTGCACACACAGAGGGCGTCCTCGGCGCTCTCGACGCCACCGCAGTAGGCCGGGAGCAGTGCAGACAGTCCGAGGCCACAGTCACACGATGCCCGTGCCGCGGCGTCCGCTTCCGAACTCGGCTCCGCCTCCCCGGTACAGGCCGCGACGAGCAGGGCGACGACACGGAGGCCTGGGGAGCCCTTCCACATGGGGGCAAGCCATCGGAGCCGGCGGCACCGGGCAAGCGCGTGCCCGCGCCCGCCTCGACGCCCGCCCTTGACGCCACCCCGCCGAACCGGCGACCCTGCGCCCATGTCCCCCCCCAAATTCGACGATCCCTTGCGCCGCATCACGGCGCTGCCCGGCGGGCCTGCCCTGGTGCAGGTCGCACAGGCGGCGCTCGTCGTCGGCGCGCTGACCCTGACCGGCTGCGAGAACGAGGCCGAGACGCGTGAGGTCATCGACGCCATCGTGGACCTCGGCGCGACGGACGCCGAGATCGTCCCGCCGATGGTGCCGCCCGATCCCGACCTGGGCCCGGACGCCGACCAGACGCCGCCCATGCCGCCGCCGCAGGACGACATGGCCTTGCTGCCGCCGATGAACCCGCCGGTGGACGCCGCGCCCACGCCGGACGCAGGCCCCACGCCCGACGCCGCCACGCCCACGCCCGACGCCGGCTTGGCCGACGCCGCCGTGGCCGCCGATCTGCCGCTCATCGCGCCCATGCCGCCGCCGCAGGACGCCGCGCTGGTCATCGACGCCGCCGTGCCGGACGTGGGCGAGGTGCCGCCCATGCCGCCGCCGATGCCCCCGCCGCCGCCTCCGCAGTGAAACCTTGAGCGCAGTCGCCGAGCTGCGGCTCTCGCCGGCGCATCAGGCCTGGCTCGCCGAGAACCTGCTGCGCGGCAGCCCGGCCGATGCCCTCGTGCCGCTGCTCGTCGGCCAGGGGGTGCCCGAGGCGCTCGCCCGCGCCGAGGCCGAGGCGATGCTGCGCTCGCCCGTGTTCGTGGGCGCGCGCCGCGTGCTGCGCGAGGGCCGGCAACACACCCAGGTCGTCGGTCTGAAGCGGGCCGTCGCCCGCGAGGCCTGCCCCGCGCCGGTGGTCGAGCGCCGCCCCCTGCCGAGCGCGGACGAGTTCTTCGCCCGGTACTACGGCCCCGGCGTGCCCGCCGTGTTCGAGGGCGCCGCCGCAAGCTGGCCCGCCGTGGGCAAGTGGACCCCGGCCTGGTTCGCCGAACACTACGGCGCCGTGGAGATCGAGTACGTCGCCGGGCGCGAGGCCGATCCGCTGTACGACCGCCACACGCCGCAGTTGTCGCACACTGGCCGCCTGGACGCCTATCTGGCGCTCCTGGAGGCTGCCGGCGAGACCAACGATCTCTATTTCGTGGCCAACAACCATAACCTCGAGCGCCCGGCCTTCGACGCCCTGTGGGACGACCTGTGTTGGCCGGAGGGCATCCTGAACCCGACGCGCCGACAGAAGACGGCCTCGCTCTGGATCGGCCCCGCCGGCACGGTCACGCCGCTGCACCATGACACCTGCAATGTGTTCTTCGTGCAGATCCACGGCCGCAAGCGTTTCCACTTCGCGCCGCCCACGGAGACGGACCTGCTCGCCGACGCGCAGGCCATGTACGCCGGCGCGGATCCCGAGCACCCGGAGCGCACGCCCGGTCTGTCGATCCCCTACGCCCGCGCGGACGTCGGCCCCGGTGACGTGTTGTTCATCCCCGTCGGCTGGTGGCACCACGTGCGCGCGCTGGACACGAGCATCAGCGTGGCCCTGGCCGGCTTCACCCGGCCCAACTGGTTCGACTGGTACCGTCCGGGGAGCGTGAAGTAGGTCTGCGGGCGCGCGGTCAGGGGTCGTAGGCGAGCGACAGACCGAAGAACGGGTAGCCCGGGTAGTTGCGGAGTTGGCCGTAGGGGTTGATGCCCCGATAGAAGTGGAAATACAGGCCGAGCGCCCGCGGATCCTGCTCGCGCAGGGCGCTGGCCGAGCGGAATTTCCAGCCGAAGTAGGCGTTGAAGGTCCAGTTCATGGACTCCTTCACGTCCGTCGTCGTCCAGGCGTCGTTCTCGTACTTGTAGAGCGGGTAGCCGTAGCGCAGGCGCCGGCGCGCCTCGAAGGAGAACACGTTGGTGAAACGCTGCGACGCCAGGGGCCCGTCCGCGCGCTGGAACTCGTACTGCGCATAGGACTCGACCCACTGCTCGCTCTTCTTCAGGTTCAGGTCCTCGTCGGCCTCGACCTCGCCCCGCACGCCGAACCAGCCCAGCTCGCGGCTGCTCAGGCGCACGGAGGTGCCCAGCCGGAAGGAGTGCAGCGTCTCGAAGATGTCCGAGGGGTCGTTGAGGGTGAGCTGCAGGTCCGTGAACTCATAGGACACATTGATGCGTGTGATGGGGAGATCCGCGTCCTTGCGATAGATCGTGATCTCGTCGCCGAGGTGGGTGCACTCGTGGAACCACGGCAGCCACGACACGGCCACGTTGCGCACGAAACCTTCGCTCCCCAGCTTGCGCAGGAGCGTGAAGCGCGGCCCGCCGAAGCGGTAGTCGGTGTTGATCACCGGCGCCGTGATGGGATCGAACATGTCCTCGAGCACGTGGACGCTGATGGGCAGCGTCGACCCGAAACTCCACGGGCCCCAACTGTGGGCGTAGAGCGGAATCAGCGCGCCGATGTGGGCCTCGACGACCGGGCGGTCGAAGCGTTCGCTCTTCTCGGACAGATTGAACTCGCTGTAGCTCTTGCTATAGCCGATCTCGACCTTGAGCTGCGGGCTGTGGATCTCGGACACGAACGGCCGCCCGAAGCTCGGTGACTCCAGGAAACCGCTCGTCCAGTCGTCGGTTTCGGGCGGTTCGGGGACCGCATCTTCGGCGGCACCGGGCGTCGGCGTGGCCAGCGGAACGGCGAGTGTGAGCAGGAGTGCGGCGAGGCGGGGAACGGGCGAGGAAGGGCGTGACATCGGCGGGTGATACGCCCGTGACACGGGGAAGGCCATGCGGGTTTACCCGCACGCACGCGCCCGCTCGGGGCCCCGGCCCATCGGCCCAGCGCCATCGTCGACCTGCGATTCGACTTGAGGCGGATCACACGCCCGAAGAGGACGCGTTGACGCCCACCCCACCGGGCTTATCGTTGATGAACGATGAACGCGCTGATCACCCGCCCACGCCTCGTCCCGCCCTCGCCGGCCGCTTTCGCGGGGCGGCACCCGGCGCGGTTCCTCGTCGCGGCGGCGGTCGCGTGGACCCTTGCGTGGCTGAGCCTTTTGCCCGCCGCCGCGGTGCTGGGCACCGTGCTGGCGTTCATGATGGGCGTCATCGCCCGCTCGCTGCCCGAGATGATCATCCTTCGCAAGGTCCTGAAAGTCCGGCTGATCGCCGCGTTCGCCGGCATCGTCGCCGCGGGCATCGTGCTCGTCGGTCACGTCTTCAACGCGGTGCTGTGACTGTCTCTGGAGGCGACCCTCATGCGACACATTCGAGTCCTCGGCGCGGGCTGCGCCAAATGCAAGTACACGGCCGAGCTGATTCGCGAAGTCGCCGCGAAGCTCGGCGTCGAGGTCGAGCTCGAGAAGGTCGAAGACTTCAAGCAGATCGCGACGGCCGGCGTCCTTTCGACCCCCGGCGTCGTTCTGGACGGCAAGCTGATGCACTCCGGCGGTGTCCCCAGTCGGGAACAGGTGACGACATGGCTGTCCGCCTCGCCCCGTTGAGCCTGGTCGCCCTCGGCGTCGTCGCGGCCTATGCGCTCCGGCCCGCGCCGGAGCCACCCGCGGTCCAGGCGTCACCCACACCGGCGACGGCGGGCGCGGGTCGCCTGATCGAGCTCGGCTCCACGACCTGCAAGAGCTGCCGGGCCATGCACGCCGAGCTCGCCGCGCTCCGCGCCGAGTGCGACGGCGACCTCTCCGTGGAGGAGGTCGACGTGTACGCGGACGCCGAGACGGCGGGGGCATACGGGGTCCAGTTGATCCCGACCCAGGTCTTCCTGGACGCCTCCGGGCAGGAGTTCGACCGCCACACCGGCTTCCTGCCCCGCCAGGAGATCCGCCGGCGCTTCGCCACCCGCGGCCTGGACTGCGCCCCATGAACGACCTGCTGGGCACGCTGACGCTCGCGCTCGAAGGCGCGCCCGCCCTGGCGCTCGCCGCCGCCGCCGCGCTCGGGGCCGCGAGCGTCGTCGTCAGTCCATGCCACCTCGCCGGCATTCCCCTGGTGATCGGCGTGGTCCAGGCCCACCGCGCCCCAGGCCGCAGCGCCTTCGTCGTCGCCCTTCACTTCGGTCTCGGCGTGCTGGCCTCGTTCGCGCTCGTCGGTGGCGCCACGCTCGCCCTGGGTCGGCTCGTCGGCGACCTGGGCGCGTGGGGCAACGCGCTCGGCGCCGCCCTCTGCATTCTCTTCGGCCTCCAGCTCCTCGAGGTCGTCGATCTGCCCTGGTTCCGCCCACCGACGGCGGACGCGCTCGGCTCGGCGGGGCGCCCGGCCTGGATGGGTTTCCTCTTCGGCGCCAGCCTCGGGCCCTGCACGTTCTCGTTCATGGCGCCCGCGCTGGGTGTGGCCATGGCCCTGGCGCGCAGTCGCCCCGCCCATGCCGCCGGACTCCTCGCGGCCTTCCTGCTCGCCCACACGGGCGCGGTCGTCGTCGCGGGGCTCTCGGGGGATTATGTGGAGCGCTTCATGCGCTCCCGAGGGGCGACGCGGGGGATCGCCCTGTTCCGGGCGGCGACCGGGGTGCTGCTGATCGTGGGCGGCTTGGGGTTCGTCTACTCGATGCGGTGACTCACCGCCCCGCGGCGCAGCGCCCGTCGCAGGGGCGTCCGCCCCCGTGCCCGCGGCCGGGTCCGCCGCCCTGCCCGCAGCCCGAAGCGCCGGCGATGATCGCGTCGTAGTCGGCGCGGGCGAGCACCTCGGGTGTGTACGAGACGTTCCGGGCGGACAGGTTGCGGTGGAACGCGCGCAGGTGGTTGTGCGAGGCGTTCAGCAGGCGCTGGTAGGTCGCCTGAGCGTCGGGCGAGGGCGCCGCGGCCAGCGCGCGCTGCAGATCGGCGATGTCGGTCTCTTCGATCAGCGCGCCGACGGCCAGGGCCGCGTCCAGGGAGGTGTCCCCGCGCGCGACGAGGCGGTCGTAAAGGGCCTGCAGCTCGGGATCGGCGAAGCGGCCGGCGACCTCTGGCCCCGCCGCGACGGGCACCCCCTGCGCCGCCGCCAGGACGCCCATGGCCTCCAGGTGGCGCTGTTCGCAGCCGGCGATGTGGGCGAACGGCGGTTGGTCGTACCGCGCCTGCAGGTGCCGGTAGACGTCCCGCGCGAGCTGCTCCTCGTCGCGCAGGAAGGCCGGCGAGCGGCTCGCGGTCGTCGAGGGCCCGGCCGGTGCCCGCTCGGCCGAGGCGCCGCACCCCGCGGCGAGCGTCGCCGCGACGAACACGAGAGAGAACGAGAGTTTCCGCGTCATGACAGCCTCCGAAGGCTCCGCTCCGCGAGGTTCCGGGAGCGCTCAGCGAGCCCTTCGACGCCGTGGAACCGGCGGCGCGGCCGATTCCTGCGGACTTTCTTCGCGAATCGACCGGGGCGCGCCCCTACTCCGCGTCGTCGGGCCGCATGGCCTCGAAGACCTGCTCGTTGCGGTACTTCAGCCGTTTGCCGATGGCGTCGCGCTGGGTGTTGTCCGCCGGGCGGGGATAGAGCGCGATGCCGAACTGGTGCTTCTCCTTCGGCGCGCCGCTCTTGTCCTTCACGGTGGTGCTCCAGGCGTTGACGCTGTGGGCGTCGCCCTTGTAGGGCGCGAACGCGCCGGCCTGCTCGAGGGCCTCGCGGTGCTCTCGGGTGCCGATCTCGCCGTAGACGATGCAGGGGAACTCGGAGCAGTCGATGCTGGAGATCTCGCCCTGCGCGCCGACCTCGGCGAAGGCCTTGTCGAAGGCGTCGCGCAGGGCGGCCTCGCCGAAGCGGGGGTCGAGGGCCTTGGGGAACGGCAGGGGCTCGCCGGCGCTCTCGCGCAGCTCGGCCTGGGCCTCCTCGAAGCGGCGGCTCAGGCTCAGCAACTCCTCGCGCAGGTGGGCGTTCTCGGCGCGCAGGACCTCGGTCGTGGCCCCGGCGGGGGGCTCGGGGTCGAGCGCCGGCAGCGCGCCGGCGGCGTTGCGGGGCGCGGGCGCACGGACCTCGAGGCGGGCGGTGGACACGGGGGCCGGGGCGGCCTCGGTGGGGCAGACACAGGCGGCGTCGGCGGGGCTCCGGCTCGCCACCAGGGGCGTCGCGGGGCTCGAGGGCGAACCGGCGAGAAGCCGGGCGCCGAGACCGCCGGCGAGCAGGCCGAGTGCGAGGCCGAGGACGAGATTGCGCATGTGTTCGACTCCAGTCGCCCGGCAAGTGCCACCGGGCGGCCGCGGAGTCAAGGCGTGTCAAGGGCCCACGGCGGGCCAGAACACACCGGGCTGGGCGAAGCCGAGCTCGGCGTCCGCCACCTCGCCGGCGTAGGGCGCGCCGCGGGCGGCCGTGTAGGCGGCGTAGATCGGCGCCATCGCCATCGAGTGCGCCTGCGCCCAGGTCATCTGTCCCTTGCTGTGTGCCAGGGCGGACACCGCGTCGGCGAAGGACGCGACGACGAGCGGGCCCACGTCGTTGCGGAACGCCTGCAGGGGCCCCTCGGGCGGGCGCGGGCCGACCAGCGCGCGGAGCTGCTCGATGTAACTCTCGACACGGGCGCGGTCGTAGATGTTCGTCTCGAGGACCTCGCGGGTGTCGTCGATCGCCAGCTCCATCAGCTCCACGGCGTCTTTGAACGCATCGTAGGACCGCATCTCGAGCGTGGCGAACTCGACCTGAGACAGGTAGCCATCGCTCATGGCCGCCTCGAGGGCGACCTCGGCTGTGTGGTCCTGATCGGGGCAGCCTCCGAGCATCGAGGTGCACACGCCGGTCATCTTGTCCGGGTTCCAGAACCGCCGGGACTGGAGCTTCGCCTTGTACACGGCCCAAACGAACTCGAACTCCTCGAGCTGCGTGCCGGTCGGCGCCTTCACGACCATGCGCACGAAGCCGTACGGGCTCAGGCGAACCCCGGCCTGGGCTTCCTCGGCGGTGATGGTGCCGAGCGACTCCGCGCTCCCATCGGGGAACTCGAACGTGATCTCGGGGGTCTGGGTCGGGTCGGCGTCGTGAATGTGCGTCTCACCGCTGGGAATGTCGACGTGGAAGCCGCCGGTCGTCTCGCTGAGCTCACCGCCCGGGTCCAGGTCCAGTTGCATGCCCTCTTGCTCGACCTGTTCGACGGGGTCGAGGATCTCGTATTCGTCGGGTGCGATCTCGTTCCAGTGGCTCGTCTCGCCATTGGTCTCGTTGATCCAGGTGTCCTGGCCGACCTGCACCCAGTTGTTGTCACGCCACTCCGACGCGACCTCCTGAGAGAGGGCGCAGAGCTGGCCGTCCAGGCCGGTGGGGATGCACTCGCCCTCGGTCTCGTCGATCTGATCGGCGGCCGCCGGGGCGGCGAGGAGGAGCGCGAGCACGGAGAGGAGGGAGGCACGGCGGAGAGTGTTCATTTCAGTCTCGTTTCGATTTGTATCGGGTGTGTCGTCGAGGTCTGTCGTCAGAGAACCAGAATCACTTGGGCAGCTTGATCGGCGTCTGGTCGTCCGTGTTCTCGCCCCAGTTGATGGGATGGGAGCGCTTCCACGCGCGGAACTCCCAGTTGGCGTAGTCCCAGCCCGAGGGCGGGTCGTGCATGTCCGCCCACGGGCCGACCTCGCCGAAGGTCCGGCACCACATCGCCGCCATCTTGCCGTAGGAGTAGCCGGCGGCCCCGCCGTAGACCGAGGTCACGGCCTTGCGCACATCGTCGTCGGGGACCTTGCAGACCTCTTTCATGTACTCGATCGTCCAACCGTCGGGGGCCGACGGCATGAACCCCACGCGCCGCATCGCCAGCGTCTGATAAGTCCACATGCCCAGCTCCTGGTCCTGCCCGGTCATGCAGGCGTCGTAGGCGGGCTGGAACGCGAGCGCCGACTGGAACCGGGCCCGGATCGAGGCCGCGAAGATCTCGCAGATCTCCTTCTTCTTGGTGTCGCTCCACTTGGCCGGCTCCGACGGCGTGAAGCCGAAGGCGGCCTCGGCGGCGTCGAGGCGCTCGCGGGCCGTGGGGACGTGCGGCGCCGGGCCCGGCTTCTTGGGCTCGATGGGCTCGCCGTCGCCGAACCCGCCGCCCGCGCCGTCGTCGTCGAGCGCCGCGGTCGTCGTCTCGGTCTCGGGGTTCGTGTCGACCAGCGCGGACTCGGCACAGGCGACCAGCAGGCCGGTGAGCGTGAGGGTGAGCTTGGCCATGGACGTCTTCATCGTTCTCTCCTGCGAGTTTCCGTGTGCAGGGGGATAGAGCAACGGTCGTGCCAACCCGGGCGACGGCCGCCGAACAGCGTTCATCTCGGCCTGTGGTGCGGTTCTCCACGCCCGGCGCGTCCGCGCCCCACCGGCGCGAACGGTTGTGCGCACAGGTTCGGTGTGCGCCCCGCACGAGCCCCGCACAGCCCCCGCACAAGCGCGCGAAAGGCCTGCCGGGGGGCCCGCCCCTCTGCTAGGCTGCCGGCCGCCAGTCGACATTCCCGGAGGTCATCCCACATGGCAAACGCCGTTCTCATCAAAGGTGGCACCGTGGTCACGGCCGAGGCCGAGACCCGCGCAGACGTGCTCATTCAGGGCGAGATCATCACGGCCGTCGGCCCGAACCTGGACGCGCCGGCCGGCGCCCGGGTCCTCGACGCCGGCGGGGCCTATGTCATCCCCGGTGGCATCGACCCGCACACGCACATGGAGCTGCCCTTCATGGGCACCACCACCAGCGAGGACTTCTTCACGGGCACCTCGGCGGCGGTCGCCGGCGGCACCACCACCATCATCGACTTCGCCATTCCGAACCCCGGCCAGAGCCTGATCGAGGCCTATCAGAGCTGGCGCGGCTGGGCCGAGAAGTCCGTGGCCGACTACACGTTCCACGTCGCGGTCACGTGGTGGAACGACAAGGTCCGCGAGGAGATGGGCGTGCTCTGCCGCGACCACGGCGTGAACAGCTTCAAACACTTCATGGCCTACAAGGGCGCCATCATGGCGGACGACGAGGTGCTGGTGAACAGCTTCCGCCGCGCCGCCGAGCTGGGGGCCCTGTGCACCGTGCACGCCGAGAACGGTGAGCTCGTGGTGCAGTTGCAGAAGCAGATCTTCGAGGCCGGCATCAGCGGCCCCGAGGGTCACCCCCAGAGCCGCCCGCCCATGGTCGAGGGCGAGGCCGCCCACCGCGCCACGCGCCTGGCCGAGGCCCTCAAGGTGCCCCTGTACGTGGTGCACAACTCCTGCATCGACGCCCTGGAGGCCATCACGCGCGCGCGCCTGTCCGGGCAGATCGTGTTCGGCGAGGTCCTGGCCCAGCACCTCGTGATCGACGACTCGGTCTACTACAACAAGGATTGGAACACGGCGGCCCACTACGTGATGAGCCCGCCGTTCCGCAGCAAGGAGCACCAGGCCGCGCTGTGGCGGGGCCTGCAGGCCGGCATGCTGCAGACGACCGCGACGGACCACTGCTGCTTCTGCACCGAGCAGAAGCGCATGGGCTTCGGCGACTTCCGCAAGATCCCCAACGGCACGGGCGGCGTGGAAGACCGCATGACCGTGCTGTGGAGCCACGGCGTGCGCACGGGCAAGCTGAGCCCGAGCGAGTTCGTCGCGGCCACCAGCGCCAACGCGGCCCGCATCTTCAACATGTACCCGCGCAAGGGCACCATCGCCGTGGGCGCGGACGCCGACGTGGTCATCTGGGATCCCGAGGGCACCCGCCTGATCAGCAAGGACACCCACCACCAGAAGATCGACTTCAACATCTACGAGGGCATGACCACCACGGGTGTGCCCGCCGTGACGCTGAGCCGGGGCAAGGTTTTGTGGGAGAACGGCCAGCTGGACGTCGTGCGCGGCGCAGGCAAGTACGTCGACCGCCCGTGTTTCGCGCCGTTCTGGCAGACGCAGAACACGCGCAACGCGCACCGTCTGCCGGTCAAGGTCGACCGGTAGATCCCCTGATCCGGGGGTGTCGCCCGACCCCCCGGGTGAGTCATCGGCGAGATGACGCACATGTGCGACCTGGAAGATGTCGAACATACAGATGTATGGAAAGGACATCCCCCATGTCGGTCACACGGCTCCCGAAGCGCCTCTCCCGTCTCTCCCCCCTGTTCGCGGTCGCCCTCTTCGCGGCGGGCTGCGGCGGTACACAGGTCGTCTCGTCCGAGGGCAACGGCACCAAGGTGACGGCGGCCGTCGGCATCGAGAACGTGGTGTTCGGCGCGATCGAGGTCCGCGAGCACCAGCGCCTCGCGCACGACCTCTACGACCAGTTCGCCCGCATCCACGTCGAGCAGGCCTTTCGCCTCGCTCGCGACGCGCGCCGCCAGAACATCGACTCCCTCGGCCGCCTGCTGCGCAACCGCGACAGCTTCGCCCCCGCGGCGATCCTGCCGCGCGGCGAGTTCGACGACCCGGGCCTCGCCGCCGAGTACAAGCGCCTGCTCGCCATCGGCAGCGAGTCCGAGGCGGCTGCGTTCCGCGTCGGCGCGCTGCTCGAGGAGCGGGACGCGGCCATGGTGCGCGGCTACGGCCGAGAGACGGCCGCCAGTGACGTGACCGCCCTGTACAGCCGCCTGGAGCGCACGAACCGCGCGCACCTGTCGACCTTCGTCACGCACCTGCGCACGATGGGTGAACACTACAACCCGGCCACGGGCCGCGTGACGGACGTTCAGGCCATGCTCGAAGCGCAGGCCGAGGACAAGGACTGACCCGCTCGGTTCAGGCCGCCGCGAGCGTGAGCCGGGTGATCTCGCTCGACGCGCCGAGGCGCACGGGCGGGCCCCAGTAGCCGGTGCCGCGGCTGGTGTAGACCTGCAGGCGCCCCAGCGTGCGCAGGCTGTGCGTGAAGGGCTGCTGCAGCGGCACGAAGAGGTTCCACGGCACGAACTGCCCGCCGTGCGTGTGGCCGCTGAGCTGCAAGTCGAAGCCGGCCTCGGCGGCGACGAAGGCGCTGCGCGGCTGGTGCGCCAGCAGGAGCTTGAACACCCCGGCCGGGGCGCCCGCCGCGGCGCGGTGCGGATCGCTCGCGTGCTCGGGCAGGATGCGCCCGGCGCTGTAGTCGGTCACGCCGGCCACCACGAAGGGCGCGCCCCCACGCTCCAGCACGCGGTGTTCGTTGAGCAGCACCGTCAGGCCCAGTCGGCGCAGCTCGTCCACCCAGGCCTCGGCCCCGGCGTAGTACTCGTGATTGCCCGTGACGAAGAACACACCCAGCCGCGCGCGCAGCTCGGCGATGGGCGCGGTGTGTTCGCGCAGCGAGGCGACGCTGCCGTCCACCAGATCGCCGGTGATGGCCACCACGTCCGCGTCCAGGGCGTCGATCTCGGCGACCATGCGCGCGATGCGGGCGCGTTTGATCGTCGGGCCCACGTGGATGTCGCTGATCTGCACGATGCGCAGCCCCACCAGGCGCGGGTCCAGGCCGGGCACGCGGACCTCGACGTCCACGACGGGCGGCGTGCGGCGGGCGAAGTAGAAGCCGAGCCCCGTGGCCAGGAGCCCGGCCGGGAGCAGCGCCGCGCCCGTGACCGCCACGAGCTGCGCGCGCACGCTCGGGTCCGCCGGCAGCGCGCCGATCATTCCGAAGATGCCCAGGAGCACATCGCGAGCGAAGGCCCCGAGCAGCATGAACGACATGAAGCCCATCAGCGTCAGGCCCACCCAGGCCACGTGATCGGCCAGGGGCGGCTTCAACAGGAACCGCCCGAGGAGCGCCGCGGGGATCGACAGCGCCGACAGCGCGAGCGCGGCCCAGGCGGCCGTGGCGGCGGCGCCGGTCAGGCCGAGCCCCCCGATCACCTGCAGGCCCACGTAGGCGTGCGCGCCGGCGATGATCGACAGGGCCACGGCAAAGAACACGAAGAAGGCGGGGGGCGGTTTCTGCACGCGGAGACGATGCCGGAAATCCCCGGCGGTCGCACGGGACACGGTGTCAGCGCCAGCCGAACGCCGCCATCTTGCGCTTGAGGGTGTTGCGGTCGATGCCCAGGCGGCGGGCCGCGGCGCTCAGGTTGTCGTCCGTGGCCGAGAGCGCCGCGGCGAGGGCGTCCCGCTCGGCGCGCGTGACGATGGCTTCCAGTGTCTGGTCCTCCCGCGACTCCGGGGCGGCCGGCGTTTCGCGCGCCGGCGTCTGCGTGTCCGCGGCCGCCGTTGCGTGCGGCGTCGCCCCCCGCCGGACTGCCGCCGAGAGGTCCTCGAGCTGCACGTGGGCGTCGCAGAACACACCCCAGCGCGCGACCTCGGCGCGCAGCTCGCGCACGTTGCCCGGCCAGTCGTAGGCCTGCAGCGCGGCCCAGGCCGGGCGCGTCAGGCGCAGGTGCTGCGTCTGCGTCTCGGCCTGGAAGTGAAAGACGAGCGCCTCCAGGTCGCCGCGTCGTGCGCGCAGGGGCGGCACGGTGAGCACGGCGCCCTGCAGGCGGTAGAACAGGTCCTCGCGGAACTCGCCGCGCGCGATCATGTCCGGCAGGTCGCGGTGGGTGGCGGCGATGATGCGGCAGTCCACGGGCACGGGCGCCTCGCCGCCCACGCGGCGCACGACGCCCTCCTGCAGCACGCGCAGCAGTTGCACCTGCACGCGGGGCGAGAGCTCGCCGACCTCGTCGAGGAACAGCGTGCCGCCCTCGGCCTGCTCGAACAGACCGCGGCGCCGCTTGACCGCCCCCGTGAACGCGCCGGCCTCGTGCCCGAACAGCTCGCTCGCGAGCACGCCCTCGGCGAAGGCGCCGCAGTTCTCGGCGACGAAGGGCCCCTCCGCGCGGTCGCCGGCCGCGTGCACCGCCCGCGCCACCAGCTCCTTGCCCGTGCCCGTCTCGCCGTGGATGAGCACGGGCACGCGCGCCCCGGCCACCCGCGCGATGCGCTCCACGAGCTGCACCATGGCCGGGCTCTCACCCAGCAGGCCGCCCGACACGGCGCGCACGCGGGCCCGCAGCCGCAGGACCTCTTCCCGCAGGGCGCGGATCTCCGGGAAGCCGTCGAAGTCCAGCCGCACCTCGCGCACGGGCTCGGGGTGCGGGTGGGGCACGAACTGCGGCGGGATGACCTGCAGCATGCGGGCGCGCAGCAGCCCGGCCTTGACCAGCACGACCCAGATGGTCTGGGCCTGCGGCGTGCCCGACGAGAGCAGCACGTCGACCTCGGCCTCGGGGGGCAGCGTGCGCACGACCGGCAGCACCGCCGTGAAGAGCTGCTCGTGGTCCGAGGGGTCGGTGATCTCCAGCGCCTCGACGCTCACGGCCGGGCCCATGCGGCCCAACTCCGCGCCCAGGGCCCGGGCGGCGGCCCGGTCGGCGCGGGTGGTCAAGAGCCAGATGGCGTCGTAATCGACGCCGCCCACGGCCAGCAGCCGGCGCAGCGGGCCTGGATCCCGGGCGTTGGCCGGCATCTGCGGGCGACCCGCGTGCCACTCGGACCAGGTGAGCAGGATGCGCATGCCGCCACCCTACGCCCCTGGTGCGTCCTGCACCAGAGTGGTGCGTGATGCACCACCGCTCGTCTGGTGCACGGCGTACCAACGTCGACGCGGAGCCGCATGGCAGGCCGTTGGCACGGGGCCTGCTCTGTCTCGGCGGCATGAACAGTCCAATCCCGAACAGCTCCACGAACTACCACGTCATCGCCGAGAGCGAGGTCTGGATGGAGACCGCGGCCGTCGACCAGCTCCGCCAGGTGGCTGCCCTGTGCGGCTGCCGGCGGGCCGTCGGCATGCCCGATCTCCACCCCGGCCGCGGCATCCCCATCGGCGCGGCCTTCGCCTTCGACGACCGGGTCCGCCCGGCGCTGGTCGGCGGCGACGCCGGCTGCGGCGCCCGGGTGATCGCCGTGAAGCGCCCGCGTTTCACCGGCGACGCGCTCGTGCGCCGCGTCTCCGCCGAGACGGAGGGGCCCGCCCTGCCCGACTGCGACCCGGCCGAGCTCTTCGCCGCCGCCTGGCGGGCGGGCCCGCGCGGCCTGCTCGGCGTCGACGGCCTGCCCGACTCGCTCGCCGGCGTGATCGAGGCGCTCGTGCCCGAGGGGCGCAGCGCGGACGATACCTGCGAGAGCGGGTCGCTCCCTGCGCCTCCCGACGAATCCGGAGGCTTCGGCGAGCAGCTCGGCACCGCGGGCGGGGGCAACCACTTCGTCGAGATCGCCCGCGTCGAGCGGGTGGCCGACAAGGCCGCCGCCCGCGCGCTGGACCTGAGCCCCGGCGAGCTCGCCGTCGTCGCCCACTCGGGTTCGCGCCACCTGGGCGCCGTGGTCGGCGCACGCTGGCACGACGCCGTGCTCGACACGCCCGACACCCAGGCCGCCTACCTGGCCGACCTGGCCGGCTGCTGCCGCTACGCCGAGGCCAACCGCCTCGTGCTCGCGTGGCGCCTGCTCGTCGCGCTCGGCGCCACCCGCGAGAGCAGCCTGGGCGCGAGCTTCGACCTGATCCACAACACGGTGCGCCGCGAGGCCGTGGACGGCCGGGACGCCTTCGTGCACCGCAAGGGCTGCGCGCCGGCGCCCAAGGACGCGCCGACCATCGTGCTCGGCAGCCGCGGCACGCCGAGCTGGGTGATGCTGGGCGAGGGCTGCGCGGACAGCCTGTCCTCCGTCGCCCACGGCGCCGGTCGGCGCATGGGGCGGCACGAGGCCGTCGCCAAACTGCGCGACCGCTACCCCCGCTCGACGCTGTCCCGCACGCCCGGCGGCGGCACCGTGCTCTGCGACGACCCGGAGCTGCTCTACGCCGAGCACCCGGACGCCTACAAAGCCATCGAGCCCGTGATCGACAGCCTGGAGCGCGCCGGCGCGGCCCGTCGGGTCGCCGCGCTGCTCCCCATCGTCAACGTCAAACGCTGAGAAACGAAGAGAAGACCCATGCGCGCGGACATGCACAAAGTCATCGTCGAGGAGCCCCGCGGGGGGCGCGGGCGCGGCGGCCACAACGCCACCGTACGCAAGGACCGCTGCCGGCGCCGCATGCTGGACGCCGACGCCCTGGACGCCCTGCCCCACACCGGCCCCATCGAGCCCCGGGACGGGGCGACGCGCTGGTTCGGCGAGCACCTGGGCCCCCTGCGACGGTTCCTGATGAGCCGCGTGGGGCGGCCCTGGGACTCGGTCCATTCGGAGATCCGCCAGAACCTGCACGCGACCTCGACGGTCCACATGCACATCCTGCAGCACCTGTTTCAGTACGTGCACACGCGGGTCGTCGTCGTCGGGCGCGAGGTCTACGACGCGGACCCGAAGTACGCCTGGCAGGGCGAGCCGCGGCCCCTGTGGGACAACCACCGCACGTTCTACGTGGACCCGAAGAGCGGTGAGCTGTGCCGCCCGAAGCGCGCCGCGACGCCCTGGCGCATCGCGCTTGCGCCCGACGACGTGGACCTGCGCCGCCTGCCCGACGGCCGCCGCGTCGCGGCCCTGAACGGCGCCTGGTTCGAGGTCGAGGTCGCGCGCCTCGCGCCCGGCGCGACGGCCTGGGACCACGTGCTGCGCGAGACCGCCGACGCCCACAACACCACCCGCCGCCGCCGGCTCTACGGCGACGACCGCGCCTACGCCTGCGCCAAACACCAGCTCTCGCGCAAGGCCGTGCGCGACGCGCGTCTCTCATGACCACCCACAGCCTCCAGATCACCTCCGGCGTCGGGCCCGTCGAGGTCCGGTGGTTCGTCGCGCGCCTCGCCCCGGCGCTGGCGGCGCTCCTGCGCGAGCGCGGCCTCGAAGTGGGCGCCATCTCCACCCACGGCGACGCCGAGGCCCCGGATTCGGCCACTCTGACCCTCGCTGGGGACGTATCCCCACGTGTGGCCGATCTGCTGGGCACCCACGCCTGGATCTGCCGCAGCCCCACCCGCGGCCGCAACGGCCGCAAGCGCTGGTTCGTGGGCGTGTCTCTGCACGCGGACGCGCCGGACGCGCACAGTGCAAGCGACGCCGTGCGCATCGACCCGGCGGATCTCGACATCCGCACCTGCCGCAGCGGCGGCGCCGGCGGGCAGCACGTGAACACGACGGACTCGGCGGTGATCGTGTTCCACCGGCCGTCCGGGCTGCGCGTGCGCAGCGAGGGCGAGCGGTCGCAGCACGCGAATCGGTCCGCGGCCCTCGCGCGCCTGGGCCAACTGCTCGCCGCCGCGCGCCGCGACGAGGCCGCACGAGCCGAAGCCGCGCGCCGCCGCATGCACACCCGTGTGGTCCGCGGCGAGCCCGTGCGTGTGTGGACGTTCGAGATCTGAGGCGTCGTCAGCGCTTCAGCTCGTCGATGTTCTCGCGCAGGGTGCTCTTGGGCATCATGAACATCAGCGCGTTCATGAGCGCGTTGCGGATGCGCGAGCCGAGCGGGACGTCCCCCGTCTCCACGACGGCGGCGATGTCGCCCAGGATCTTGGGCCAGCTCGTGAGCACGCCCTTGTAGGTCTCCTGCTGGTCCTTGAACTGGCTGTGCACGATCGTCACGCGCGTGCCGGAGGGGGTCGCGTCGAGGGTCCACTCGACGCGGGTCGGTGTGTCCTTCAGGTTGGTGAACCGGAAGGTGTGGACCAGCCGCCGGGGCGCGTCGCACTCCAGGACCTCGCCGATGATGATCACCCGCTTGCCGTCCTGGCTGCGATACAGCAGGCGGCCGCCCGGCCTGAGCTCGGCCTCGAGCACCGTGCCGAACATCGGCTTGTGAATCAGCCCCAGCTTGGTGACCTCGGCCCAGACGGCCTCCACGCCGGCCTTGATCTCCACGGCGTGCATCTGTCGTTCGTCCATGCTCCCTGCTCCCTTCGAGGCCCCCGCGGGCCTCATCCCGACTGTTTCTCCGAATCGGCGGCGCCGAGCCCCCCGGCGCCGCGTTCGACGGTCTCCTTGAGCCCCAGCAGGGCCTGCGCCCAATCCCCCTGGTACTTGCCCACCCACCGCGCGTGGATCTCCTGAATCGGCACGGGGTTCAGGTGGTTGATGCGCTCGCGCCCCCGCGCCTCGACGAGCACGAGCTCCGCCTCACGCAGCAGCGCCAGGTGCTGCATCACCACGAAGCGGTTCTCGCCGAGCGCCAGCGCGAGCGCGCCGGTATTGCGCGCCCGGTGCCGCAGCAGGTCGAGGATCCGCCGCCGGATCGGGTTGGCCAGCGCGCGCCAGACCCGGTCGAGCTCGGGGGCCTCCTCGGGGGGTTCGTCATCGTGTGGCTCATTCATTACGTAATTCTTTTGCCACACATTATTCGGCGCGTCAAACCGCCCATTGCATCCCCCGCCCCGCCGCCGTAGCGTCGGGCCATGTCGCGCCGTGTCCGCGGGCTCGCCCTGCTCCTGCTCACGCTGCTGTGGCCCGCGCCGGCGGCCGCCCTGCCCACCGCCGTGGACGGCCCGCGCACGCTGCGCACGGACGCCACGGGCGAGCGCCGCGTGCCCGGCGGGCAGGCCATGGACGTCGCGCCCGACGGCACGCTGGAGAGCGTGCGCGTGGACACGACCTCGGCGACCTACGGCAAGGTCACGGTCTACTTCTCCACCTGCGTCGCGGAGCGGACCACCCCGGACGGCAAGGTCTCCCAGCAGGTCCTCGCCCGCTGGAACACGGGTCAGCTCGCGCCAATCACCTGGCAGCCCCACGTCGCGCGGTTCACGCCGGACGGCCACTTTCTCTCGCTGGTGACCGTGGGCGGGGCGCTGTGGGTGCTGCGCGACCACCGCCCGTGGCGCCGCCTGACCGTGAAGCACAGCCTGCCCGTGGCCGAGGCCCGCCTGCTGCTCGACGCCGCGGACGAGCCGCTGGTCTTCGTACGCCAGCCCATGAGCTACACGATCGAGTTCGTGCGCGCGCCGGACGCCTTCGAGACCGTGCTCGAGGGCATCGACTACGACTGGAGCGCCGCCCGCACCGAGACGGGCGACCTCTACGTCTCCGGGTACGACTACGCCGAGCGTTCGCTCGTCGTCGGGGCCGCCGCCGGCGGCAAGGCACCGTGGCGCCGCCTGGACGCCGACACACGCGAGTCCGGCTGGCAACACACCGTCATCGCGGCCGGCGATGCGGCCTATGTGTTGTCCTATTACTTCCGCAACGCCTTCAACCGCGGCCTCACGCTGGTCACGCTGCGCGGCGGAGACATCGCCGACCGACACACGTGGCTGCGCCTGCGCGACGAGAACGGCGGCTGGTCACCCACCCTGGCCACCCTGCCCGACGGCCGCGTGCGCGTCTCCCAGCGGGCCCGCGAGCAGGCCGAGGACGATCGCGTGGAGACCTTCCCCGACCTGCCGGCGTTCCTGGCCCGGCGCGCCGAGGAGTCCACGGGCGCCTGGGAGGACGAGTACCGCGACTGGTCGGTGTCGCTGGCCTTCCTGCCCCGCTACCGCTTCTGGTCGCTCACGAGCCCGCGCCCGGCCGCATCGGACACGCCGTTCCAGCCGGACCTGCGCTACGACTACGACCCCGCGCTCGAGTTCGGCGGCTCCCTCGAGGGCCGCATCGGGAGCTGGGACCTGGGCCTGATGTACCTGCAGAGCCTGCTCGATGGCCCCGCGAGCACCGGCGTGCAGTTGATTTCCGGTTGGATCGGGGTGGACCAGCTCCTGTTCGGCCACGACCTGAAGATCAGCACCAGCCAGGGCACCTACCATGGCACGGCGGCGTCGAAGACCGGCGAAGTGGACGCCACCACGGACGTGACCGAGGTCGAGGTGCGCCTGCTGAATCAGTGGCGCATCGGCTACGGGCTCTCCTATCGCCGCTACACGCTGCCGCTCCCCTACTACGTCTACCGCGCCCCGCGGGACGTACCCGAGTACAGCTTCGTCGGCGGCGAGGTGGCCGACGCCACGGCGCAGCGGTGGGAGCTGTTCATCGGCTACGCGCGCATCGACTACCTGACCAAATACGAGAACAGCTTCAACGGCCTGGACCTGGACGTCCGCGGCGGGTTCGGGCTGTCGGTGCTCGACTGGCGCAAGGCCGTGTGGGACGGCGAGTCCGTGGACGGCACGCTCGACCTGGCCCTCAGCGCGCAGGCCCGGCTGGGGTACGTGGTCTACCACCGCTTCTACGGCCTGCAGGGCGCCGGGTTCGCCCTGCGCGCGGGCTACGAGGGCACGTGGATGGGCAGCGGCCTGGACAACGAGCGGCCCGCGCCGCGCGATCCGGACGACGGCGACCTGGGCTCGAAGGCGGTGACCATCTCGGCCGCCCACCACCAGCTCTTCCACGGGCCCTATCTGTCGCTGGGCCTCGTCTACTGAGCGGGCGCCCGCTTACTCGCAGGCGTCGCCGCGGCCGTCGCCGTCCGCGTCCGCCTGGCTGAAGTTCGGCGTGTCCACGCAGTTGTCGCAGGCGTCGCCGCGCCCGTCGTTGTCGTGGTCGCGCTGCTCGGGGTTGGACAGGTCGACGCAGTTGTCGTTGTCGTTGCGCACGCCATCGCGGTCGTTGTCGTTGGGGTCCTCGCAGGCGTCGCCGATGCCGTCGCCGTCCATGTCCCCCTGGCTGAAGTTCGACTTGTCGATGCAGTTGTCGCAGGCGTCGCCGCGGCCGTCGTTGTCCAGGTCGCGCTGCTCGGGGTTGAACACGTCCACGCAGTTGTCGCGGTCGCCGCGGATGCCGTCGGCGTCGTCGTCGTTCGGGTCACAGACGTCGCCGAGGCCGTCGCCGTCCTCGTCCGCCTGATCATCGTTCGGGTCGTTCGGGCAGTTGTCGCAGAGGTCACCCGCGCCATCACCCTCGCGATCGGCCTGGTTGTTGTTCGGCGCGCGCGGGCAGTTGTCGTCGGCGTCGGGCACGCCGTCGTCGTCGCGATCGCCCGGGGGGCCGACGAGCTCGCCGCCGGCGCCGTTGCCGCCGCTGCCGTTGCCGCCCGTGGCCTCGCCGCCGGAGCCGTTGCCGCCGTTGCCGTTCCCGTTGCCGCCGGTGGCGCCGGCGCCGTTGCCGCCGGAGCCCTGCCCGCCGACGCCGCCGTCGCTCGCGGCATCATCCTCGCCGCCCAGGCAGCCGCCCAGGGTCAGCGCCAGGCCGCCGGCAGCGATCAGGTTCAGCGCGAGGCGCCGCACAAAACGACCATTCGACTTCGAATCCGCACGCATGGGGTCTCTTGCTCGCAATCGGGTACGGAAGTGGCAGGGTGACAGGGATGCCGCGGCATATAGCGCATCGCCGCGGTGCCGGGCAAGGTCACGCCCGCCGGGCGAGCAGCAACGCGTTGCGGGGTGTGGCCGTCTCCGGGCAGAAGCAGCCCAGGTGGACCTCCAGCCCGGCCTCCTCGAGCAGGCGCGCGCGGTCCAGCAACAGCCAGACCTCGAGCGGGCGGGCGAACAGGCCGCGCACCGCGTCCCGCCGCACGACGCTGCGCAGCCGCGCGTGGCCGGCCTTTTCAAACGCCGTGATCTCCGCCCCCGGTGCGGTCGACAGCGCGCCCAGCGCCGCGAAGCGCCGGGCGAACTCGGCGAAGTCCAGCGCGAGCCAGGTCTCGGGGAACGGCGGCATGCGGCGATAGGTATCTTCCCCCATCGCCGCGCGCTGCCAGAGGTCGAAGCCGAGCCGCCACGCCAGGGTCTGCGCCAGGCGCGCGCGGCCCGCCGGGCCCGTGACGACCGGCGCGCGGTGCACCAGGTCCAGGTCGTCCGCGTCCGGGCTCAGGCCCGAGGCCCGCCCGCCCGCCGAGAGCACCGCCGACTCGGCCGGCACCGCCCGGTTGTAGCAGCACGGGGCCACCGCCAGCGCCGCCACGCCGTGGGTCACTGCGGCGCGCAGCAGGGCGCCGTGCAGGTCGCCGCAGGCGTGCAGGGCCACGGCCCGGGCGTCGGGCCCCACGAGCGCCGCCGCCTCGGGGCCCCGCGCGTCGAGCGTGTGGAACGTCGCCGGCTGTTTTTGTGCGTCGCACAAGGCCCGCCCGGCGTCGCAGAGCGCCGCGTCCCACTCCACCGCCACGAGCGGCCGCCCCAGCGCCCCGGCCAGCGTTCGCCCCAGGTGGCCCTTGCCGGCGCACCAGTCCAGAACGTGGTCGCCCGACGGCGCCGAGCGCAGCGCCGCCCCCACAAACGCGGCGATCTGAGCCTGCTTGCGCCCCGGGAGGCCCCGCGCCGCCCGGGGCTGCAGCGCGAAGGGCATGGCCGGCAGGTCCGGCAGCGCGGCGTGCGCGGCGGCCTCACGGGCCCAGGTCGCGAGCGGCTCGGGTCCGAGCGCCAGGTCCGGGGCCACACCCGGCGAGACGGCGTCGTCGGGCAGGGCGTCCAGCCACGCGGCCACCTCTGGGTGCGCCGCCTCCCAGGCCAGCGCGCGCTCGGCGAAGGGCCGCGGATGCCACAGGTCGCGGTGGGCGGTCAGCCAGCGCGAGAGCGCGTCGTGGCGGTCGGCGAACACGGGCGTCAGGGCGCCGCGGCGTCGATGCGGGCGATCTGTTCGCGCAGGTCCTGCACCTCGCGCTGCCAGTATTGCAGCGTGCCGAAGTGCGGGAACGTGCGCGCGAAGATGGGATCCCCTGCGGCCACGCGGCGGGCGATCCAGGTGCTGTAATACACGAACCGCAGCGCCCGCAGCGGCTCCACCAGCCGCAGCCAGGCCGGCTCGAAGTCGCGCATCTCCTGATAGGCCTCGACGAGCACGCGTCGCTGCCGGTCGCCCTCGGCGTCCGCGCTCGGCACCAGCATCCAGACGTCTTGCACGGCCGGGCCGGTCTGAAAGTCGTCGAAGTCCAGAAACGTCGGCCCCTGCGGCGTGAACAGCAGATTGCCCTGATGACAGTCGCCGTGGATGCGATGCGTCGGCACGTCCTCGAACAGCGGTGTGATGCGCTCCAGCAGCGCCTCGACGGTCGCGGTGTATTGCGCGCGCACCTCGGGCGGCAGGGCGTCGCTCTCCAACAGATACGCCAGGTTGTCAGCGCCGTAGGTCTGCGGGCCCAGGTGCGGCCGGTCCGGGGCGGGCGCGGCGGCGCCGACCTGATGAATGCGCGCCAACAGCCGCCCCAGGATGCGCAACTGCTCGTCCGAGGGCTCGTCCGAGGCCCGGCCGCCGATGCGCGGAAAGATGGCATACAGGATGCCGCCGATCTCGCCCAGCGTGTCCTCGGGGCCGGGCCCCAGGCGCAGGGGCGCCGCCACGGGGATGTCCTCCGCGGCGAGCTCGGCCAGGAACGCGTGCTCGGCGCGGATCGCCGCGCGGCTCCAGCGGCCGGGGCGGTAGAACTTGCCCACCACCATCTCGCCGCGGGCGGCGTCGCTCTCCAGCTCGAGCTGATACACCCGGTTCTCGTAGCTGTTGAGCACCAGGAACCGCCCGGTGCAGCGGCGGCCGCCCACCTCGACGGCGTCCAGCACCTGCTCCGGGGAGAGCGCGTGGAAGTCCTTGGCCAGCGGGTGCGGCGTCATGCCGGGGGCAGCCCCAACAGACGCAGCGCCCCGGGCAGGTCGTTGCCCAAGAGTACCGTGTCGCCCACGACCAGCACCGGCCGGCGAAGCAGGTTGTTCTGCTCGGCGATGAGCGCGATGGCCGTCGCGCGGTCCGGCGGGCTCTTGGCCATGCCCCGCTCGCGATACAGCTCGTTGCGGGTGTTCAGGAAGTCCTTCACCGGGCGGTCGCCCATGAGCGCCTCGACCTCGGCCGCGCTCAGGGGCGCGGCGTTGATCTCGCGGTCGTCGAAGGCGGCGCCGGCGGCCTCCAGCGCGGCCTTGAAGCGACGACAGGTGTCGCAGGACTTCTTCCAGTAGAGAAACGGGCGGGCGGTCTTTTCCATGGCCGCGGGGATACCGCCTGCGGGCCGGCGGTGCAAGGGGGCGGTTTGGCGGGCGACGCTCCCGGGGTGATAGGCTGTGCACTCGTTCAGGTTCGTGACCCTTGCCCCAGTGGAGACTCCCTTGGTTCAGCACGCGCCGCACTCCTGGTTCAAAGGTCCCCATCTCGGCGGGGTGGTGGTCTCCCAGCGCAAGACGAACGGCTGCGTGCGGACGTTTGCCCCGACCAACGATGCCGCAAGGGCCGCGTGGGACTCGCTCAAGGGACATCCGCTGGACGTGCTGGTCGAACACTCGAAATTCGCAGGCTACACGCTGCGCAGGTCGCCCCGGGGGCGCGAGTTCTGCCTGAACATGTTCAACCTCGCGTTCCCCCGCGAGGATGACGTCTCCGGGTACTACCAGGTCCTGCCGAGCGTGCAGAACGGCGTGCGATGGGCATTGGAGGTGTTCGCGAACGCGGGCCTCGCGATCGAGCCGCCCGCGTGGGCACCCGACTTCGGCGAGGCCCGGAAGGAGTGGAGCGGGGTCGTCGAGTGGCTCGGCACGGTCCCGTCGGCAAGGATACCGACATACACTCCGGATCGAGCCATCGAGGCGCTCCGCCGGTCCCAGTTGCCTGTACCGGATGATCTGGTCGCGGAAGCCGAGAGCTGGCGCGCCGCAGGAAGAGCTCCACGGTGACGCCGGATGCGAGCCGCCCCCAAGCTGCTGGACCCTGACGGGGACAAACCTGCGGGGTGCCCAGGACGAGTGCCCGGACTGCCCGGAGGACTTCGGCGTTTGCCGTGACCTCGACGGGCCGCTCGATCCCATCGACCCGCGTCCGGACGAGGCAGAGTCGCTCCAGGTCTCGGATGACGTGGACAGCTTGGCCATGGCCCGCTCGCGATACCGCTCGGTTCGGGTTGCGGGCTACGCGCAGACGCACTCGATGACCCGGGGGTAGCCGACAGGCTACCCGACCCCTGCGCCCACACCTGAACCCAAGGCCGACACACGCTTGACGGCCCGCGCCAGGCTCGGCGATGCCGCTTCGGCGCGTCGAACATCCCAGCCCGATCGGACGAACGCAGCCAGGTGCAGGTTGTATCCGGTTCCGCGCTTGCTCCGGTCGAACGCGGAGACCACCTCGGCCTTGATCGGGGTCTTCTTCGACCGCGCCGCAAGGGTCAGCACCAGTCGCTTCGGATCGGGCTCGTCGTCGGGCTTCTGCGGCAGCCGTACCAGGGGCACACCCAGCGCCTCGGCTGCGCCTTCGCGGTCGGCCAGGACCCAGCTCTCCGCCTCCGAGACCGCCAGGCGCAGCAGCAGACGAGGCTCGGCCCATTCGGGCAGCCAGCGGTCGCGCAGGGTCACAGCGCATTGCCTGTCCGTGTCGGCGATGCACAACACCGGATGACGGTCCTTTGCCAGTCGGGCGTATCGAGCGAGGGCCGGCACCAATCGGGTCACGCCGCGCGTGTCGATCGAGGGCCCGGCCAGCTGCCAGTCCGGCAGGCAGGCATCCACGAGTCGCTCGCCGAGCGCACGACACAGCTCGTCTTCACCGACCACCAGGATGCGATTCACGGGAAGAGGCCGAGTTGTTCGAGCCCTTGGGTGCGCGTCTTGGGCAGGAGCACCTCGGCTGGGTTCAGGCCGCCCTCGAGGGCCTGGAGTTCGTCTTCGGTGGGCCCTCTCACCGTCGATCCGTTGGCACCGGGTTCAATCACCAGGATTGCCGACCCCGTCCCGACCTCGCCGATCAGCACCTCGCTGTGCGTGCTGATCAGGACTTGCCGGCCCAGCATGCGGGCCGACTTGAGCACGCGGTCGACCATCAGCGGGATGTGCTTCACGATCTCGTCGTTCAGCGACAACTCGGGCTCCTCGAGCAGCAGCAGGCCGTCCCCCTCCTGGAGCGCCCACAGCAAGCCGATGAGGCGCAGCGTGCCGTCGGAGAACTGGTCCTCGCGCTGCCAGGCGCCGTTGACGCGCCAGTGCGTGAAGTTGGCCTCCAGGTGCCACAAGCCGGTGACGGGCTCCTGCTCGAAGCGCAACTCCGAGAAGAGCGGGATCGCCTGAGCGAGCGCCTTGCCGATGCGAGCGAACCGCGCGTCGCGCGTCCTCTTCGGCGTCTTGGCGATGCGCTGCAACAGCCCCTGGCCAAAGGGGTCGTTCTCCAGGACCCGGGCCCCGATCTCTCCGCTGTGCTTGAGCAACTGCGGCACCAGATGGAGATAGGTCGTGGCCGCGAAACACTCGACGATCGCTCTGAAGTTCGAGTTGTTGTTGATCTGCTCCAGATGCGTCTGCGTGCGTCGGTCGGTGTCACCCTCGTCGTCATCGCCCGGACGGCGCAGGACTTCCTCGCCCAGGTGATCCACGGCCTCGTCCGTGATCAGGACCCGTTGCTGACCCTTGCCCTCCGACTTGAACGCCAGTGCATAGCGCCAGGTCGGCACCGATGCGTCGGGGGACTCGGCGAGCTCCACCTCGACCCGGACCTCGGGTTTGCTTCGCGCGTGCAGGCTGCGCAGCTTGGCCAGGCCGCCGCGCTCCTTGATGGCCTTCTGAAGGCCGCCGCCGTCGGTCTGCGCGAGCGTGCGCAGGAAGCGGAACACGTCGAGCAGGTTGGATTTGCCCGACGCGTTCGCACCGATGAGGTACCCGCGCGGCCCGAGCTTCACGTCGACGTCTCGGAAATTGCGCCAGTTCTTCAGCCGCAAACGGGTGATCAGCATGGGCGTGAAACCGACCAGCCCCCGCCAGCGCGAGGGGGCGTCTGCAGCTCATTGCGGGGGGACGAGGTGGCGGTCGGTCGCATGAGTGCGCTTGTACGACAGGCCACCACGCGATCGCAATTCGGGGTCGGGCGCTCGGGTGGGGCCCCGCCGCCTCACCCCACCCGGACGGAGTAGATCGGCGGCAGGTTGTTGCTCACCGTGATGAACGAGTCGCCGCCGTCCTCGCTGACGTACAGGTTGCCGGTCGTGCTGCCGAAGGCCAGGACGCCGTCGGCGTTGTGCAGCGCGTGCCGATAGACGACGTCGAAGGCCGCCTCCTGGGGCAGGCCGTTGCGGAGCTGCTGCCAGGTCTCGCCGCCGTCGTCCGTCCGGGCGACGAAGAGCCCGCCCTCCAGGGCCATGCGCTCCTGGTCGGAGCGCCCGGGCACGAGCCACGCGCGGCGGCCGTTCGTCGGGTCCACCGTCACGGGGAACCCGAAGTGCACCCCCTGCTCGGGGCGGCTGACCTTGCGCCACGTCTCGGCGCCGTCGCTGCTGTAATACACACCGACGTGGTTCTGCTGCCAGATGTGTTCGGGCTGGTCGCGACACTGCTCGATGAAGTGTGTGTCGTGGCCCCACTCGGCGTCCGGCTCCGGGGTGTGGTCCAGGAGCATGCCCTTGTTCCTGGGGTGCCAGGTCTGCCCGCCGTCCCGCGTCTCGATGACACCGGCCGTCGACACGGCCACGAGCACCCGGTCCGGGTCGCGCGGGTCGACCGCGATGGAGTGGATGCCCGCGGCGAAGTCGCCGCCCTCGGAGGCGGGCGTGCCGAACCACTTCGTCTCGCTCTTGGCCTCGGTGGCCCCGAAGAGATCGCCGCCGCGAGACTCATGGCTCCACAGCGGGCGGTTGAGCTCGAACGAGGCGCCGCCATCGCGGCTCTCGAAGAGCCCGCCCGGGATGGTGCCCACGAAGATGCGTCCGCCCGGGCCGAAGCCGATGACCCAGAGTTTGGCCAGCGTGGCCGGCTTGGTCGAGATGCGCCAGCCGACGCCGTACTCGCTGGCTTCGTCCTCGTACATGTCCTGGGCGATGTATTTCGCGCCCTCGGGGTACTTGATCTGGGCGGCGGCGTCGGCCCACGTCGCCCCGCCATCGTCGGAGCAGGAGAGCTTGGCCCCCCAGTGACCGTGGCCGAGCAACGCCCAGAGGCGCCCGGTGTACGGGTCGCGCGCGACGAAGTTCGAGCCCGCGCCCGCGTGGCCCGCGAGGCGCGGGCGCCACCGGCCGTCCGACTTCTCGACGATGAACGTGCCCTTCCGGGTGCCCACCAGGATCTGCGCTGCCATGCATCAACCTCCGCTCAGTGCTTGCAGGATGGAAACCGTGTCGTTCTCGGCGACGGCGTCGCTGAGGGCCCGGCGGTCCCGGACCATCTGTTTCCCGACGAAGATGTTCACGTGCGTGCGGAGTCTCCCCCGCTCGTCGCAGATGTAGAACCCGAACCCCGGCGCGAGCGCCTCGATGGCGGCCAGAACCTCGGCGACCGTCGCGCCCTGGACGCGGAGGTCCCGGCCCTCCAGGTTCGGAAAGAATCGATGGAGATGGGGCGTCAGGCGGACGCTCACGGTGGGTGGCATCCGGTGGGTCTCCCATCCTGCCGGGCGGGCGGCAAGAAAATGTGGCCGGACGTCACGCAGTCTGACGCGGGGGGCGCGAGGGTCGTCTCGGGCCTCACCCTGAGCATGTCCGGCGGCGATGTCATGCAAGAAGAGGGGGCGAAGTGCGAGGACGACGTGGCGATCTCGAACACCGACAACGAGACCGGCTGGGAGATCGAGGAGGAGGACTGCAACGCGACGAACGTGCCCACGACCTGCGTAATCCACGATGACAACGCCGGGTGCGCGCCCGTCGTCGGCGGCGGGATCACGGGCGATTTCCACGGCGTCGACCTCACGGTCGACTGGACGAGCCGGCCGGTGCGGTCCGCCCGGCTCGAGTTCGATTTCGCCCGCGAGGGCGACGCATGGACGCTCGACCACGCCGTGGTCGAGGCGGACACCCCCGAGGCCCAGAACGTCTACGGGCTGCACGGGGCCCAGGGCGCCACCGAGCGCCCGAACATCGGCGCACCGCTCGGTGTCTGGTGGCGGGGCGACGTGACCCTGCAGCTCGACGAGCACGCGCGCCCGACCCTCCGCAACGCGCACTTCCGCGCGATGAAGTGACACCGGCGGCGCCGCCAACGGGCCCCGTCGAGGCTCGACGGCGCCGGAGCCCTTTCGGCGCCACCTCGCTTTCTCGCGCGGCGCGCCCGTCGAGGCGCGGGCGGCGTTCGAGCGGGCGGCGGCGACCTTCGGCGATTGGCGGCGCGCCCTGGAGCGGCGTCTCAGCGGCGCGTGAGGGTCACGGCCGCCTGAGCGCCGGCCGGCCCGGAGTAGACCTGCACCGCGACCGCCAGGCGGGGCGCCACTTCGAAGGAGAGCGCGCCGCCGACGCCGATCAGGAGCCGACCCTGGGCGTCGAGCCCCTGCCTGGACTGAACGCCCGGGCCGTCGACGGCGAGGTTGCCGCAGCTGTAGCGCAGGCTGCCGGTGTTCATCGACCAGCTTCCGCCGCTGCAGGTGTACGACGCGCTCCCCGTGCAGTCGGTGCCCCGGAAACACCCGGCGCCGGAGACGATCTGGGCGCTCTCGAAGGTCCACGACGTGCTGGTCGTCGCCCCGTTGGCGCAGAGTTTCTCGGCGAACGCGTCCGTGGTGAACAGCGCGAACAGGGCGACGAGGGTGAGGAACTTCATGGGGGTCTCTCCTGCGGTGGGTGGCGGGGCCGGTCATCGGCGCCAGGTGACCTCAGGTTGCCGGGCAAGTCGTCACACGGGTGTAACGGCGTGTAACGGCCGCGCCGCTCGGGAGGGACAGTCCGCTCAACGCGAACCCAAGCGCGGCTCCGGGGTCGGGGGAGGTCTGCGCCAGTGTCCGGCGCCCGACCTGGGACCCGATCTCCTCGCGGCGCTTCAAGCCGCCGACCTGCCCGGGGAAGGCCATCTCCCGCCGGCCGCCAATGCCGCCGCTCGCCTCTTGGTGCGGGCGTTGGGCGCAACGGGGTTTGCACCGGCCAGGCCGACGCTGGAAGCCATCTTGACGTCGAGGCGCCACGTCTCCCTGCGGTTTGCCGCCGCGGAGTCGCTCTTGGCGCTCAAGGCCTGGGAACCGCTGGTGTCATTGGTGGATTCGGAGACGGATCGCGCGCTTCTGGAGTGCGCCGTGGCCGCCTGCTTCGCCCGGGACGCCGCCGCCGCGTACGACAGACTGGCGCCGCTGCTGCCTTCGGCTTCGAAGCGCAAGGAGGTCATGTGGGCGGTGCTCGCGCGGCTACCGAGCGCGGGCCCTGTCGTGCACGCCGATGGCCGCTGGGCGGAGCGGTTGGCGCCGCTCTCGTTTCGCGGGTCGTTCGCCGAGGCCGCCGAGCGTGTTCTGCGTCACATGGGACCCGGAGCGATGGCGGCGCGTGCTCGGGCGGCCCCCCGCAAGGCCATGACCCCCACCCGCCACGAGGCCATCCTGGCCCTGGCCGAGAGTTACCGGCCCTTGGGCGCGCGCATCGACGCCCTGATCGCGGCGCTTCGGCAACACGGCTATGTCTTCCTCAACCCCGAGGCCTGCCGGACGCCGCCCGTGCCCCTGGAAGCGATCGAGGAGCGCATCGCGCGGTTGGAGGGCCTGTGCGGGCGCTTGCCGGACTCGCTCATCGCTTTCTGGATCGGTGTGGGCGGGGTCAGCCTGCGGGGCAACCACCCGGAGTGGCCCTGGCATGGCCACGCCGACCTGGCCATGCCCGACCAGGCAGCGCATGTGTTGACAGATCCTCTGGAACACCTGGATGGCCCGACGGTCCTCGACGAGCTCTTGCTCGACCATGATCCGCTGGAGCCCTGCGAAGAACTCGTTTTCATCGCCGATCCGCTGCACAAGGCCGGCGACTCGGGCGATCCGGAGTGGGGGTTCACGCTGCCCGCGCGTTCCGCCGAGCCTCGGCTGAGTCATCCCAACGAGCCGACGCGCTCCGAGACGCTGGGGAAACACATCGAGCGGGCGCTGGATTGGCAGGGTCTACCCGGTTTCGCCGCCCTGCCCGACCGGCCGAGCGCGTGGCTGGCCAAAGTGGCGGCGGCGGCGTGTGTCGCTTTGTGATGACACACCCGAACCGGTCAGAAGTGCGCGCCGAACCCCAGGGCCGCCGAGAGTACACCTTGCGCCACCCTCGTGCCCGTTCCGAAGTCCGGCGCGTACGTGAGGGACCGGTAGGCGTAGTCGATGTTGAGTCGGGCGACGGCGCCGCGCTCGTCGCCGAGCGCGTAGGCGAGGCCACCGCCGAGACCCGCGCTCCAACCCGTGATGCCGCCCCCCGCCACGTCGCCGGTCGCCTTGGTCACAGCGCGAGCCTCACCGCCCACGATCGCCGCCAGGGGCACGCCCGCATGAACAAAGAGCCCATCGGCAATGGGCAGGTAGTATGCTGGTTTCAGGTTCACGGCCACCGTGGTCGTCCGGTCGGTCTTCAAGGCGTTGTCGATGCGGTCGAACGACACCCCGATCCCTGCCGCCAGCAGGAGGCCGTCCAAGACGAAGTACCCGACCTCGGGCTCGACGGACGCTCTCTGACGGTTGCCGCGCAGGGTCGTCCAACTTCGTGTCGCCTCGAAGTCCTCTCTGTCATAGGAGAGATCTCCGATCGCGAGCCAGGAGCCGCGGGTGGCGAAACCCTCGGCGCGGCAGGGCTTTGCGCAGGCCAGAGACGCGGCGACGACGACGGAGAGGAGGAGGACATTTCGCTTCATGGTGCAGGCTCCCGGAATGCTGTGGTTGTCGGTACACGGACGTGTACGGGCCGAGGCCGACCAACCTTTCAGGCGTCCGGTCGAATTCTCGCGCGACCCCGACCGCTCACTCGGCGATGACGGCCTCGATCGTCCGTGTTCATCCCCAGGGCGTCCGGCGTCCAGCGCACCGGGGGGGCGGCGTCGGCCTCGGCGGGTCGGCCACCGGCCGCGGCCTCCGCCGGCGTCCCGCCCGTGGGCGTTGCGGGCCGCGCATCGGGCGGCGTGCCCGAGGTGACCCCGGTCAGGCTCTCAGAGGAGCGACAGATGGAGCACGCGACTCACCTGGGGACAGAGCTGGAGCGCCGCCTCGCCTTGGCCGTCGCACACGAGGAAGACCTCGGACACCTCCGGCGGTGGGGCGCCGTAAATCCCCCCGCCGTTGCGCTGACTCGGGTCCTGGGTCGAGAGGTAGCGGATCTCGCCGTTGAGGCCCTCGCCCTCCCGATAGGCGAGCCAGCAGCGAACGTCGGCGAGTTGCGGGAGCGCGTCGAGGAGTGCGTCGGCGTCGAACGACAGTCCCGACGCACCGAGCGGCGCGATGGGCAGCCGGAAGGCGGCGGTGCGATTGCATGTCCCGAGCGCGCACCCGTGCACCGGGCCGAAGTCCAGGGGGAGAGCAATCGCCCCGTCGAGGCTGAGCACGTCCGCGAGCGTGTCGGTCGCGAGGCCCGAGCAGGCCGCGTCGGGGGCGTCGAAGGCCGCGATGGCCCGGCTCACGACGACCTCGCGGGTCGGCGCGGGATCCTGGAAACACACGGGACACAGGCTCCCCGGAGGCTGCGGATTCTGTCCCTGCGCGCACGGCGGGAGCAGCAGGTCGGGGCAGCGGCAGTCGCACGCGACTGGATCGAGCACCTGGCCGCCCTCACACCCGCTCGGCACCTCGCAGGCGCAGGTGCAGTCGACCGGGTCCTGCACCTGCCCCGGCCCGCAGGCGCTCTGACACACACACCCGCAGCTCGTGGGGTCCATCCGGTGGCCCGCCGGGCACAGAACGTCCGGACAGACGCAGGCGCAGGTCGAAGGGTCGAGCACCTCGCCCGGGCCCGGGCACGGGCTCGGATCGCCGCGCACGGCCTGCGGACACGCGCAGCCGCACGTGTTCGGGTCCTGCACGTGGACGCCGGAGCAGGCATCGCGATCGCAGACGCAGCCACAGGTCGCGGGGTCGAGCACCGAGCCCGGCGGGCAGAGCGTCGGCGGGCAGGCACAGCGACAGGTCCGCGGATCGAGCGCGAAGTCGCCCGGGCAGGGGTCGCCGGCGGGCGCGTCGCAAAGGCAGGCGCACGTCGCGGGGTCGGCGACGAAGCCTGCGGGACAAGGGGCGCAGGCGCACGCGCACGTCGCCGGGTCGACCCACCGGCCCGGGAGACACTGGGTCGGCGGGCAGGCGTCGCACGCGTCGCCGAGGCCGTTCTGGTCGAGGTCCTCCTGCGTCGCGTTTGCATCCTGCGGGCAGTTGTCGCCCCAGTCGAGCACCCCATCGCCGTCGGCGTCGACCGCGGCGGCGTCGACGCGGAAGCGGATGTTGACGAGGGTGCCGGCCAGGACGCCCGTGGCCTTCGACCGATCGACCTTGCGGAGCTGGTCGCGGTTGGCGGCGACGAAGACGTCCGTCACGCCGACGACGCGGCCGTCGGGCACGACGACCGAAAGCCGATAGGTCCGGCCCGGCTCGGCGATGCTCGTCTTCCACCGGATCTGAAAGTACCCCACGGGATTGAAGTCGGCATCGAGATCCTGCGGGTCCCCGGGGGCGTCCTGAAGCACGGCGCGAATGCGCGCGGCCTCGTCTTCCGGCGCGGCGGGTACGGCGAAGACACTGCCGTGACGCGTGAACTCGGCGAGCGGCGGCGTGCCCTCGGGCGCGTCGACGAGGTCGACGCGGACCATCGGCTCGGCCGTCACGACGAGATCACCGTGCGCGGCGGCGCCCGGGGCGGCGGGCGAGATGAATACGACCCCGGGGTCGACCTGGCCGACGAGCGCCGCCGACCGGTCGTCCCGGGCCGGAGACATGGATTCGGCCTCGGTCGACGATTCGCAGCCGGCGGCATGGACGAGGGCGACGAGGGCGACGAGGGCGACGAGCGACTTGCGGGGTGAATACATGCGATCCTCGATGAGGTGGAACTCGACGAGTAGCGCCCGGCGTCCCCCTTTGCCCATAGCGACTTTTCCGGTAGCGCGGCGTGGATCAGGGGCACGGACCCTGCGCAAGCAGCGCCGCGAGCTCGGCGCGAGACGCCACGCCGAGTTTGCGAAAGATCGCGGCGAGCTGGTTCGTGACGGTGCTCTCCGCGGTGCCCCGCGCCCGCGCGATCTCGGCCGTGGGCTCCCCCCGCGCGGCGCGCCGGGCGACGTCCCGCTCTGCTTCGCTCAGCGGAGCGAGCGCATCGTCTCCAGGGTCGAGCGACACCCGCACCATCTCGTGCTCGCTCGGGACGGCCGCGCGCATCGCGGCCCAGAGCGTCGCGAGCTCGCCGCGCGAGGTGACGTGCAGTTTGCGCATCGCCGAGGCGAGCTGCCCGCCCACCGTCGACACGCCCACACCGAGCGCGTAGGCGACCTCCTTGAGGCTCGCGCCGCCCGCGGCCCACGCGACGACGTCACGCTCCCGGGCAGAAAGCTCGCTGGGTCCCGGAGTGCCGAGGTCGTTGCGAAAGGCGACGACGAAGGGTCTCCCATCGCTGTCGATCCGATCGGCGAGCGACCAGCGCCCGTCGACCAGCGCGGTCCAGAGCGACATCGCGCGGTCGGGCTCGGTCTCGCGCAGCGGGCCGCGGGCGAGTCGCATCGCGGCCGAATGCCGCTCGAGGTGGGCGAGGGCGGTTCGCTCCGGGAGCTCGGTGTCGAGGGCGTCGGGGGAAACGTGCAGCGCTCGGCCACGGTGATCGAGCACGATCTCGGGCACGGGCACAGACGCACCGAGTCGCACCCGCAAGCGCAGGCCGGTGCCGAGGTGCGCCGTCGCGCGACTCCAACGCCGACGCTCCGCCGTCGTCGGCACGATGGTCTCACGCGCAGGCGCCACCAGGACCACGAAGTGCTCACCCCCGCACTGCGCAAGGTGACCGCTCGCGTCGCGAATCCCGAGGTCTCCGCAGAGCGCCTCGAAGGTGGGCCCCCCCGGGCCGGCGCGCGTGAGCTCGGCGCGAAAGGTCGCCGAATGCGTGGGCGGTCCTTCGCTGAGGTGCGCGAAGGGAAAGTTCGCCGCGGCGAAGCGCTCGACGAATCGCCAGGCCGCGTCCTGCCCCTTGACCGCGACGTGCAGCGTCTCGACCACGCCGCCCTCGAGACGCTGCAACACACCGACGACTCCGAGGCCGCGGTCGAGCGTCGACGCCGCGTCCACGAGCCCCTCGAGCCAGGCGGCGTCCGTCCCGCCGAGCCGATGAACCGACTCGACGAAGTCGACCGGACGCGCGCCGAGAGAGAGACGAACTGGAGGTTTATACAAAACGCGCATGTGGAGTTCGGCCGGCGAAGACAGAAGACACGAGACGATCGACCGGACGCGCAGGTTGCGCAAGATTCAGAGGGCCACACACCCCTCGCGATCGAAGACCACGAACACGACCCGGCAATTGCGCGGCCCCCCGGGCTCACGGGCCGCCGGGCACCTTGCCCTTCGGCTTCTTGCCGACGTCCGGCGTTGCGAGGTCCATCCCGGTCGTCCCCGCGGCGGTCAGCGCCTCGAGCAGTCGAAGGGTCTCCGAGAGCAGTCCAGGCACGTCGCCGAGGGCCGCGCCGAGCGCTTCGGCCGTGGCCACCAGGCTCCCGGCGACCGCGGGCGCGTGCACGGCCTGCGGCCCCTTGAAGTCCGAGCTGGCCGAGCGCGCCAGCTCGAAGGCTTGCGACATGAGCGTCGCGCCCTCGGCGGCGACCTGCTCCAGGGCCCCGGAGGCGGCCTGCACGGCCTGCTTCAGGTCGGCGATCTCGGCGGGGCGCGGCGCACCGGCGCCGGGTGCGTCCAGCCGCGAGGCCGCCTGCCCGACGATCTGTCGCGAGGCGATCACCGCCCCGCGGAGCTGCGCCGCCCGCAGGAAGAACTGGTCGTAGCGGGGCTGGCCGAGCTCGGGGTAGGTCACCGGGCTCTTGACCAGCCCGTTCATCTCGGCGCGGCCCTCGAAGGCGGCCAGGGCCGGGTCGACGCCGCCCAGCGTCAGGGTCTTCTCCTGCCCGAAGTCGACCACTGAACCGGGGTCGGCCGCGACGCTCAACACATCGACCGGCGCCCCGAGCTGGTCGGCGACGCGGCGTTTCAGCGAGTCCAGATCCATCGACCCGGTCACGAAGAACAGCGCGCCGTAGGTCGAGAGGTCGGCGCGAAAGAGGGCGTCCTCGCCGGCGAGCATGCGTCGGGAGACGATCTTTCCGCTCCCCAGGAAGGCCATCACACCCAGGTCGGTCTGAAAGGCGCCCGCCGCGAACCCGACGCCGGCGGTCGCGCCGAGGCGATCCTCGGCGAAGAGCAGAAGATCCTTCGGCGCGAGCTCGGAGGGCAGGTCGGCCCCGGACCGGTCGACGAAGAAACCCGCGCGCAGGGCGGCCGCGTCACTGAGGAAGAACTCCCCGCCGAGCGCCACGTCCAGCGCCAGAGCGTGGTCCTGCAGCTCGGCGCGCGACTTGCTGACCGAGTCCGCCACGCCGAATTGCTGGATGAGATCCGTGCGCATGGTGCCATCCAGCCGAACGCCGGGTGAGGTCGCGAGGAACACGTTCGCGTCGAGGGCGATCGCCCACCGCTGGGGCACCTCGTACGCGACGCCGGCGGTGAACCGGGTCGGCCGCACGATGATCAGATCGCCTTCGTACGAGCGGATCAGGAGTTCGCTGGGCTCGGTCTCGACCCCGCCCGGCCGTGAGGCCTGCGACTTGAGCTCGCGCTCGAACTGCCCGCCCAGGTGAAGAGAAGGCAGCGCCACCGAGAGTCCGAGCGCCAGGTGGCCGAAGCGGTGCTGGGCGCCCGCCACGAACTGCAGGTCGCGGCTGGCGCCGTCGAGGTACTCGGTGGCCTCCTCGGCCTCGAACTGGGTGTTGTTCGCGGTGGTTCGCAGGGCCGTGGTCTGCCGCGCCGTGAGAAGCGGCTGGTGCACCAGGAACGCCGAGAGCCCGAGTCGCGTGCCCCCCGCGAGCTGCATCGCGAAGCTGGGCCCCAGGTAGTAGGCGTCGGTCTGGTAGAGGAAACGAGTGTCGGCGCGGAAGGCGCCATCGTCGAACCGGACCTGCGGTTTGCCCGAGAAGCTGTATCGCGTGTGATTGACGTCGATCAGCGACAGGGCCAGCGTCATGGGCCGGGCGTCGTCGCCCAGGCGCAGGAAGTAGGCCGCGGACGAGGGGTACACGTCGAAGCCGCTCGACGAGAGGCTGGTGCCCGCGACCCGGGCGGCG
This sequence comes from uncultured Myxococcales bacterium, assembly GCA_903847385.1. Lineage (GTDB taxonomy): Bacteria > Myxococcota_A > Bradymonadia > UBA7976 > UBA1532 > CAINDO01. Next base: position 49,019 of record CAINDO010000495.1, read on the forward strand.
CCGAACTGCTCGAACGCGTCCGGCCCGAGCTGGAAGAAGTCCGGCGCCCGCGCCCCGGTGAACGCGTAGACGTTGGCCGACAGGGAGAGCACGTCCGAGTCGAGACCGGCCAGGTTGGCCGGGTTCAGGAGCGGGGCCGAGGCGTCCGTGCCCAGCGCCGCCGAGGCGCCCCCCATCGAGCCGCTTCGCCCGCCGAAGGGCGTGGACGTGTAGTTCTGGGCCATCGCGGTCGTCGGGAGGGCCGCGAGGAGCCCGCAGACCGCCGGATTGAGGGTCGCGCGTCGCATCACGCCCCCCCCGCGCCGTCGCCGGCGCCGCCGAA
>CAINDO010000496.1 GCA_903847385.1 uncultured Myxococcales bacterium
CGCGGCGCTGCACATCAGAGCGGCGATGAATCGTCTCACGCTCTGGCGGTAGCACAGCGCCGGCGCGTGATGCCAACGAAGCGCCGGCGGACGCGATCCAGGTCAAGCGGGTGGTGGTGCAGAAGCGCCACACGCGCCCGACCGAGGGCCGCGCGCCGAGGTCCCGGCCGCGATGGGCGACGACGAAGTTCGGCACGACGCGGCGCGCAACGGGTCGGGTGTCGTCCCCCGGATGACGTGATATCGTCCCCCGGCGCTGGTGCGACACCTCCTGCCCAAGCTCGTCGAGATGCCGGCCGCTGACGACGGACCTGAGCGTTTCCGCGACCGGATGCCGCGCGTCCGGGCGCTCTCGGACTGAACGACACATGCCGCCGAACCCACCCGAACCACACCTCGCCCTGGACCCCAGGGACTGGTTCCGCGCCACCTGGCGCACGCTCGAGCCCCTGCCCCGGACCGTCGAGAATCCCCCCACGCGGCCGGTCGACGTCCGGATCGAGCCCTTCCGGAAGGAGGTCATCCCGACGCTGAGCCCCGAGGAGCGCGACCTGTGGTTCCAGAAGGTCCGCAAGGTGTTCGGCACCGCCGAGTGGCCGTCGAACTCCAGTTGGCAGCCGCCGGCGCGCATCTTCGAGCTGGCCGCGGCGCTCGGTGTCCAGCCCGAGATCGACGCGTTGGTGGACTCGTGGCCCGACGACGCGTTCGCCGAGAGCTGGCTCGCGGACGAGGGGCACCCCCAGGAGCTGGTGTTGGGGCAGAGCAGCGCCGAACGCGTCGAGAGACACATGCGCCGCTTGAAGCTCTCCCTGCGGACGCCCGAGCAGATCCGGGCGTGGTTCGCACACACGGAGCTGCGCGCGCTCGACCTCGTCATCTCCAGTGTTCAGCGGGAGAAGAAGAAGGGCGCCCGCGCGTCACTCACCCGAGCGCTGGGGTTGGCCCGCTGCGAGGAGACGGCGCGCGCCATGATCGAGCTGGCGGTGTCGGGCAAGGACCCGGTCACGCCGCGAGAGTGGCTGGAGCGTTGGCCGCACTTCTCCGCCGGGCCGCTGGCGGAGGCCTCCCGAGGGCGCGGTAAGGCCGCGGCGCTGGCTGGGGAGGTGCTGCGAGCCATCGGGCGTGGAAAGGGCGCGGCGCTGGTGGCGGACGTCTTGCCGACCACGCCGCAGACGACCTCACGGGTGCCGGAGATGGAGTCGTTGCCGCCGTTCCTGGAGGGCGCCGGCCCGCTGCCGAAGTTGCCCTGGCCCCCACTCGACGAGCTGCCGCCGCTCGTTCTGGGCACCGCGCGGCTGCCGGCGGCCGGAGTCGTCCGGGTGCTGTCGGCGATGAGCGCGTCGAAGCTGGAGACACCCCACGAGGTGCTCGCGCCGCTCGCGGCCGCGGTGGAGCCGGCATCGATCGACCGCTTCGTCTGTCGCCTCCTGGAACTCTTCGAGGGGGCCGGCGCCCCGAACAAGCTCAACTGGGTCATCGTCGCGGCGGGGCTCTGCGGTCGCCAGCGGGCGGCCATGGCGCTCGGGCGCGCCGCCAAGCCCTGGCGACTGGCCAAGCGCCACCAGGCCGCCAGCCTGGCCATCGACGCCCTGGCGAAGCTGGGGAACGACGAGGCGCTGGGCGAACTGCGCAAGTTCACGCAGATCAACCGCGACTGGGCGGTGATCGAGGTGGCCCGGCACCACCTGCTCCGGATCGCGGAGGCGCGCGGGCTCACCCACGAGGACCTCGAGGATCGCAGCGTCCCGGACTGCGGGTTGGATGAGCGCGGCGGGTGCGCGTTCGACTTCGGGCCGCGCACCTTCGAGCTCGTCCTGGGCGCCGATCTGAAACCGCGCGTCCGAGACGGCGGCAAGCTGCGCGCCGAATTGCCCACCCCGAACGCCTCGGACGATCCGGTCAAGGCCCAGGCCGCCGTCGAGGCCTGGAAGCTTCTGAAGAAGAGCCTGCCGGCGGTCTCCAGGAGCGCCACCGCGCGCCTGGAGACGGCGCTGGTCACGGGGCGGACCTGGCGCGCCACCGACTTCGAACACTGCCTCGTGCGGCACCCGGTGGTGGGGCATCTCGTGCGCGGACTGTTGTGGAGCCGCCCGGGCAACGACGCTTGCTTTCGCGTGGCCGAGGACTCGACGTACGCGGGTCCGGACGATGAGGCCGTGACCCTCGATCCGGACGAGCGCGTTTGCCTGGCACACCCCGCGCTGCTGGCGCCCGAGGCGCTGGAGACCTGGGCCGGGCTGTTCGCCGACTACCGGGTCGTGCAGCCCTTCCCGCAGCTCGGTCGCCCCGTGGCGCGCGCGACGCCGGCCGAGCAGGAGGCCTCGACGCTGGTTCGATTCACGGACATCCCCTGTCTGGGCATCGGCCTGCTGAGCGGCCTGGAGAAGCTGGGCTGGCGTCGGGACGTGATGATGGACGGCGGCGTGATCGCGCTCCACACCAAGACGGTGCGCGGGCTCGACGCCGTGCTCACCCACACGCCGGGGATCTTCATCGGTGACGTCCGCGGCGCACCGGACCAGACGCTCGAGGGCTGCACGTTCTACACCCGCGGCGGGTCCTCCGCGCCGGTGCCCCTGGGCGCGGTGGACCCCGTCGCGTTCTCGGAGGTGGTCCTGGATCTGACCCGCCTGACCGCGCGCTAGTCCGCGGCGGTCTCCAGCAGAGCGGCGAACAGCGCGGCTTCGAGCCAGGCTCGGCAAGCCGCCTCGGGCTCGCGCCGGGCAAGCGCCGACGCGAGCCCGGCCAGTCGGGTCGCGAAGTCGGTCAGGCCGACGAGCCCCGCCTCGTCTTGGGCGGCGGCGAGGCGCGTGGCGAACCCCGGCGCGGCATGCCGCAGGCCTGCCACGAGCAGCTCGTCGAGGAGCCCCTCGGCGCGACGAAGGACCTCCCGCACGGGATCGCCCGGGACCGGGGGCAGGGCGCGGGGCAGCGCCACGAGCGCCGGGCCGACGGGCACCGCCGCCAGATCGGGCACGACGAACTGGGCACCGCCGATGCCCAGGAGGTCCAGGGAGGGGCCCTCGTGGGTCCATCGCAGCTCGCCACACAGGAAACCAACCGGCTCGGCCAGGGCGGCTCGGGCCGCGTCCACGGCATTTGGCGCCACGGTCCGGTGGGTCACGCTGGCCAGGAAGCCGTTGCCGGCGGCGTCGACGCACTCCGCGAGGAGCTGCTGCGCGCTGGGGCGGTAGGCCAGGGAACGCACCTCGGAGATCGCGACGACATGGACGTCTTCGGCCAGCACCCGCGGGCGCAGGAAGGGCGGTGGGCGCGTCGCCCGGCGGGCCTCCAGCGCCCTCAGGTCGCGCACCAGGAGCGGCGCAGGGAGGGCGCCGAAGTCCCCGTACCGTGAGGTCACGGACGTCTGGCCCGGGCGCGTCGTGCCCAGCTCGACGCTGCGATTGGCACGTCGCTTGACCGCGCGGGAGACCACCTGGCCGTGGGCGAGCGGCCCCAGGGTCAGGCGGGTTCCGATCCGCCGGAACGCCAGCGCAGGGCCGTCGTCCGGTGTGTCGGCCCACCGCCGCTCCAGGACGACCACCGTCGCGGTGCCTGGATCGGCCAGGTACACGCGGGCCTGCTTCGCGGGCCCATCCGCCTCGACACGCGCGCCCAGGGAGACGAGACGCGTGTGGTCGAGCAGGACCTCTGCGGCCTCGCCCTCGCCCAGGAGGTACGCCGCCGGCAGCTCGACCGGACGCCACGCGGCGCGCAGGCGCGCCTCGAGCTCCACGAGCAGGCCGCGCAGGTCGACCGCGGTGAAGAGGGCGCTGCGCCGCTGGAAGGCCTCGAGCGAGGCCTCGAGGTCGTCCACGCCCCCCACGAGCCACCGGGCGCCCGCGCCCTCCAGGGCGGCCCGAGCGAACGCGAAGCAGGCGCTGCCGGGCGCAGCGTGGGTCGTGCCCTCGGCCAGAACGTGGGACAGCAGCGCATCCACGGGTGGGCGCAGCGTGTGTGGCGAGACGGTCTCCGCGGGCGCGCGGCCGAGGGTGACCACGCCGTCCATGTCGCGCAGACGGAAGGCCCACACCGCCAACGCCAGGTGCTCACAGGTCCCGGGCTCGGCACAGTCACAGCGGGCATAGGCCACGTCGTCGGGCACGAGAAAGCGCACGGTGCAGGCCGGCAGGCGCGCCGTGGGCGGCGCGCCGTGCTCCAGGGTGATCAGGACCGGGCGCCGGAGCGACTGCCGCGCGCGCTCCAGGCGACGCTCGCCCAGCGCCAGGGCCAGGCGTGCGTCCGTCAGCGCCCCCGGAGACCAGGGGGGCGCTGCCACGGGCGCGGCCTCGCTCTGCCCGCGCAGATACGCGAGGACCACCCCCACGCGGTGCCGGCACGCGCCCACCGCCCCGCACGTGCAGGGGCCGTCGACGAAACTCCTGCCCGGCGCGAGGCGCACCACGACCCCGTCCGGGAAGGTGCCCACGACGGTCCCGTCGGCCTCGCAGACCAGCGCCGCCCCTCGACCGTCGGCCAGCTCGCGGGTCGCCCGCTTGACGAGGCCCAGATTGGACAGCGCGGCGAGGGCCTCGGGGGTGAGGGCCAGCAGATCCGCGCGGATCACGACCGCACCTTGTCCGCCAGAAAGGAGACGAGCTGGCCGGGTGTCATCGCCCCGATCTGGGCGCCCACGCCGACCAGCCGCCGGGCCAGATCCCGGTCGTAGGCCGGGTTCGCCTCGGGGTCCAGCGCGGCCAGCCCCAGGACCGTACAGCCTTGATCACAAAGAGCTTTCACGCGTGAGACGAGAACCGTCGCGCTCGCCCCTTCGTAGAAGTCGGTGATGAGCACGACGATGGTGCGCCGCGGGTTGGTGACGAGCGTGGCCCCGTAGGCCACGGCCTTGCCGATGTCCGTACCACCGCCGAGCTGGACCTTCATCAGCACCTCGACGGGATCCGTGACCCGATCGGTGAGGTCCACGACCTCCGTGTCGAAGATGCACAGGTGCGTGCGCGCGGCCGGCAGCCCCCAGAGGCACGCGGCGGTCACGGCCGCGTGGATGACCGACGACATCATGCTGCCGCTCTCATCCACGAGCAGGATGATCTGCCAGCGGTCGAAGTGCCGGCGCGTGCGGCTCAGGAAGAGCGGCGTGCGAATGAAGAGCCGCCGCTCGGACGGGCTCCAGGTGCCCAGGTTCTTGCGGACGGTGGCCCGGGCGTCGAAGTTGCGGGCGAGGCGGTACGGCGAGCGGCTGCGGCTGCGGGCGCCGTGAAACGAGCGCCTGACCGAGACGCTGAGCTGCTGCACGAGGCGGCGCACCACCGTGGCCACGAGTCCGCGGGCCATCCGCAGGACGTCCGGGTTCATCAGGTGTTTCGTCCGCAAGACGGCGCGCAGCAGGGTCTCGGAGGGCTCGACGCGGGCGAGGACGTCCGGGTTCGTGACGACCTCGTGGATCTGGTAGCGCTCGACGGCGTCGCGCTCCAGGCGCTCGATGGTCTCCTTCGGGAAGAGCCGGTGGACCTCGTCGATCCAGGCCGGCACGGTCAGCGCGGTGGCCCCGAGGCCGCCTTCACGCCCCCGGATGTCCCGCTCGGCCAGGCCCTCATCCTGGCCGTAGAGCCACTCCAGCGCCGCGTCGCCGGCGAGGTCTTCGGCGGAGAGGGCGCCGCGGCTCCCGAAGGCCTCGTCGGCGGCCTTGCCGAGCAAGAGTCGCCAGCGCGTCAGGCGCTCGTCCATCAGGGGGCCTCCAGGCCGAAACGGACCGCGAGCGCGCTGGCCCGCGCCTCCAGTTCGGCGCCGCGGCGCACGACATCGACGCCGGCGTGCGCCGCGAGCAGCGCCATCGCGTCGCCGCGGTCGCCCACCAGGCGCTCGGCGATGGTCAAACGCTCGCGGGGCGGGAAGTACTCGAACGCCTGCCGAAGGGCCGGCAGCGCGACGAGGAAGTCGTGGCGGGGCAGCGAGGCGACCAGGTCGTCGATGGCCGCGAGCAACGAGCGGTCCCGGGCCAGCAACTCGGCGCGGGCGAGCGCAAAGAGCCCGCCCAGGAAGTCGCCGATGGCCTGTGGGTTCGTCGCGGAGGGCAGAGCAGCGACGGCGAGCGGGGCATCGTCGTCCTCCGTCGCCGGCCCGGAGGCCGCGTGCAGGGACCAGAGGAAACCCAGAGCCGCGCCGCGAAGGGCCGGCGGGGCGACCGGGTCGAGCGCACGGCGGCGGCAGACGGCGCGCCCGCGGGTGTACTCGGCTTCCTCCAGCAAGGCCGGGGCGAGGGCCACGTCCCGCAGCGCCCTCACGGCGGCGACCTCGCCGGGTTCGAGCGGCGCCGTGGGCCCGGTGAGGCGCTCGAAGAGCCAAAGACCCCGGTCGAAGCAGGCCACGAACACACCCGCCAAATCGGCCGTCGCGTCGCCTGGGGGCGCGTCGCGTCGCAGAGAGTGGAGGCGGGCCAGCGCGTCGCCGAGCGCGGCGAAGCTGGGCTCCACGGCGATCCGTTCACGGAGCTCGCGAAGCCATGGGCTCGACAGGGCGGAGATCCCTGCGCGCACCGCGTCCACCAGCGCGGCGGCGAGATCGGCGATCCCCGCCGCGTCGCGGGTGCGGGCCTCCAGCCGCGCGGCCGCGGCGGTCTCGAGCATGGCCCCCCAGAGCGCGGCCTCGATGAGCGCCGACTCGGTCTCGAGGACATGCCGGAGCGCCCAGTGCTCGGAGAGGTCGTTGGCCTGGCGCGCCCGCGAAGGGCCTCGCTCGCAGGTCACGCCCGGGATGTCCAGGATGCGCAGCCGATGCAGAACGTGACTCTGGGCCACGCCTTCCGGCCGAGTCAGGTCCACGCGCACACGATGACCGGGCGCGCCCAGGGTACCGAGGGCGAGGCCGACGCGGGCCAGCTCGGCGTGCGCGTCGTCCGCGAGCGGTGGGCGGGGCGTGCCCGGGGCCAGCGCGCCCACGGTGTCTCCCGAGAAGAAGGCCAACAGCTCCACGAGCATCGGCTCGGTGCGGGGTGGGAGCGGCCCACGGCGGGTCCACGGCAGCGGGGTCTCGAGGGCGTCTTTGAACAGCGCGCCGGCCAGCCCGTCCAGGACGTCCACTCGCCGCAGGTGGTCTCGGCCACGGAGGGCGGCGAGCCCGAGGGCCAAGGTGCGAGCGGCGATCGCGTCGGCGGCGGAGACGCGCAGGCGGCGGGCGCGCAGGTGCCGGATGGCGGCGGCGAGCGCGGCCTCCGGCGCGTCGGCGGGACCCTCGGCCCAGACCCGCTGGTACCAGGCCGGCGAGGGCATGCCCGAGGCGTACCCGTCGAAGCTGTCCAGGCGCTTGAACGAGTAGGGCACGAGGTAGCTGCCCGTCCGGAGCGCGACGGGCGGCGCTGCCGCGGGCGCCTCTGGGCCCGGGGCGGCAGTGGGCCAAAGACGCTGAAGCGCCTCGGTATGGTACCCGCCACACACCGCGACGACGCCACCGCCCTGGGCCGCCGCCCAGGCGACGAACCGCGCCATGAAGTCCTCGCGGGCCGCGTCCCCGGGAGCGGGCGCCTCGTCCGCTCGCAGCGCCCGGAAGTAGGCCGCCAGCCGGCGCTCCAGCTCGGGCTCGGGCCCCTCGAAGAGGTGGTCCCAGAGCACGTCGGTGCCCTCGAAGCCGAGACGTTCGCAGAGCTCGCCCAGGTGGTCGCTCGCCCGTGCGTGGCGGTCCGAGTACCGGTTCTCTTCCAGGGCGAAGCATGGGTGCCAGGCCGGGAGGTCCATGAAGAGCGGCGTCGCGCCGAGCTCGCGCGCGCTGCGGAGGGCGACCCACTCCGGCGAATGGTCACAGAACGGGGTCCACAGACCGCGGGCCGCGCCGGTGCCGGTGTCCTGGCAAAAAGAGAAGACGGCCAGTGGGGCGCGGTGGGGCAGGAGCAGCTCGTCCAGGCGGCCATTGAGGTCCGAGGGCCCCTCGACGAGCACCCACCGCGGGCGCTCCCGGATCAGCACCTCGCGCACGAGCCGCGCGCAGGCGGGGCTGTGATGGCGGACCCCCACGAACGTGACGCGGTCGGCCATCAGCCGGGGAGCCGCGTGCGGGCCTCGTAGTACGCACGCCAGTGCGAGCCCTGGGCCTTGGCCACCCGGTGCTCGAAGTATCGGCGCAGACGCACCAGATCTTCGGGATCGGTCTTGAGCGCGGCCCCGACCAGGCACTCGACGAGCTCGGCGGGCGTGGCCGTCCCCGCGCCCAGAAAGTGGCTGCGGACACCGAGCGCGTGCGCCACGCTGACCGCCTCGGCGGTGGACATGGGGTTGCTCAGGCGGTCCATGGCGTCCCCCGTCGCGGTGCGCCCCTCGCGCAGCTCACGGAAGGTGGTCACGAGCAGCTCGAGCACGTCGTCGCCGAGGGCGCGCGTCACGCCGGAGCGGGCCAAAAGGCGCGTGCTCTCTTCGCGGACGAGGTCCATCTCCACGTGAAAGTCCGGGATCGGGAAGACGGTCTCGAAGTTGAAACGGCGCTTGAGCGCGGCGCTCATCTCGTTGACCCCGAGGTCTCGCGTATTGGCCGTCGCGATGACGTTGAAGCCCTCACGGGCGAAGAGCATGCCCGCGGGCCCCTCCAGCTCCGGCACGGCGAGCACACGCTCCGACAGCGCGGCCAGCAGCGAGTCCTGGATTTCAAGCGGGCAGCGGGTGACCTCCTCGAAGCGCACGATCGCCCCGACCTTCATCCCGGTATAGAGCGGTGCGGGGACGATGGACCGCTCTGAGGGCCCCTCGGCCAGCAGGAGCGCGTAGTTCCAGGAGTATTTGATCTGGTCGTCCGTGGTGCCCGCGCTGCCCTGAATGGTCAACGTGGAGCGGCCGCAGATGGCCGCCGCCAGGAGCTCGGAGAGCAAAGACTTGGCCGTGCCGGGCTCCCCGACGAGCATCAGGCCGCGATTGGTGGCCAGGGCGACCATCGCCCGGTCCACGAGCGAGGGGTTGCCGACGAACTTGCGGCGGACCTGACGCGCCGGGTCGCCGAGAATGAAGGTGCGCACCGCGCGGGGCGAGAGCCGCCACCCGGGGGGCCTTGGACCGGCGTCGGCCGTCGCCAGCGAGGCCAGCTCGGCCTCGTACTGGACCTCGGCGGGGAGGCGTTGTGCGGCGAGTTCGGTCATGCCCCCCTCAGCGGCTCCAGGCCGCGAACCAGCTCGCCGAAGACCCTCGGCCACTCCGGGTCGGCGGACTCGAAAGTCATTCCGGCCCGGACGCCGCTCCCGGGCACGTTCGGCGTGGCGCTGCACATCAGAGCGGCGATGAATCGTCTCACGCTCTGGCGGTTATCACAGCGCCCGCCCGTGGTGCCAGGGGGAGTCCCCCGGAGTGCGTTCGAGATCACGCCGGTGGAGTGCAAAGGCGGCGCGGGAGACACTCGGAATGAGTGGGCTGCCCGGGCGACCGACGACGGCCCCTGGAGAGTCGTCGAAGTGCAACGCGAGCGCCTCTTCCACGGACTTGCCCTGACTCGCCGCGTTCGCTGACGCCGCCGCCCCGCGCTGATACCATGGGCCGATGGAACACCCCGCGACCCTGCGGATGCGCCTCGCGCTCGAGATGTTCGAGGCCGGCGTGACGTTGATGCGACAGAACCTCCGGCGCCGCAACCCCGGGCTCGGCGAAGCGGAGATCGAGGTGCTTCTGGGCCGGTGGCTCCAGGACCGGCCCGGCGCCGAATTCGGCGACTCGGCGGGGGTGCCGTGTTCGTTGCCCCGAGGCCGAGCTTGAACGCGCGGTGGGGCACAATCGAGCGCGCAAGCCGGGACCTCGCGACCCTCGAACGCGGAGCGTCTGATCGGTCAGCTCCTCGGCTTCGGGTATCGGCTTCTGTTCACCGTCGAGCAGGACGCCGTCGGTCGCCTGGCGACCGTGCGGGTCGTCCCGCCCGGCACCTCCGATGAAGGCATCGTGCTCGATCTGCTGTTCGCGTCGTCCGGCATCGAGCCCGAGCTCGTCGCCGCCGCGGAGCCACTCGAAGTCTGGCCCGCCCTGTGTGTGCCCGTCCCCCGGGTGGGCCACCTGCTGGCGCTGAAGGTCCTCGCCCGCGACGACGTCCGGCGCCCACAGGATCTGGCCGACATCAGAAGTCTGCTCGCCGTGGCCGACGCCGCCGAGCGGGCGCGTGCGCGCGACGCGCTGAGCCTGGTGACGGCGCGCGGGTACCACCGCCAGAAGGACCTGCAGGCCGACTGGGTTGCGCTCGTGGGCGCGACGATGGATGCGTTTCGTGAGTGATGGGCGCCCGTGAGCGACGCCGGCACCACGAACGACGCCCTTCTCGCCCTGCTGGCCTGCCCGCGCCGCAACCCCGGGCTCGGCGAAGCGGACCAATCCGCTCAGGCCGCGCGAACCGCCCGGCGCCGCCGTAGCCGCCATACGCCGGCCACGCCGAGCCAGAACGCCCAGCCGCCACCGCCGCGCACGGCCCCCGTGCTGCAGCCGTCCGAGTCGCCCGTGTGGCAAGCCTCGGCGGCCCCAACGGGCGCCTGGTCGGAGCCGCCCGCACCACCGGAGTCCTTCTCGTCGGGGGGTGCCACGGCGGCGTCGAGCTTGTCCGGGTTGGGTCCGATGCCCTCGTCGGGTTTGGGCGCGGGCGTCTCGGCGTCGGGCTTCGGCGCGGGCTCCCCGGCGTCGGGCTTCGGCGCGGGCTCCCCGGCGTCGGGCGGCGCGAGGCCCCCGTCTGGCGTCGGCGGGGGCGGGGGCTCTGCGCCTCCGAAGGCGGCCTCCTCGATGACGGCGTCATTGCCCAGGTAGTGAAAACTCGCCGGCCCGCGCTCGTCGCCCGGGATCTGCAGCTCCGTGACGACGATCGGCAGGCGGTAGCGCCCCGCGGCCGAAAGCACGGTCGGGGCCATCGTCGGGAGCAGGACACTCCCCGAGAAGATCAGGTCGTCCCCGGTCAGGTTCCGCGGCGGGATCAGCGCCTCGTCGCTCGTGCGCAGGCCGGCGATGAACAGGTCCGGAGCGTAGTTGTCGGCGTCGATCGGGCCGCCGGGGACCACGACGGTGGCGGTCCAACTGAAGAAGAGCCGCCGCCCGTCTTCCGTCCGGGCGATCTGGGGATAGTTGCCCACGACGAGGGGTTCGGAGCCCGAAGCGCCCCCGAAAGTGGTCTCATGGCCGTTGAGGTCCGCGACGCGGAACGCCCGCCACGTCGCGCCCTCGTCGTCCGAGGTCAGGTCGATGAGAAGGTGGCCCTGCCGGCCGTCCAGCGCTCGCGGGCCGCGACGACGATCCGCGTGACCGACCCCGATGAGCAGGTGCGGGTGTCCCCGGTCGTCGATCGCCAAGTCGGCCTCATAGGACGTCGTGGGCAGATCGGGACCGTCCAACGGATCCCCGGCGAAGGTCGCGGCCAGCCAGGCGCCGACCGTCGCATGGGGGCCGGTGAGCGGCAGGGCGTCGAGCTGGACCTCGATCGGGGCGCTCCAGGTCGCCCCGCCGTCCCCCGAGCGGCCCAGGTAGGGGCGTCGGCCCTCGTCGGCGCCGGAGGCCGGATCGGCGACGTAGGCGAACCAGCCGGTGCGCCCGTTCGGCGAGAAGGCCACGGACGCGGCCGCGACATTGCGGGTCCCGTCGAACCCGAGCGGCGGGGTGACGACCGCGTGTTCGCGCCACGCGACGTCCCCGGTGTCCGGCGCGACGACCCCGCGATACAGGCGCACGTCGCGCGGGTCGTCGAAGTCCGTGTTGGTCACGCCGCAGGACCAGAACTCTCCGGGCAGCCCGGGCGTCAGGCCGCCGGGCAACGTGGCGGGCTCACCGAAGAACAGGTAGTTCTCGGAGCTCACCGGCGCGCCGGCCTCGACGAGCGTCGAGACACCCGCGACGTGGCCGTCGGCGCTCGGTGTCTGGTCGAGCACGGACGCGCTCCAGACCAGCCGGGCGGCGAGGGGGTCGGCGTTGCGCGCCGGATTCGCGAGCACGACGTTGGGGTGCCGGGCGCGGCGGCTGAAGAGCGGGTTGAGCGGCCCGAGGTCCGCCGTGAAGGTCCGCCCTCCGTCGAGCGAGACGTCATAGCGGAGTTTGTCGGACTCGGCGCTGCCACCACCCCAGACGCTGACGTCCTGGTGGTGGATGAACACGACCGTGCCGAGGGCGTCGCTGGCCGTGACCAGATTCTGCGCCGGGTCCAGGCTCGTGAACGCGTTCGAGGCCGTCCCCATGCGGACGGGGCGGACTTCGGCGTGGGCATGGCTCGCGGCGCTGGCGAGGCAGAGCCCCGCGAGACAGAGCGCGGGACGCCGCGCGGACTTCTGGGACCTGGCCAAGGATTCGCCTCCACAATTCGATGCAACGGGATGGGTTGGGACGGGCGGGAAGGGCGTCCGGTCCGGATTCAGCGTGACCACCCACCCATAGGTCCCAGTGTGTCCGGTTGCGCGGTGAATTTTACGTGCCGTTGCCACTACACATCGGCCCCCATCGACCACATGATGCACCCGATGAAGCACACCCGAATCGCCCTGCTCGCCGGCGTCGCCGCCCTCTTCGGCTGCGATGCCGACGCGAACTCGACCGCCGCCGATGCGGCCCCGACCGCGTCCGACGCCGCCGGGCCCGCGCCCGACGCCACCCCGCCCGAACCCGACGCCGCCCCGCTCGAACCGGACGCCGCCGCCAGCATCCGGGGCAACCGCTACTGCGAGATCCTGCTGGCCTTCCTGGAGGCCGGGGCGATCCGCGCCGAGGTCTGGGGCACGCAGGGCTTGAACGACTGCCCCGCCGCCGACTGGGAGGCCGTCGACAAGGCCGCCGTACAGGCCGAGTTCGCGGCCACGGCGGTCGTGCTCAATGGCCCGCGCTACTGGCTCATCGACGCCGCCGAGGCCACCGTGCCCGACCGCGAACCCCACCTCTTCGGGGCGCTGGAGATGCGGCAGTTGGCCACGATCAATCTGCCGGCGGGCGCGCCCCAGGCCATGCCCTACGTCGAGCGCACCATCAACCGCGACTCGTCGTTCCGCTTCGCGGCCGGCACGCAGGTCTACGAGCTGCACGCCCCCGACACCTCGACCTACGTGATGCAGTCCTACGCCGCGATCGTCGACGCCACCCTGACCGAGGCCGATCTGCAAACCCTGGGCGACCGCCTCGCGCTCCCCGACGGCTGGACCTACGCCGCCCGCACCCTGGAAGCGCCGTTGGAGATCGTCACGCCCGGCCGCGCCACGGTGCTCCAGGACGAGCTGCAGAACACCTACTCGCGCACGGTCGCGCGCTGAGTTCGCGCCCGTTCAGCCCAACGGATTCACCCAGGCGAACGCCGCCGCCGCGGCCACACCGGCGCCGACCATGCCCAGGCCATGCAGCGCCCGACGCCGCGCCTCGGGCAGGTCACGGCGCAGCACGCGCAACCCGGCGAAGGCGCTCCCCAACGACGCGAGCGCGAGCAGGGCCAGCCCCATCGCCCGCGCGCGGACCGAGGCGTCCCCGGTCACCAGGCGCAGCAGCGCCAGCGCGAGCCCGCTCCCGGCCACGAGCACCAGGCAGAACACTGCCACGGTACCCGCGCGGCGATGCCAGCGACCGCCCTTCGGCGAGAGCAGCGCGGTGAGCAGCGCCCCCCCGCCCACGGCCCCGAAGAAGGCGTGTTTGGCCAGGAGCGCCGCCGTCACCAGCGTCACGGCACGAGCAGCCGCACCCGGAAGCTGCGGGCCTTGATCTTGCCCGCTCGCAGCCCGGCGAGGGCCTGCGCGGCCTTCTCGCGCCGGATCGCCACGTAGGTCCGCACGGGCCCCACGTCGATGCGGCCCACGTCGTCGCCCGTCAGGCCGACGTCCCCGCACAGCGCCCCGAGCAGGTCGCCGGCGCGGAGTTTGTCCTGTCGGCCGCCCTCGATCACCAGCGTCTTCATGGGCGGCGGCGTGGGCGGCGCCACGCGGGCGGGCACGGGCACGAGCGTCGACCACTCCAGCGCGAACCCCTGATGGTCCGCCAGGGCCTCGGCGCGCGGCACGTGCCGCGGCGTGACGAGGCTCAGCGCGAGGCCCGTCTGCCCGGCGCGGCCCGTGCGGCCGATGCGGTGCACGTGCACGTCCGGGTCTTTCGGCAGCTCCCAGCCGATCACGGCGCCGAGGTCTTTGATGTCCAGGCCGCGGGCGGCCACGTCCGTCGCCACGAGCACGCTGCAACTGCCGTTCGCGAAGCGCAGCAGGACTTCTTCACGCTCTCGCTGTTCGAGCTCGCCGCTCAGGCCCAGGGCCGAGAAGCCCTGCTCGGCGAGCGTCTCGGCCACGTCGCGCGTCTCCTCGCGCGTGCCGCAGAACACCAGCGCCGAGGCCGGCCGGTACTCAAGCAGGAGCGCCCGCACGGCGTCCATGCGGGCCTCGGACTCGACCCGGTAGAAGCGCTGCTCGATCTCGTCGGCGGTGTGCGTCTCGTCCACGGAGACGGACACGGGCGTGCGCTGCAGCCCGGCGCTCAGGCGGTCGATGGTCTCCGGGTAGGTCGCCGAGAACAGCAGCGTCTGGCGTTTGCGGGGCGCCTGGGCGACGACCTGCGCGATGGGGTCGGCGAAGCCCATGTCCAGCATGCGGTCGGCCTCGTCGAGCACCAGCACGCGCAGGGCATCCAGCGAGAGCGACCCGCGCCCCAGGTGGTCGAGCACGCGCCCCGGCGTGCCCACGACCAGGTGCGGCGGCGGTGTGAGCGCGGCGACCTGCGGCTTCACGGGCACGCCGCCGCAAAGGGTCGTGACCTTCACGTTGGGCATGAACCGCGCCAGCTTGCGGACCTCGTTGCCCACCTGCTCGGCCAGCTCGCGCGTGGGGCAGAGCACCAGCCCCTGCAGGCGCGCGTCGGCCGGGTCGAGCCGCGTGAGCAGCCCCACCGCCAGCGCCAGCGTCTTGCCGCTGCCCGTGCGGGCGCGGCCGAGGACGTCCCGCCCTTGCAGGATGGGCGGCAGCGCGTGCGCCTGGATCGGCGTCAGGGCCGTGTAGCCCAGCACCGCGATGGCCTTGCACAGCGCGTCGGTCAGGCCCAGCGCGGCGAACGGGTCGGATGAGCTCGATGAGCTGGACGATTCCGGGGGCGTCGGGCCTTCTGGGGTGGACATGGAGACACCTCCGGGGCCGAAGCCCGATTGAGTCAGCCGCGGCGGCGGTTGCGACGAACGAGGCCGAGGCCGAGCGCTGCGAGCAGCAGGCCGGCCGCGCCCGAGGCGGGGTGGCCGGTGGTCGTGCTGCAGCCGCAGCCGTCGTCGCCGCCATCGTCGCCGCCGGCGTTGCGGGCGGCGATGTCCTCCGAGTTGTCCGTCGTCGCCTCGGGGGCGCCCGCGGTCAGGTACTGCTCGATGCGCTGGGCGGCGGGCTCGTCGCCCTGCCGGATGGTCATGCCGCCCTCGCGCTGGATGGCGTCGGCCATCTCACCGTTCTGCACCTCGAGCACCAGGCCGCTCTGCGTGATGATGCGCAGGTTGCCGTAGTCGTAGTAGCCCTCGGGCGTGCACTGATAGATCTGCGCCGTCGCCTGATGCACGTTGTCCACGGGCACGGCGTCCGCGTTGAAGGCGAAGGTCGGGTCCTCGCTCATCTCCTCGGCGCTCATGGTGGTGAACAGGCGCGTGAGGTACGGGTGCTCGGCGAACTGCGCGGCCACGGCCACGCGGGGCTCGTTGACCTCGGTGCGCAGGCGCGCGGCCACGGCGGCGCCGTCGATGGCCGAGCCGGGCGCGTTGCCCACGCCGCCCAGGCAGTCCAGGAACGTGGGCTCGCCACCCTCACCCGGCGGCAGGAGCACGTTGCGCAGGATGCGCGAGACGTCCGGGTCGCCGAAGTTCAGGCCGCAGGCGGCCGTCCCGAAGGCCTCGAGCGTGTTCGTCTCGGCGATGGCCGTGATGATGCTCTCGTCCACGCTCGGCAGGTCCTGCACGCTGATGGAGTGCCCGCCGGCGAAGTCCGTGGTGAACGCGCGGCCGCCGGCCTCGTCCGAGGCCTGCGCGACCACGGCGAAGTAGTTGGCCCCGCCGTTGACCCAATCGACCGCCGCCTCGTTGATCTGCACGTGCCGGTAGTTCAGCGGGATGGCGCGGTGCTCGCCGAGCACGTGCACCACCACCCCCATGTCCGGCTGCGTCGCGACGGCCGTGGGGCGCAGCGGGATCGTCGGCGCGTTGCCGGGGAAGCTCAGGTGCAGGGGCACCAGGTCGCCCGTGTCCTCGCCGGGCAGCAGCTTGATGGCCACGAACACCGCGCCGTTGTCCACGTAGGGGCGCAGCGTGTCGTCCACGGCGTCGGGGATCTGATAGCCGTTCTCGTTCAGCCAGTTGCGCAGGTCCTCGACGCTGCGGGCGTCCAGGATGGCCCGGTCGTAGGGGCCCACGGGCTCGCGGGAGAGCACCTCGACGCCGCGGTCGTCCACCGCGCCGGCGTCGGCGCCGTTGCCGCCGGCGGCCGCCTCCGGCCCGGGGTAGAACTGCTCGTCGCACTGCACGGTCTGCTCGTAGCTGAGCTCGAACCGCGCGGCGTACTGCCCCAGCGCCGTGAAGACCATGTCGCTGCTCAGCGTGGTCTCGACGCCGCGGGGCACGGGCAGCAGCCAGCCGAACTCCTGCGGCGGGCCGGCGTAGCTGATGCGCACGTGCATGTGCGTCTGCTCGGCGTCGACCACGAACAGGATGTTCTCGGCCTGCTGCACCACGGGCTGGGTGTTGTTGCAGAACAGGCCGCCGCAGGCCAGGGCGGGCACCGGGGCGAGGGTGAGCAGGGCCAGGGCGGCGCCCTGCAGACGAGCGGTCTTCATGCGGACTCTCCAGGGGTCGTGTCGTTGATGCGCGACACGGAACCACAAGGGAGCCGTTGCTGGCAATGCGGGCTTGACCGGGATCGGGTCGCCGGCCCGGGGCGGCCCGGTCTCACTGCGGGGCGGCCGCCCCGAAGTCCTGCGTGCCGCACGCAACGGTGAGTGTCACGCTGAAGACGACGCCGAGCAGCGACTCTTCGTCGATGGCCCGACCCGAGGTGTCCGCGAAGGTCGAGAAGAGCCAGAACCCGCCCGGTGCGCCGGCAAACGGAAGCCCTGGCGCGAGCCCCGCCGGCGCGTTGGCCTCGCCCGCGGACCAGCCGGTGCCCGCCGCCGTGAGCCGCGGCCCGCCGTTGGTCGAGCCGATGCGCACGCGCCAGGACCCGAGGCGCTGGGCGTCGAGCGAGGTGTACTCTCCCCGGTCGACGACGCGGCGTGCCTGCACGGGGAACGCGTGGACATTCGTGACGAGCGGGATTTCGGGCGCCTGGCAGTGCAGTTGCGGCGCGTAAGCCTGCTGCATGAGGGGCACGCCCCAGCCGACACGGCGGACCGTGATGTTCACGCTCTCGGTCACCCAGGACCGCTTCTTGATGGTCGGCCCGGCCGACGCCGGGGACGCCCAGGTGCACATCGAGATCAGGAGGGTCGTGACACTCAGCGCGCGTCTCTTCAAGGTGCTTCTCCAGGTCGTGTCCATCACACTTCCCGTGCCCTAGGCGAACCGCGGTCGAACTGCGCGCCCTGGTCGGTCGATTTCCAGGACCGAGCGTGGCGTCACGCCCCCCGCAACAGCCCGACGCGCGCCCCCGGGCCAGGCCGTCCGAGTCGCCGCCCAGGAACGTCACGAACTGCGGCGCGTGGCATGGGCAGGCAGCGGCGCAGTCCAGGCTTCCCAGGGGGCGTCCAGCGCGGCCGCCGAGACGACGACCCGTTCGGACGCCAGACAGAGCCTGCCACCGGTGTCCGGACACGGGCGCGGCGCGCCCTGGGGGCCGATCTCGACGGTGTACGGCAGCTCGGGGCCGAGCCGGGCGGCGACGACGGCGGTCAGGAGTTGCATGGCCGGTGCCCGCCACAAGTTGCCGACCGGGCCGCAAGCATCCGATTTGAAACGGATCTTGCCCGCGACCTGCGACTTCTCGCGGCCACCGGCCTCGACCTCTCGAGGCAGGAAAGGACCGGGTCGTCCCCGCGGACCTCTCGGCCGTGGTCGTGGCCTCGCCGGGGTCAGGGGAGCGCCGGGGGCGCGTCGACCCCCGCGTGCGCGCGCTCCAGCGCCGCGACGTCGAGCTTCTGCATCGTCAGCATCGCCGCGAAGACGGCCTGCACCTTCTTCGGGTTCGAGTCACCGATGAGCTCCATGAACCGCCGGGGTACGATCTGCCACGACAGGCCGAACGGGTCGGTGATCCAGCCGCACTGAACGGGCTTCGCCCCGGCCTTCACGAGTGCATCCCAGTAGCGATCGACCTCGGCCTGGTCCTCGCAGTCGACGAAGATCGAGAACGCATCCGTGAACTGGAAGTGCGGCCCGCCGTTGTAGGCCAGGAATCGCTGCCCGCCGATCACCAGTTCGGCGGTCACCATGGGTCCGTTCGGGCCGGAGCGCCCCGAACTCACCACGTGCGTGTCCGGGAAGATCGACGCGTAGAGCGTGATCGCGGCCTCGAGCTGGTCGTTGAACATGAGGAATGGGGCGGCTTTGGTGGTCACGGGCCTGTCTCCCGGCTGCTCGCGGCAGCGCATGTGCTCGCGACGAGCCGCGAGGGCCCGGAAGATACCAACCGGTCGGTCGGGCGTCCAGCGGACCGGGTCCGAGACCACCCGCGTGTCCCTGCGCGGCGTCGGTCCCCTCCCCGCATTGCATCCCCACCCGCCATGCCGCAGGCTCCGGCCATGACCACCGCCGACCATCGCCGCTTCGCGCCGGCCACCGAGCGCAACCGCCAGCCCATTCTCGACGTCCTGCGGCGCGTGCTGCCCGCGACGGGCACGCTGCTCGAGATCGCCTCGGGCACGGGCGAACACGCGGCCTTCATGGCGCCGCGGCTGCCCGACCTGCTCTGGCAGCCGACGGACGCCGATCCGGACGCCCGCGCCAGCATCGAGGCCTGGCGCCAACACACCGGCGCGCCGAACCTGCGACCGCCCCTGCCCCTGGACGCCGCCACCCCGCCCTGGCCGCTCCCCTCGGGGTTCGCGCCGGCGGCGATCTTCAACGCCAACATGATCCACATCGCCCCCTGGGCCGCCGCGCTGGGTCTCTTCGCCGAAGCCGGCCGCCTGCTCGCCCCGGGCGCGCCGCTCGTGCTCTACGGGCCGTTCCAGGTGGGCGGCGAACACACGGCGCCGAGCAACGCCGCCTTCGACGAGAGCCTGCGCGCTCGAGACCCGGCGTGGGGCGTGCGCGACCGGCTGGTCGTCGCCGAGGTCGCCGCACGGCACGGCCTGATGCTCGCCGAGATTGTCGACATGCCCGCAAACAATCTCACGTTGGTCTTCCGCAAGGGGGCTTGAGCGGGGCAAATGCTGCAATTCGTAGCATCGAACCCCCAAAACGCCCTGGCACGGCGGATGCAATCTCTCCTGGACAGACGGAAACCACAACAACCGACTCCGTCCGACAGGAAAACCCCCATGAAGTTCGCCCTCACCGCCCTCGTCGCCCTGCACACCGCCCTCGTCTCCGCCACCGCCCTGGCCGCCGAGCCCGGCCTGAAGCTGGTGGACCAGTCCACCGCCCGCAGCATCGCCGACCGCAAGCCCGTCGAGCCCGCCGTGCGCTTCCCGGCGGATGTCGGCGAGGTGGTGGCCTTCGTGAACATCGCCAACACCGGCGCGCCCACGCAGGTGCAGCAGCGCTGGACCCACGGCGACAAGACCCGCTTCGAGGCGAAGCTGAACGTCGGCCGCGCCCCCGGCTGGCGCACCTGGTCGCGCCACCGCATCGGCCGTGGCGACGCCGGCGCCTGGACGGTCACGACCGTCGCCGCCGACGGCACGGTGCTCGGCACCCTGAGCTTCGAGGTCGAGCCCGCCCCGGCCCCCGTGAGCACCGCCAAGGTCGACTGACCCGCCGCCCGCGTGCCATGCTCTCCGCATGTCCCTCACCCTCGACGATCTGCGCCGCATGCGCCGCGCCGACCTCCACGCGGTCATGTGTCGGGCCCACCCCCTCGACCCGGCGGCCCTGGAGAGCGCCGCCTACCGCGGCGTGGACCTGAGCCTGCCCGGGTTCATGCACAAGCTCCTCTGGGAGACCTTCGTCAAAGAGTTCGTCCGGGACAACGACACGGGACACATCCGCGGCTGGAACGTGCGCCTGAAACAGACCGGCATCACCGGTGAGATCGTGCCCCTGCGGCGCAAGGACGGCGCGCGCCTGACCTTCGGCCACTACGTGCTCCGCGAGGTCACCGACCAGCGTTTCCCCCAGGGCTGGCGCGGTCGGCAGTTCCTGGACTACCGCTGCGCGGGCAATACGGCCTTCGACCCCGGGCGCCTGGCCACGGCGCCGCTGGTGGCCGTGAACGCCGGCAGCATGGACCTGCTGCTCGGCTGGGAGATCTTCAACTTCGGGCCGCTGCAGATCCCCATCCCCGACTACTGGGCGCTGCAGCGCGTGGGCCCCGCCGCCGAGATCGTGCCCGTGCCGCGCCCGGCCAGGGCGCTGCCGGCGCCCTGAAGCGGGGGCCCTACGCGCCGCGGCGTCGGCCGGCGATGCGGATGGCCGCGGCGAACCGCGCGACCATGTCGTCGATGTTCCAGCCCGTCGAGACCGTCTCGGCGGCCCCCCGTGCGAGGGCGGCGCGGCGGTCGGCGTCGCCGCACAGCGCCGCGAGGGTGCGCGCCAGGGCCCGGGCGTCCCCGCGGGGAAAGACCTCGCCGTTCACGCCCGGCACGAGCGCGGCGAACTCGGGCATCTGTTCGTCGGCCTCCCCGTGGGTCACGACGGGCAGGCCGTAGCCGAAGGCGTGGTGGATCGACAGGCCGATGCCGCCGGGGTACACGAACACATCGGCGGCGCGGAACCAGGGCGCCAGCACGGCCTCGTCGTACACGGGCCCGAGCATCCGCACGCGGTCGCCCAGCCCGAGCTCGACGACCCGGGTCTGCACGATGGGTGTGTCCTCGCCGCCGCCGATGAACACCGCGGTGTAGTCCGCCGGCAGGTCGCGCAGGGCCTCGACCAGCACCTCGGCGCCGGCCTTGTCGGTCAAGCGCCCGACCATCAGCAGGATGTGTCGGCCCTCGAGACCGTGCGCGGCCCGCAGCGCGGCGAGCGCCTCGGGGGTCACCGCCGCCGCCGCCGCGCGGATCGGCGCCTGGTCGAGCGCGTTGTTCATCGCCGTGAGGCGGTCCGCGGGGAAACCGGCGGCCAGCCAGCGGCGCGTCTCGGACTCGGTGTAGAGCACCGCGTGGTCGCACAGCCGGGCGAACACATGGCGCGCGGCCACCTGCGGCCGGCTCGCGCCCACGCCGTACCCCTGCCCGAACCAGACCACGGCGGCGCCCCGGGCCCGCGCCTCGGCCGCCAGCGCGAAGTTGCGCGGCCAGCGGGGCGCCCCGGGCATCACGAACACATCCCCCCGGCCAAAGCCGCGGGGCAGCGACACATCCTGCCAGAACATCCGCCCGCCGGCGAAGGCGCGGCAGGGGTGCAGGTGCACCTCGAAGGGCGAATCCGGGCCGAGACACTCGGGCGCCGTGCCCAGGCTCTGTCCGGGCACGCGCTCGCTGGCGTGCACCGACAGATGAAAGTCCCGCGTGCGGGCGAGCCGCCGGAAGAAGGGCACGCGGTAGTGCGGCACGAGCGGCTGCAGGAAGAAGACGTTCATCCGCGACAGAGGTCCCGATAGAGCGCCACCAGGGGCTCCGCAGCCGCCTCGGGGGTGTGATAGGTGAGAAACCGCGACCGCGCCGCCTCGCGCCGCCGCGCCAGGTCACTCTCCGGCGTGGACAGATACGCGCCGAGCGCCCGAGCGAGCTCGCCCGTGTCCGCCCGCGGCACGAACCGCGTGAAGGCCCCCGACGGATCCAGCGTGCGCGTGCCCGCCAGCTCCGTGGCGATCACCGGCAGCGAACAGGCCATCGCCTCGAGCATCGCCCGCGGCGAGCCCTCGGTGTACGAGGGGAAAACGAACACATCGCTCGTCGAGAGCAGCACCGGCAGCGTCTCGCGCGGACACTTGCCCAGGAACCGGACCTTGTCGCCCACGCCCAGGATCTCCGGCTCGCGGCGCAGGGCGACCTCTTCCTCCTCGTGGGGGCGGCCGACGAGCAGGAGCCGGGCGTCGTCGTGTTTGCGCGAGACCGCCGCGAAGGCGCGCAGCAGCTCCCAGGTGCCCTTGTAGATGAACTGGTTGCCCACGTTGACCAGGATGCGGCTGCCGGCGGGGAACCCCGTCGCGGCGAAGTCCGGCTCACGCGGGCCGAAGGCCTCGGGGTCGCAGCAGTTGGGCAGGCTGTGCACCCGCGCCGCGGGGATGCCGTGCGCCTGCGCCATGGGCTGCACGTGGCCTTCGCCGAACACGGTCACGGCGTCCGCCAGCTTGCAGATGGCGCGCTCCTGCATGTAGCCCATCCAGCGGACGCGCTGATAGAGCGCCGCCGAGTAGGGGTACTGCTTGCGCAGCTCCGTGTGCCACTCGTAGCCCGCCGTGAAGCTCGAGGTGAGCAGCCGCGGGCGTTTGCGCGAGAGCTTCAGGCGCGCGAACACGCTCAACAGATAGGTCGCCGTGTCGTGCACCAGGTCCACGCCGGCCTCGACGCGGGGCAGCACGGCGCGCCACAGGGCCGCCTCGCGGGCCGCGCGACCCAGGGGCGTGGCCGAGAGGGGTGTGAGCGTGAGATGCGGCGTCGAGAGCGCCGCGGCCTCCGCCGCGTCCCCGCTGCCGAGCAGGACCTCGATGTGGCCGACCTCGGGCGCGGCGGCCCGCAGCATCAGGATGCGGTCGCGGTAGGCGTCGAAGTCGATGTAGAAGGTCAGGACACGCACGGGTCTTCAGACCCCGGCGGAGAGCAGAAGCGCGACGAAATGTGGCGCCGCGCCCAGAAACGACTGCCCGGGTGTGGCCCGGTGCGCCACGCGGATGCCCAGGAGCACCACGAGCAGGGTCATCGCCATGGCCAACGGCGCCCCCAGCCCCGGGATCAACGCGAGCAGCGAGGTCACGCCGGCGTAGGCGAAGATCCGGAAGGTCGCCTCGTAGGGCCGCCGCGCGGCGCCCACGGACTTGAGCAGGAAGTGGGACAGAGCGCTGGCCAGAAACAGCTTGAGCGTGATGCCCAGGGGCACGGTCGTCATGGCGATCAGCGCGCCGGCCACGGGTGAGACGCCCAGCTCGTGAAACTGCGGTCCCAGCACGGCGTTCAGATCGGCGAACAGGAACGCGCTGACCAGGATGCCGATGTGACCCAGCACGCCCGCGGACACGGCCAGCACCAGGGGCGTGACGAAGTCGCGGCGCTCCCAGGGGATGCGCACCACCGCATGCAGCGGGCTGCGCAGGATCGCCGTCAGGGTGAGCCACATCGCCAGCGGCGCCGGGTAACGCTCGGCCTGCTCCCAGGGGATGGGCTCCACGGTGGCGACCAGGCGAGCGGCGGCCTCGGCCTTGTCCGCGGGCGACTGCGGCTCGGGAGGCTCCGGCGCCGGCAGGGCCCGCACCGTGTCGTCCGGCAGGGTCTCGGGCACGAAGAGCGGCGGCTCCGGCTCGGCGGGCGCGTCGTCATCGGCGCGACTCAGGGCCGGCAGGCGCGTCTGTTCGAGGCAGGCCTCGCACCGGGAGAGGCCGTCGTGGCCCACGTGGCGACACGCGAAACACAGGGGCGTCTCGCAGTCGATGCAGACGGCGGCCGCCGGGCGTTCCGGGTGGTGCCCGCAGGGGATGCCGCCGGCCTCGGACATGCTCACTTCTTCTTGCGCTGCTGTTTGCGGCTGGCCTTGGCGGCCTTCTGCTTCTTGCGGTCGGCCTCTTTCTTGGCCTGCGTGTTGGCGTCGTTCTTGCGCGCGCCGCCGGGCATGCCCGGGGGCAGGTAACCCTTGGGCAGGCCGGGGAGCATCTCGCGCAGCATCTCGGGGGTCGGCGCGCCGCCCCCGAAGCCGCCCATGCCACCCATGCCGCCCATGCCGCCCATGCCGCCCATCATGCCGCCGAGGCCGCCCATGCCGGGCATGCCACCGCCGCCGCCCAGGTCACCCAGGATGCTGCCGAGGTCCATGTTCTTGAGCTGCTGCATCTGGGCCATCTGCTTGAAGCCCGGCAGCCGGCTCAACAGACCGCCGCCGCCCGGCGAGCCGATGGCGCCCATGATCTTGCGCATCGCCTTGAAGCGCTGCACGAGCTCGATGATCTCCTGGGCCGGGATGCCCGAGCCCTTGCCGATGCGCAGCGCGCGGCGCGGCTGCTTCTCGATGATGTCCGGCTTGTCGCGCTCCTGCGCGGTCATCGACTGGATGACCGCCTCGATGCGCGTGAGGGCCTTGTCGTCGATCTGGAAGCCCTCGGGCAGGCTGTCCGAGAAGAAGGGCAGCTTCTCCAGGATGTCCTTGAGCGGCCCCATCTTCTTGATGGTGCGGATCTGCTCGAGGAAGTCCCACATGTTGAACTTGCCCGAGAGCAGCTTGCGGGCGTCCGCCTCGGCGGTCTCCTCGTCGACGACCTTCTGGAAGTCGCTCATCAGGCCGACGACGTCGCCGAAGCCCATGATGCGGCCGGCGAGGCCCTCGGGGCGGAACTCTTCGAGCGCCTCGAGGCCTTCGCCCATGCCGAGGAACTTGATGGGTTTGCCCGTGACCGCCTTGATCGACAGGGCCGCGCCGCCGCGGGCGTCGCCGTCGAGCTTCGTCATGATGAAGCCCGAGATGCCGATGCGCTCGTCGAAGGTCTTGGCCGTGCGGACCGCGTCCTGGCCGATCATCGAGTCGACGACGAGCAGGATGTTGTCCGGTCGCGTGCGCTTCTTGATCTCGTCGAGCTCGCCCATCAGGGCTTCGTCGATGGCCAGTCGACCCGCGGTGTCGAAGATGACGATGTCGCGGCCCTTGGCCCGGGCGAAGTCCACGGCCGCCTGACAGATGTGGGGCGGGCTCTGATTGGGCTCGTGGTAGACGGGGATGTTGAGCCGCTGCCCGAGCACCTTGAGCTGCTCCACGGCGGCGGGGCGGTAGATGTCCGCGGCGACGAGCAGGGGCTTGCGGCCCTTCTCGACGAGCATCCGCGCCAGCTTGCCGGTGGTGGTCGTCTTGCCGGAGCCCTGCAGACCGACCATCATGATCTTCGTGACGCCCGCGCCGAACTTCAGCGTGGTGTCGACGGGGCCCATCAGCCCCTGCAGCTCCTGGTGGCACAGGTTGATGAAGTGGTCGCCGGGGTTGACCTTGATCTTCTCGCCGGAGCCCTGCTTCACCTCGACGCGCACGACCTCGCCGACGGCCTTCTCCTTGACCGCGGCGATGAACTGCCGGACCACCTTGAAGTCGACGTCCGCCTCGAGCAACGAGACGCGGATGTCCCGCAGGGCCTCGTCGATGTTCGCCTCCGTCAGCTCGCGCTTGCCCTGGAAGCGGTGCTTGACCGTGCGGAAGCCTTTACTGATGGTCTCGAGCATGGGCGGAACTTCTCCAGAGCGAGGCGAATGGCGTCAAAAGGCGCGGAAAGATAGGGCCCGGGGCGGGGGGCGTCAAGGTGGGGCGGCGCTTGCAGCCTCGCGCCCCACGAGCGCAGACTGGCCCCTGGGATCGGCCCGGGGGAATCGGACGACGTGACGGTGCGCAGCACACTCCGCTCGGGGGCCGCAGGGCCCGCGCTCGTCGCCCTGGCGCTCGCTCTGGGCTGCCGGAGCCGGCCGCCCGCGGAGCCCGCGCCCGATGCGCTCGGGTTGCCCGCCGCGACCACCCCCACCGCCCCCGACACGCGCCCCGCGGCCCCCCGTACGCGCCCGCCCCTGGAGGGCGAAGCCGCCACGGACCTGCCCGACCGCTGGGCGCGCCGGCCGGGACAGGGC
>CAINDO010000497.1 GCA_903847385.1 uncultured Myxococcales bacterium
GGGCGCGGCCCCCAGCACACCGCCGGACGCCAGCCCGCACGCCGACGCCGCACCCCCGCCGGACGCCGCCGCGCCCCCGGCGCCGACCTGCCCGGCCCAGCACGACGGGGAACTCCAGGGGCTCGGGGTGACGTCGCGAAACACGGCGCGGATGAACTCCCCGCGCTTCATGCACACGGCCACGCTCCTCGCCGACGGCCGGGTGCTGGTCACGGGCGGCTACCAGGACGACGACGCGCGGCCGGCCACGAGCGCGGAGATCTACGACCCGGCGACGGCCACCTGGACCTTCACCTCGGGGCCCATGCGCGTCGCCCGCGCTGGCCACACGGCCACGATGCTGGCCGATCATCGAGTGATGGTCGTCGGGGGCACCGACCAGCGCCACTCCGGCGGCGACGGCGCCTGCCTGGCCGAGGTGGAGATCTACGACCCGGTGGCGGACTCGTGGTCCGAGGCGTCGCCGATGGCCGAGCCGCGGTGCGGGCACGTCGCCGTCGGCACGAACGATGGCCGCGTGCAGGTCGCCGGGGGTTACCTGCCGGGCCTTTCCGAGCTCTACTGGACCGGCGAGACGTACGACCCGGTCGAGGGGCGCTGGAGCGTCACGGAGGGCGTGCCCGGCAAGCGGGCCGGGTCGGCGGCGCTGCTCCTGCCCAACGGCGACGCCCTCGTGGCGGGCGGCATCGTGTGCTGTGTCAACGGCTACGCCAACCTGCGCTCCACCACGATCTACGACGCCGCGACGCGGCGGTGGTACTCCGGGAACCCGATGCTGCTCACGCGCTCCGAGGCCGGGCTGGTGCAGCTCGACGCCGCGACCCTGCTGATCTCCGGCGGCAACACCGCCAACCAGGGGGACAACTCCTGGCACTCGGTCGCCAGCGTGGAGACCTACGACCTCGAGACGCGCACGTGGCGCGAGATCGCGCCCATGGTCGAGGCCCGGCAGTCGCACGAGACGCTGGTGCTGCCGAGCGGTCGGGTCGCGGCTTTCGGCGGGTTCAACTCGGGCGGGGACTGGTTCGACTCGGTGGAGACCTACGACCCGGCGCTCGGGGCGTGGCAGCTCGCCGGGCGCATGCAGCGGGTGCGCGTGTACCACGAGGCGGTCCTGCTCCCCTGCGGCAGCGTGCTGGTCACCGGGGGTCAGCTCGCGCCGAACGTCCCGACGGACACGGTGGAGATCCTCGAAGAGAACCCCTGACCGGCCGGGTCGCTCCGCCCGCGCGGTCTACCGCAGGAGATACCGCGTCCCGCGCGCGGCGCCCTGGGTGAGCACGGAGCCCTGGTCGCGGGCCTGTTGGAGCGCGGCCTGGAGCACGGCCTCGGGGATCTGCGGCAGGCGCGCCTGGAGCTCGGCGCGGGTCAGGGGCTGGTCGGCGGCCCGCAGGGCGGCGGTGATGTGTCCGATGGCGCCGGCGGCGGCGTCGTCGGGGAGCGTCGCCTGCAGGGCGGCGGGGGACACGGGATGGCTCCGCCCGGCGAAGCGCGGCAGCTCGACACAGTGCGCGTCGGTGGCGGTCGACAGGAGCAGGTCGCGTGTCTCGGCGCGGCAGGTGAGCAACAGCACTTGATGGCGCGTGGCCACCTCGGCCAGCAACCGGGCCACGGCGGCGGCGCGATCGGTGTCCAGGTTCACGAGCACGTCGTCGAGGACCAGCGGCAGCGGGCTGCCGGCGCCGATCTGGCCGGCGAGCCCGAACCGGAGAATCAGATACAGCAGCTCGGTGGTGCCCCGGGACAGATGTCTTGACTCGCGGCGGCCCCCCTGCGCGTCCACGAGCACGAGCTCGCCGTCCCGCGCGGCCGTTTCGACGCCCGTGTACACACCCTGCGTCGCGGCGGCCAGGTACTCGCCCGCGGTCTTCAGGATCGCCGGCTGGTGCGCCTCGCGGTAGCGGTCCAGCGTCCGCTGGAGCAGGTGTTTCGCCAGGGCGACGCGCACCATGGCCTGCCGGGCGCGCGCGGCGTCGGCGCGGGCGGCCTCGAGGTCCAGCTGCAGCTCCGGGATCTCCCGGGCGAACGCGGCCGACTCGAACTGGGTCTCCAGCCGGGTGATCTCGACCGTGGCGGCGTCGGCGGCGGCGCGGGCGGCATCGGCCTCGCGCGCGGCGGTCTCGGCGTCGACCTCCCAGGCGCCGGGTGTGGCCTCGTCGAGCGTGGCCAGGATCTCGACGTGGCCGGCGAACGGACCGAGCGCCGCGTCCCGGGCGTTGCGGTGCGCCCGGGCCTCGGCGGCGACCTCTGCATGGGCGGTCGCCTCGGCGGCGAGGCGCTCCAGGGTGGCCAGGTCCGGCACGCCCAGGCGCGCCCACTCGAGGCGCAGGCGCTCGCGGAGCGTCTCGACACGGGTGTGCGCGGCGGTGTGCTCGGCCTCGGCCCGGCTCCGCTGGTCCTCCAGGCGGGCGGTCTCCTCGGCGAGCACGCGGTCCTGTGTCAACGCCGTCAGCGCCCGACGCACGAACGCTTCGACCTGTGTCGGGTGGTCGGGCGCCGGCTCACCGACGGCGTCGGCGATGCGGCACGCCTCGTCGTGGAGCGCCACCTGCGCGGCGGCGTCCTGCGCGAGCGCGGCCTCGTGATCCGCCGCCACGCGCGCGTCCGCCGACACACGCTCGGCGGTCTTCAGGAATGTGTCGATGGCCTCCGGGCGCACGTTGGGGGGCAGGCCCGCGCGCGCGGCGTCACGCGCCCAGCGGTCGTGGGCGTCTGCGTCGCGCTCCGCCTCGCGCCGCGCCTGCGAGAGCCCCTCGTCGGCCGCCCGCAGGTCGGCCCGGGCGCGTCTGCACTCGGCCTCGGCCTCCGCGACGGCCGCCGCCGCGTCCGCGGCCTGCCGGCACCGGGCCTGGGCGAGCGCGAGTGTGTTCGCGCCCACGGGCAGAGAAAGGCGCGCGGCGATCTCGGCCACGCGCCACCGCCACTGTGTCACGGCTTCGGTGTGTTGCCGGGCCTGCTCGCGATGGTCCGCGAGGCGCGCGGCGAGGGACTGCGCCTGCGCGGCGTCGTCCAGCCAGCCGATCGCGGCGTCCAGACCGAGGCCCGCGGGCACACCGAGGCGCTCGCCCTGCGCGTCCAGCGCCTCGGCGCGCTGCCTCGACTGCGCCAGCGCCTCGGTCGCCCCGCGGAGTTCGCCCGCGGCGTGCGCCAGCGCCTGCTGCGCGGCCGCAAGTCGGTCCCCATGCGTTCGGGCGGCGCGCGCGCGGTCCTCGGCCTGCGCCTGCGAGCGTCGGACGCCGTCTGCCAGCGCCCGGGCCGACTCCGCGGTCGCGGGCGTCGCGCGGCCGAGGGCCTTCGCCCAGGGAGCGGTCAGCTCGCAGAACGCGGCGAAGCGCGCGGTGGCCTCTTGCGCCTGCTCGGCCTCGCGGCGGGCGGCGTCGAGCGTCTCGCGGATCTGCAGGACCTCGGCCAGGGTCGTGTCGAGCACCTCGGGCGCCAGGGGCCGGGGCCAGGCCTGCTCGGCGAGGCCCGTGTCCCAACGCTGCGCGGCGGTGGCGACCTCGGCGCGCCGGGCCTGCGCGATTTGGTGCGCCCCGGCCACGCGGACCTGCACCTCGACGCGCCGCCGCTCGCGGCGGAGTTCGGCCCGCGCTGTGGACAACACCCCGGCGCCGGCCGAGGCGGGGAGCCCCAACGCGGCGAGCGCGGCGGCCGCCCGCGCCATGACCTCGGCGGGGGGCGTGAAGCCCGTCGGGCTCGGGCCGGGCGCGGGACGAAGCCAACGCCACGCGGCGAGCGCGACGAGCAGACCCAGCACCAGCGCCACGAGGCCGGCGCCGACGCTCCCCTGGAGCACGAGCCCGGCGCCGAGGGCCATCAGACACAGACCGGCGACGAGCCCC
>CAINDO010000498.1 GCA_903847385.1 uncultured Myxococcales bacterium
CCGGGTTGCCGCCGAGGCCGTCGCCGCCCGCGCCGCCCTCGCCCTGCGAGCCGCCGGCGGGGAGGCCCGCGGCGTCGGCGCCGTCGCTGGCGCTGTCGTCGGTGCCACAGGCCATCACCATCGAGGCGGCGAGCCCCATCGTCCACCAGAGATTCGGACGCACCTTCATTCAGGATCCCCTTTTCGCCGAGTTGCGGTCGCCGTCAGGCGTTGCGAAATTGAGCGGTCCGCTTCTCCACGAAGGCGATCATGCCTTCGCGCGCGTCCGCACTGTCGAAGAGATTGGCGAACGCCTCGACCTCGAGGGCGTTGCCCACGGAGAGCGGGGCATCGAGTCCCCGCGCGATGGCCAGCTTGGCGGCGCGGACGGCCACGGGGCCCTTGCTCGCGATGCCGGCGGCGAGCTCACGCACCTTCTGCAGGAGCTCGGCGTTCGGGTAGACCTCGAGCGCGAGGCCGATGGTCCGCGCCTCCTCCGCCTTGACCTGCCGCGCCGTGTAGATCAGCTCGGCCGCGCGCGCGGCCCCGATGCGACGCGCGAGCCGCTGCGTGCCGCCGAAGCCGGGCATCAGGCCCAGGTTGACCTCGGGCTGCCCGAAGCGGGCGTTGTCCGCGGCGTAGATGAGGTCACAGGCCAGGGCCAGCTCGCAGCCGCCGCCCAGGCAGAAGCCGTTCACGGCGGCGATCACCGGCACCGGCAGGGCCTCGAGGGCCGCCAGCACACGATGGCCCAGCGTGGCGAAACGACGCGCGGCCTGCGGGGTGTAGCCGGACATCTCGACGATGTCCGCGCCGGCGATGAAGCTCTTGCTCCCCGCCCCCGTGACGATGAGCACGCGCAGCGCCGGGTCGGCGGCCAGCGCGGCGATCGCCTGCTCCAGTTCGAGCAGCACCGTGGAGTTCAGCGCGTTGAGCGCCGCGGGCCGGTTGACGGTGAGCACGGCCACGCCGTGTTCGAGCTCGACGATGACCGACGGGGCGACGTCGCTCATGGTTCCGCCCCCCCCGTCCGCATCGCGGATCGGCCCCCCCGAGGGGGCTTCGCTCCCTGGCGGTCGCTCATGGCTCAGCCCTTCGCCGTGTAGTCGTGGAAACCGCGGCCGGTCTTGCGGCCGAGCCAGCCGGCGTCCACGTGCTGGCGCAGGAGCGGGCACGGGCGGTACTTGCTGTCGCCGAGGCCCGTGTGCAGGACCTCCATGATGGCCAGGCAGGTGTCCAGGCCGATGAAGTCGGCGAGCTCGAGCGGGCCCATGGGCTGGTTCGTGCCGAGCTTCATGCCCACGTCGATGTCCGCGGCCGTGCCGATGCCCTCGTAGAGCGCGTAGGCGGCCTCGTTGATCATGGGCATCAGGATGCGGTTGACGATGAACCCCGAGATGTCGCGGGAGACGATCGTCGCCTTCTCCATCTTCGCGCACAGCTCGACCGTGGTCTGGTACGTGGCGTCGCTCGTGGCCAGGCCGCGGATGATCTCGACGAGCTTCATGACCGGGACCGGGTTCATGAAGTGCATGCCGATGACCTGCGTCGGCCGCTTCGTCACGGCGGCGATGCGCGTGATCGGGATCGACGAGGTGTTCGTGGCCAGGATGACCTCCGGGCGGCAGATCTCGTCGAACTGACGGAAGAGCTGCTTCTTGAGCGTCTCGTCCTCGTTGACCGCCTCGACGATGAAGTCTGCGGGCGCGAGCGCGGGCACGCCCTCGACGGGTTTGATGTGGTCGACGAGGGCCCGGCGGGCCTCCTCGGTCATCTTGCCCTTCTCGACCGCCTTGGCCAGGCGCTTGTCGATGTCGGCCTTGGCCTTCTCGGCCCGGGCGAGCGCCACGTCCGCCAGGAGGACGTCGAAGCCGGCCGCGGCGGCCACGTGTGCGATGCCGGCGCCCATCTGGCCGGCGCCCAGGATGCCGAAGGTGCGAATGCTCATGGTCAACGCTCCACCGTGAGGGCGACGGCCTCGCCGCCGCCGATGCAGAGGCTGGCCAGGCCGCGCTTGGCGTCGCGCGCCTCGAGGGCGTGCAGCAGCGTGACCAGGATGCGGGTGCCGCTGGCGCCGATGGGGTGACCGAGGGCCACCGCGCCGCCGTTGACGTTCACCCGGTCGGCGGGCAACTCGGCGATCTTGTTCACCACGAGCGACACGACCGAGAAGGCCTCGTTGACCTCGTAGAGGTCGATGTCGTTGGGGGTCAGGCCCTGCTTGTCCAGGACCTTCTTGATGGCGTAGGCGGGCGCGGTGGTGAACCACTCCGGGGCCTGGGCGTGCTGGCCGTAGCCGGTGATGCGGCCGAGGACCTTCAGGCCGTGCTTCTGCGCGTACTCCGCGCTGGTCAGCACGATGGCTGCGGCGCCGTCGTTGATGCTGCTGGCGTTGGCGGCCGTGACCGTGCCGTCCTTGGCAAAGGCGGGGCGCAGGCCGTCCATCTTGGTGGGCTGCCAGCGGCCCGGCTCCTCGTCCACCTCGAAGACGACCGGGTCGCCCTTCTTCTGCGGGATCGACACGGGCGCGATCTCGGCCTTGAAGACGCCGGCCTTGATGGCGGCAAGGGCGCGCTCGTAGCTCTGGCGGGCGAAGGCGTCCTGGTCCTGGCGGGAGATGCCGCAGTCCTTGGCGCAGATCTCGGCGGCGCTGCCCATGTGGAAGTCGTGGTAGACGTCCCAGAGGCCGTCGGCGATCATGCCGTCGACGATCTTCTGGTGGCCCATCTTGAAGCCCTCGCGCGCCCCGGGGAGCAGGTAGGGCACCAGGCTCATGTTCTCCATGCCGCCGGCGACCACGACCTCGTTGTCCCCCGCCTTGATGGTCTGGGCGGCGAGCATCACGGACTTGAGGCCGGAGCCACAGACCTTGTTCAGGGTGGTGCAGGGCACGGCCTGGGGCAGGCCGGCGAAGATCGCCGCCTGGCGCGCCGGCGCCTGGCCGACGCCCGCAGCGAGCACGCAGCCCATGAACACCTCTTCGACGGCGTCGGGGGCGACGCCCGCGCGCTCGAGGGCGGCCTTGATCGCCACCGCGCCGAGCCGGGGGGCCGGCACCGAAGCCAGGCCGCCGCTCATGGAACCGATGGCCGTCCGGGCCGCTCCGACAATCACCACGTCTCGCATTTTCATCCCCATTCGGCGTCCGACCGGCTAGGCCCCGGGCGCTGCATCCAGATCCGTCTCTGTATCTGTCCTGCGCCTCTTCGTCGCAACTTCCATTGAGAGGCGCAGGGGTGCTATCAGAGCGTTCACGACGGTGTCAATGGACCAATTACCCCGCATCAAGTCCGCACGAGACAAGGGTTTGCGCGCTTGCCTCGCCCTCGGTCTCCTCACCGGCTGCGCCGAAACTCCGGGCGGCGCGGCGGGCATCGCCGTGCGTCACGCGGCGCTGTCCAGCGCGGGCTGCCAGAGCAAACCGGTCCTCGCCGGCCTGCCGGACGCGGTCGAGCGGCTGATCGTCGAGGTCGTCGGCGACGACGGCCTCCCGGGTGAGCCCGTGGTCTTCACGCGGGGCGAGGACGACCTCGGACTCCGGGAGCTGCTGCTCCAGAAGATCCCCGTCGCCGAGAAGGCCCGTTTGCAGATGTACGCCTGCACCGCCACGGGTTTGGGCTACTACGGCGCGAGCCCCCCCTTCGCCATCGAAGAGAACGCCAAGACCTCGGCCACGGTCACGCTGCGCCCCGTCGAGCGGCTCTCCTGCACCGGCACGGGCCTGGACGCCGACCACGACACCTTCGCAGTGCTCGCCCGGCCGCGGGCCTTCCCCGCCGTCGCCGCCCTCCCGGATGGCCGCGTCTTCGTCGGGGGTGGCGCCTCCAAGTCCTCGGTCACCGGGATGCTCGGCGCGGGCAGCCTGCTGCTCGCCGAGCTCTCCGAAGCCGACTACGAGGCCTACGACCCGATCTCCACGCTGTTCGCACCGGCCTTCCACCGCGGGTGGGGCCCCGGCGAGACGCACACGATGCGCGCCCGCATCGCCGGCGCTGCATTCGCCGTCGGCACGGCCGAGGCGCCGGGGGTGCTGCTGGTGGGCGGCCGCTCCGAGGTCTCCTGGTCCAACGGCACCTACGGTCCGTTGGGTGTCCCGTCGGCGTCGTCGGTGTTCGCGCCCTTTGCCGAGTACCTCGACGTGACCACGGAGAGCTCGGCGCCCGTCGCGTCTGCCACCGGTCAGGGGCTCGTGCCGCGGTTCTTGCCGGCCACGGCACAGGATCCCGTCACGCGCACGGTCGTGGTCGTCGGCGGCCTCGAGTTCGACCCCGCGCCCAGGCCCAGCGTTTGGGTCGACCTCATCTCGAACAACGGCCTGCGCAGCTTCCCGCTCGCTCAGGGCCGGATCGGCGCGACCGTCACGCCGCTGGGGGACGACCGCTTCCTCGTCTGGGGTGGCGACGTCACCGACTGCGGCGCGGCCCCGGCCGTGCTCATCGACGCCCGCCAGGCGGCCCCCGTGCGCCCCCTGGGCCTCGACGCCGCCCTGCCCGCCTCGAGCTGCCAGAGCGTCGGCACGGCCCGGGACTGGTGGGTCACGGCGTGGCACGCGGCCACCGCCCTCGGCGCGGCGGCGGACGGCACGCAGCACGTACTGGTCACCGGCGGCATGGAGGTCCTGCAGGACAAGGTCGAGCAGACACCGGAGATCGGCATGCCGGGCAGCCCGCCCAACGTGCTCGAGCTCATCGTCTCGGCCGACCTGACGCAGGTCCGCGTCCAGCCCGTCACCCTGCCGCCGCCCGGCGACACGGCGGACGTCGCGCCCCTGCTGCGCCGCGCGATGCACTCGGCGCTGCTGGTCCGCGATCGCATCTTCATCGGCGGCGGCTGGTCCGTCGGGGCGAACGGCACGGTGGCCGTGATCGCCCGCAGCGAGCTGGTCACGGCCCGGGTCGACTACACGACCCGCGGCCCGGTGGACTTCAAGGCCAGCCTGGACCTCACGCTCTCCGAGGCGCGCCTCGGCCCGGCGATGGTCGGCACGAGCGATGGCAGCGTTTTGTTCGCGGGCGGGTTCCGCTACGGCGACCTCGGCGCCGTCGTGTCGGACACGGCCGAGGTCTTCGTGCCCGCGCCGACACGGGACCTCTGCGGGAGCGGCACGCCG
The DNA here is from genome assembly GCA_903847385.1 of uncultured Myxococcales bacterium. GTDB lineage: Bacteria > Myxococcota_A > Bradymonadia > UBA7976 > UBA1532 > CAINDO01. The sequence goes on from CAINDO010000498.1 coordinate 5,090, forward strand.
AACCCGGTCCCCAACCCGTTCGAGTTCGGCCTCCCGGGCACGGACGCCGGCCTCGCGGACGCGCAGCGGCCCGCCACGGACGCGGTGATGCCCGTGTTCCCCCCCGTCCCGGACGCGGCCTCGCCCGGGCCCTGAGACCCGCCCGAGGGCGTCGTTTGGCTCTTGACAGCCTGGGGCTCCACCCCGAGTGTCGAAAACCCCGACACTCATCCGTGGAGACCCCATGCGCACGTCCGCAAGGCTTCTGATTGGCCCCTTTGCCTTCGCGCTCGCGAGCGCGCTCGGTGGCTTGGCCGTGGCCGCGCCCGTCGCGCAGATCGTCCCATACTCGGGCAACCTCGACCGGGACGGTGTGCCCCTCGATGGCACGGCTCAGCTCCGGTTTCGACTCTACGCGGACGCGAACGCGCCGCGCGCGGCCGAGGACGACCCGTGCAACGGAGCCGCCCAGGCCACCTGCGTTTGGCAAGAGACCCACGGCAACGTGCCCGTGCACGCCGGCGCGTTCAGCGTGCGCCTGGGTCGGCCGGTCGCGGGGAGTCCCACGGACATCGCGCCCCTCTTCCGACTCGGCGAACAGGTCCACCTGGAGGTCGCGGTCCTCGACGACGCGTCGCAGCGTTTCGTGACGCTGGGCCGCCAGGAGATTCATCCGGTCCCGCAGGCCATCTTCACGGTGCAGCCGAACATCTCGGTGTCGACGCTGACCGCGACCCACGTCGACACGGACTCGCTCGCGGCCGGGCACATCGACACCGGGACCCTGACGGCGGCCCAGATCGATGCCCCGACGGCCAATCTGGCTCAGGTCACGGCGCTGGGGCTCACCGCCGCCGCGGCGACGATCAACGGCGCGCTCACGATGGGCGCCGGCCAGGACATCTCGTTCGGCGGCGAGCGACCTTTCGCCGGCATCACGATCGGCCCCGAGCTCCCGTTGGTCCGGGGGGGCAACATCTTCCTGGCGCCGGCCGACGGGCGACACATGTGTTTCCTGACCCGGACCCTGGTGTACGATGTGGGCGGCGGCGCCGCGCAGGAGTGCCGCACGTTCGTCAACGCCGGGACCTATCGCCTCTTCGTGAGCGGCCCGGGCAATGTCGACACCACCTGCGCCGCCCGTTGCATCTCCTGGTAGGCGCGATGGCGGCGCTCGCCCGCCTCAGCGCGGCCAGACCAGCTCGAGGCTCTCCGTGGTCGGGCCGATGAAGGCCTCCAGGCGCCGGTCGGCGTCCCCGGCGTGCAGCTCGACCACGAGCGTGCCCTCGGCGACGCTCACCTCGTGCCCCCGAAACGTCGAGCCCTCGAAGGTGGTGCGCCGGAGCAGGTGACCCTCCGGATCCCGAAGGGTGACCTCCAGCCGGCCCTCGGGCGCGCCGGCGTAGGCCAGGCGCACCGTGCGGCCCCCACCCTCCATGCCCTTCAGGGCCGAGGCGGCGCCCATGGCCACCAACGCCACGGCGGCGAATCGCAGGAGCCGCTTGATCACGAGAGCGTCCGGCCCCACTCGTCGTGGGCCACGAAGCGGTCCTGGACCTCGTCGTAAATGTGGCGCTCGATGCCCACGAGCCGGGCCTCCCGGACCCGGTAGACGTTCAGCTCGGCCATGTGCCCGGCCTTGCGGCGGCTGCCGCTGGCGACCTGGATGACCGGAACGTCCGTGCCCGGCAGCCGATTGCGCAGGAACACGTGGTTGTGTCCGTGGACGATCAGGTGGGGGTCGCCGGCGCGCAGCGTGTCGATCACCGCCGGCGCGTCCGTCAGGCGGCGCATCACGTCCAGCGGCCGGCTCGGGTCCGGCAACAGCGGGTGATGCAACATCACGAGCCGAAACTTATCGACCAACTCGGGCTGCGAGAGCACGCGGGCGACCTCGGCCCGCTGCGTGTCGCCGACGGTGCCCGTCGCCAGGAAGGCCGGCGTGGGCACGGCCGTGCTCAGACCGACCACGGCGAACTCCGGCCGCAGGCGCACGACCGGGTACGTCCCCGGGCGGCCGGCGCGCAGGTCCTTGGGCATCCAGGCGCCGAAGTGGTTCTCGAACCGAGCCGCACGCGTGGCGTCGCGCTCGTAGGCGTCGTGGTTGCCGGGCACGACCGTCAGGGCGTCCGGGGCGAAGCGGGCGACCAGGATCTCCTCGACGCGTCGGAACTCGGCCTCCAGTGCCAGGTTGGCCAGGTCGCCCGTGCAGACCGTGTGGTCCGGACGCAGCGCCACGAGCGCGTCCAGCAGCTTCTCGAAGAGCTCGACGCGGTACTGCTTGGCACGGTTGAACGCCAGGTTCACGGCGCCCGTCGCCCGCTTGTTCAGGAACTCCCGGGGCGTGGCCCCCTCGAGCGACAGCACGTGGGTGTCACTGAAGTGGGCGATGCGCAGCTCGGCGGTGGAGGTCACTCGACGGCCCAGGTGAGCGTGTAGGCCGCTTCGGCGTCGAGGAAGCCGTCGACCCGAACGAGCACGGGCCCGACGGCGTCGAGGGTCACCGTCTCCGGGCTGGTCTCCGTCGCGCTCTCACCGAGCAGCTCACCCGCCGGGGACACGAGCGAGAGGTCCAGATCACCGGCCGCCTCGTCGAAGGTCAGCGTCACGGTCAGGCGCGTGCCGGCGGCGGGCTCGAGGCTGTACCAGTCCTCGGTGTAGCCGCAGATGACGCCGGCGACCGGGCCCGCGTCCAGCGCGAGCGGCGTGGCGCTGTCCGGCCCTTCGTTCGTGCGGCGGTCGTCGTCCATGCACGCGGCCCGGATCTCCAGCGGGGCGGCGATGATGTTGTTGGGCCGCCGGGCGTCGGCCAGCGCGCGGTCCGGGTCGACCTCGAGCACGATGAAGCGCTCGCCGGCCAGCGCGCGGGCGGGGATGCGCACGCGCAGCCGGAAGGTCGCAGGATCGACGTTGCCTACGCGCGGCAGCACCACCCGCTGCAGCTCAGTGTCGTTGGCCGAGGGCAGGTCGTCGTCGGAGAGCAGGAGCCGGGCCGTGACGTCCTGCAGGCTGTCGCCGAGCGCGTTGCGGACCTCGCCGCTGATGCGGACCTCCTCCCCGGCCGAGGCGATGCCGGGCGCGACGTCCAGCGAGACGGCCTCCAGATCGATGCCGCTCGCGCCGCGGACCCGCAGCGAGTAGTCGACGGGGATCGCCGCGGCGCTCTCGACCTTCAGGCGGTAAATCCCGTCGACCTCGGCGTCCCAGACCACCGTCAGGTCGTCGTCGTCCACGGGGCGGTCGTCGGGCCCGTACAGAGTCAGGTGCAGCCCAGCGTCGCTGCGGGCCTGGAACGACACGGTGTTGCCGGCCACCAGGCTGAAGCGGAACCAGTCGGCCACGCCCGGGCAGAGGCTGAGGACATAGTCGCCGTCCGCAACGACCGCGGCCGCGTCCGAGCTCGCGTTGGGGTCGAATTCGTCCGGCTCGCAGCCGCCGGGGGGGTCGAGCTGCAGGTCGAGCGCGTAGGTGTTCGAGGTCGCCGGGCCTGCCGCGCCAGCGCGCACGTTGACCCGGAGGTAGTGCCGCCCGCCGTCCACGGAGCCGAAGAACTCGACCGTCTCCGTGGAGGCGACGCCGCTGCGGCTGCTGTCGAGCTCCGAGGTCCCATCCGGGCCGTAGAGGTACAGATCGACGTCGCCGACGCCCGCATCGAAGGTCACGGCGGCGCGCAGGGCCTCGCCGGGCGCGAGATCCACGGCGTACCAGTCGTCGTCGTTGGCGCAGACCGTCAGGTCGGGGTGGTTGCCGGCCTCGAGCACGGCCGATACCGCGGCGCCGCCGTCGCCGAGGAGGGCGCTGCGGTTCGGCTCGTAGGCGTCCGAGGTGCACGCGCCCTCGGCCGTGACCTCGATGCCGGTGCGCGCCGTGTTGTCCGCCTCGTCCCCCTCGTCCACGTCGTCCGCGGCGTCGAGCACGACCACGACCTCGTAGGGGCCAGCGGCGGCGTCTGCGGGCAGGCCGACCGCAAGGGACAGCGGAGCCGCGGCAAAGGCGTCCAGGGCGGGCACGTCCAGCTCCCCGAGCAGGGTGCCCGCCCCGGGGTCCGCGCCCGGCTCGACCAGGTGAAGACGCGCGATGCCGGCCGCCGCAGCGGCACCACCGACGTTGACCGCATCGAAGGAGATCGTGACGAAGCCGCCGGCGCCGGCGCTGCGGGGGGCGACGGAGACCGCGCGCGGCCGGAGATTCGGCGCGTCCCCGGCGGGGAGCGTGCGGACGGAGAGGCCATAGACGAGCTCCACGCCCGCGGTCAGGCCGACGCGCAGCGTGCGCTCGACGGCGGCCGGCTCGACGAGCGCCGTCGCGCTCCGGTCGAGGACGTCCCCCGTCGCGAGCACATCCCCCGCGGCGGTCTGCACGACGAGCACCGGCACCTGCCCCGTCGTCCGGAAGCTGACCTCGGCCGTCGTCGCGACGACCTCGAGCGCCTCGCCCGCGGGCACGTCCACGGCGAACCAGTCGGCGCCGTCGCAGAGGCCGAGCTCGGCGTAGTCGCCCACCGCGAGGGCCGACGCCCGGTTGGGCTGATCGTTCTCCTCGTTGGCTTCGTCCTCGGCGCAGCCGCCCATCGCGCCGGTGACCGTGAGCGGCTCGGCGGCGAAGGCGGCGTTGTTCTCGCGGGTGAGCTCCACGCCGAGCCGTTCGTTGGGATCGGCCACGAGCGCCACGCGCCACGCCGAGACGCGGCGGTCCAGGTCGATGGGCACGGTGATCATCTGGTCCACCGCGGCGCTCTCGCCCGCGGCGATTCCGGGCAGCTCGAAGCGGGCGGCGACGGGGTCGCCCGCGTCCAGCAGGGCGTCCGCGCTGAACACGATGGCCGCCTCGGCGGGCCCCGTCGCGTCCTGACCGAGGTTCTGGACGGTGCCCTGCACCCGCACCATGCCGCCGGCCTCGGCGGTGCCCGGGTCCGCGGTCACGCCGCGCACGGAGAGGTCGATGTTGGGCTCGCCGCCGAGCTGCAAGCAGGTGCCGCGCCGGCGATTGTTGCCCGGGTTCGCGTCCATGGCGCTGCCCGTGGGGTCCGCGACGGCCCGGAGGCAGTATTGTCCCGGCTCGACGCGCCGCGTGACCGCGAGGTCCGAGTCCAGCGACTTCTCGGCGCCGGCGTCCAGCCCGCCGACGTTGATCGACGAGACCGTCACGGCCTGGCTGCCATCGGTGGGCTCGGCCTCGACCCGGACGACGAAGTTGCGCTGCACGGCGGTGTGCCCGCGGTTGACGATCTTGAGGACCACCGGGAACGTCTGCCCCCAGAAAGCCTTCTCCGCCGTCGTCGAGAAGTCCGTCACGACGAGATCGACGCCCTCGACCTCACCGGGGGCCACGACGTCCAGCGGGTCCGGTGTCGTGCGCAGGTTGTTGTCCTCGGACTGCTCCTCGACCGCGTCCGCCCGGTCGACGACCGCCAATACGTACCAGGCGCCCAGCTCGAGGTCGATGGGCACGTCGATGTCCAGCGTCTCCTCGAAGCGATCCCCCTGCCCCAACGTCTGGCCGGTGCGGGCGAACAGGGAGACGTCGGCGTCGTCCACCACCGTGTCACGGCTCAGGAAGAGCTCGACGGAGGCGTCCAGCGTCGGCTCGTTGCCCGCGTTGGTCATGCAGACGGACATCTCGATCTGGTCACCCTGCTGCACCTGGGGGTGCTCGCCGGGTCGCAGGCCCTCGAAGGCCGGCACGGAGAGGCCGCAGATCACGAGATCCGGGCCGGTATCCGTGGCATTGCGCACGTTCACCGGGAAGGTCGACCAGCCCAGGTTGTCATCGCGATTGGCGTCGCCGATGTAGGCCTCGGGGTCGGCGACGATGCCGGCGTAGTACTCGCCCGTGAGGATGTCCTCCGGGAGCGTCAGCGTCTGATCGAGGCTCTCGAGGGGGGCGATCGGATCGCCGGTGCGGGGCGAGACGAAGAGGCGAAGGTCGTCGTCCGAGAGCGTCGTGTCGGTGGACAGTACGAACGTGAGCGACCACTCACCGATGGGCGTCGCACCCGCGTTGACGAGGCCGCCGGACACCTGCAGGTCGCCGCCGGGCCGCGCCGTCCGTGCCCCGACGTTGACGTCCTGGACCTGGAAGTCGGCCGGCCCCGCGATCGTCAGGAGCTTCTCCGCCGTTGCCGTGCCCAGCGCCGGGTCCGTCACGGTCACCCGCACGGTGAAGTCACCGGCGTCCGTGAAGACGTGATCGACCTCGCGCCCCTCGCCGGTCTCGCCGTCGCCGAAGTCCCAGGCGAACTCGACCTCGGACTCGAGCCCGCCGTTGTGCTGCGCCACGAAATGAATCGACACGGGTGCATTGCCCGTCTCGGGCTCGGCCGTCACCGCGGCGAGGAAGTCCGCCTTGGCGCTGCTGCCCGAATCACAGCCCGCCAGGACGAGCGGCGCCCCGAGCGCGACCGCACCGGTCAGGCGAAGCAGGCGAAAAAGGGCCGAGGCCGAGGCGCGTCGGCGGAGGGTGTTTGATGGTTTCTCCATGACCGGCGACCATAGCCGGGGGTTCTTTTCAGTCGCAAGGGCAACCGGTTGCCCGGAGAGCTTGACCCCGGGGGTCGTGAAGGCTAATTTCCGGCCGGATTTCAAGGCCACGGAGGCAGGCGTTGAGCAACGGCGAGAAGAAGCCGGGAGTGAAGGACATCAGCGACCTGAAGGCTCGCCTCGGGATGCTGAACAAGAACGTCGGGGGTAAGCCGGGCACGCCCGAGGCGCCCGCACCGTCGTCTGTGACGACGCTGACCGCCGACACCGACGCCGACCTCGGCCTCGAGACGCAAGTCGTTCGAGTCGAGCCACGCCAGGCGCCCGATACGCCGGCCCCGGTCGCCGCGCCGCCCGTGGAGGCTCCCAAGCCCGCGCCGCGGACGATCCCGGGACCGCCGAGCGCCGCCCCGCCCTCCCCGGGCGGCGGCGCGCTGAACCTCGGCGCCG
>CAINDO010000499.1 GCA_903847385.1 uncultured Myxococcales bacterium
CTGTGACGCGACCCCCTGGCCCCTGATTCCCGGCAACACCCCGGCCCAGGCGGTGCGGGTGGTCTCCGAGGGGGTGACCGGCTGCCCCGCCGGGGCGGACGGCGCCTTCGAGCTCCTGCGCGGGGGGGCCGGCGCCACGCCGTCCGCCGCCGGCGACAGCGCCTGCCTGTGGATCAACCCGCCGGGCGGCTACTCGCTGCAGATGGGCCTCTCGGGCGCCGACGAGCGCGCCGGCAGCGCCCCGGCGCGGCCACCCCAGGCGGATCGCTTCCACCGGGTCCGCCTGGCGCCCTGCGCGCCGGACCTGAGCCTGGCGGCCTGCGTGCGCGTGGCCTGCGTGCCCCGCCTGGCGGACGCCCCGGGCAACGTGCCCGCGCTGCTGCGCCTGCCGGGACAGGCCGAGCCGCTGGCGCTGGCGCTGCACCGGACGCCGAACGGCTGGGGCCTGGTGGGCTGCATGGTCCTGGGCCTCCTGGGGTCCTTCCTCGTCACGCTCTGGGCGCCCAAGCTCGCCGGATTGCGCGACCGCCGGCGGCGCCTGCGGCAGCTCGAGCCGCGCCGCGCCGCCAGCGAAGAGGACTTCGTGCCGCTCCTCAACCGCGTGGACGCCCTGATGGAGCTGTGTCGCCAGCGGCTGCAGGGGTGGCGCGCCAACTTCGGCGTGCTGTTCTTCGACGAGGTCCTGCTCGACGACCGCCTGCGCGAGGCCGAGCAACTGCTGGAGCTCTCGGAGCTGAAGACGCGCTGCTGGCACGCCTCGCAGGGGCACGACGTGCCACCCACCGTCGAGACACAGGTCGCCGATCTGTTGCGCCGCTTCGACGCCGAGGTGTTCCAGCTGCCCCTGCCGGCGACCGTGGACGCGGCCAACCCCGAGCGGTGGCACCCGCCGGCGCTGGTCGAGGCGCGGCGCCTGGTGGGCAAGATCGACGCGGGTTTCCATCGCAACCTGGCCGCGGCCGTGCAGGACGCCGTCTCGGCGCCCGCGCCCACGCCGGCCGACCTGGGAAGCGACGCCGAGCCCGAGCGCCGCAGCCTGTGGGCCCGCGTCGAGGCGGTGCGGGTGGCCGAACTGAAGGCCCTCGCGCCCCACGGGCACGGGCGGGCGGCGGACTTCGAGGCGCTGGCGCCGCGCCTGCTGCGCGCCCTGGACGCCCGCGTGAACGTGTGGCGGGCGGCGGTGCAGGTGCAGGCGCGCCTGGCCACGGCGAGTCGCCTGCCCGAGCGCGGCCTGCGGGAGCGGCTCGAGGAGGGCCTCGCCGAGTGGTCGCGTCAGGATCTGTTGGCCCCCACCCGGGGCCGCCCGGATCTGCCGGCGCTCCGAGGCCTGCTGTGGCGGGCGAGCAACGCCCGGGACATCGACGACCTCACGCTCGCGCTGACCCAGGGCCGCGCCCCGGACCTCACGCCGGCGGCGCAGGGCGCGCCGCTCGAGGCGCCTCCGCGGCTGCGCGTCGAGGCGCCCCGGGGCTGGCGGACCTTCGAGCCCGTGACCATCGAGCTCGCGCTCGACCACCGCCTGAGCCACAGCTACGTGTGGCGCCAGAACCTGCGGGTGTATTGGGCCGCCGAGGGCCTCGACCGCGCCGGCGAGGCCGAACTGCACTTCGCCGAGCACCGCCCCGGGGACGCCGATGTGTTCCAGAACCTCACGCTCAACGCGCAGACGTGGCGTGTGTTCCAGGCCGGCAGCGCCCGCGTGACCGTCTATGCCAGCGACACGCTGAGGCGCTTCACGCTGCGGCCCGTGGCCGTGGCGCTGCGGGATCCCATCGAGGGCACCTGGAGCGCGCCGCTCGCGCTGCACGGCGCGCCCGCCGTCGAGGTCGACGTCCAGCGCAACCCGGACGCCAGCACCTTCGCCGGCGTCGGCGCCGGACACATCATCCGCTTCGTCTGCACCGGCGCGCTCTCGGTCACCACGGGCATGGTCTTCGTGGATGGTCTGTTCGCCAACGCCCAGGGCTGGGCCGTGTACGCGCAGGCCTTCGCCTGGGCGTTCAGCATCGATCTGGCCACCGTCGCGCTGCGCGGCGGCTGGCGGGTGCTCCAGGATCGCGTGCCCACCCTGACCCGCGCCCCCACCTGAGGTCCCGTCCCCCGAGGTCTTGTGATGGATACATCTCTCTCCGTCGATGCCGCGCGCCTGTGGCGCGCCCTGGAAACACTCGGCGAGATCGGCGCCTACACCGATGAACGCACGGGCCTGCGCGGCGTGAACCGCCTGGCGCTCACCCCGGCGGACGGGGAGGGCCGCCGCCACGTCGTCGAACAGATGCGGGCGCTCGGCCTCGCCGTGACCATCGATCGCATCGGCAATGTGTTCGGCCGCCGCGCCGGGCTCGACGACACGCTCGCCCCGGTGATGATGGGCTCGCACATCGACAGCGTGCCCACGGCGGGCCGTTTCGATGGCTGCCTGGGTGTGTTGGGCGCGCTGGAGTGTCTGGCCACGCTGGGCGACCACGGTGTCGTCACGCGGCGGCCGATCGTCGCCGCGTTCTTCACGGACGAGGAGGGCGCGCGCTTCGGCACGGACATGCTCGGCAGCGCCGTGGCCACGGGCCGACTCGCGCTCGAGGACGCCTACGCGCTGCGCGACCGGCAGGGCGTGAGCGTGCGCGAGGCCCTGGGCGACATCGGCTTCATCGGCGAGGCCGACGAGCGGCTGGCGGCGCCCCACGCCTATCTGGAGTGTCACATCGAGCAGGGGCCCGTGCTGGCCGCGCACGGTCGCGAAATCGGCGTCGTCACCGGCGTGCAGGGCATCTCCTGGCACGAGGTCACGATCCAGGGCAAGGCGGCCCACGCCGGCACCACGCCCATGGAGCTCCGGGCGGACGCGGGGATCGTGGCCGCACGCATCAACCTGCACCTGCGCGAGATGATCCGCAGCGGGCGCTTCGGCGCGGACATGCGGGCCACCATGGGCGCCCTCGTGCCGTACCCGGGGCTGGTGAACATCGTGCCCGGACGGGTCGTGTGCACCGTGGATCTGCGCAACCCGGACGACGCCCTCATGCGCGCCGCCGAGGCCGAGGTGCTGCGCTTCTACGCGCAGGTGGCCGCCGAGGAGAAGGTCGAGCTGACCTGGCGGCAGACGGCGCGCACCGAGCACGTCGCGTTCTCGAGCGTGGTGATGGAGCGGGTCGCCGCCGCCGCCGCCGCCCGCGGTCTGTCCCATGAACACATCATCTCGGGCGCCGGCCACGACTGCCAGGAGATGGCGCGGCTGTGCCCCGCCGGCATGGTCTTCGTGCCCGGGCTGTACGAGGGCATCAGCCACAACCCGCGCGAGTACTCCACGCCCGAGGCCTGCGCCGCCGGCGTGAGCGTGCTGCTGGACGTCCTGCGCGACCTGGCGGCCTGAGCGTCGGCGCGGCGAATGGCGCGGGTCCGGTGGCGGGCCCGCGGCGGCGCGTGTACCCTGCGCGCACTTTCCGCGGACGGAGTCTGGAGAAACCGCCATGTCGAAGATGAGCTGGAAGCGCGAGGGCACGGTCGCCGTGCTGACGCTGGAGAACGGCGAGAACCGCCACAACCCCGACTTCGTCGAGGCCTTCCTGGCCGCGCTGGACGCCATCGAGGCCGATCGCGAGGTCCGCTCGCTGGTCATCGCGTCCAGCGATGCCAAGAACTGGTCGCTGGGCATCGATCTGCAGTGGGTCATCGGCGCGGCGCAGACGCCCTCGCGCCACGACGAGCTGCGCGGCTTCCTGCACGGCATGAACCGCATGTTCACGCGCGTGCTGAACTACCCCATGCCCGTGGTGGCCGCCATCGCCGGCCACTGCTTCGGCAACGGCGCCATCCTGGCCTGCGCCTGCGACTTCCGCTTCATGCGCAGTGACCGGGGCTTCTTCTGTTTCCCCGAGGTGGACGTGAACATCCCGTTCCTGCCGGGCATGCTGGCCATCGTCGAGCGCGTGTTCCCCGCCTGGCTGCTGGACAGCATGTATCTCAGCGGCCGCCGCGCGGGCGGCGCCGAGCTGCTCGAGCACCACGTCGTGACCGGCACCGCCGAGGGCCCCGAGGCCCTGCTCGCCGCCGCCGTGACCTTCGCCGCCGGCTTCGACAAGGGCCGCGGCATCTTCGGCGAGATCAAACGCCGCAAGCACCAGAGCGTCGTCGATGTGTTCTCCGGCGCCGACATGCCCATCATCGAGGGCCTGAAGGTCATGGCCTGAGGGTCAGGGCGCGAGGACGGCCCGCGCGCGGTCGATGAAGGCGGCCAGCGAGGCCGCGTCGTCGGGGAGTGCATCCAGGTCCGCCTCGCGGACGGCCTGAGCGCGGGCCTCCGTCGAGCCCGTTCCGTTCGCGTCGAGGGCGGCCTTCGCGGCGGCTGGTTTCAGCGCCTCCGTGCGCCGCTGACCGGCGAGCGCGAGGCCCCAGGCGTCGAGCGATTGCACGGCGACCCCGCCGATGGCCTCGACCGTCGGGAAGCGCGCTCGCGCCAGCGCCAGGCCGTCGTCGATGTCCGCGGCGCGCTGGGTGTCGCCATCGGTGTCGCGCACGAACGCCAGCACCGCGCAGCCGTGCTCCACGGCATCGACGTGCAGCCCCACAACGGCGCGGGCCTCGGCGCTGGCGTGGCCGCCCGCTCTGAACTTGCGGATGTCTTTCCATCGACGCGCGCCGGCGATCTCGAGCGTCGTGCTGGTGTCCGCGCACCGCTCCAGGAGCGCCCGGAGGACCCCGACGGGTTCGGCGGAACGATACGGCGGGTCGTCGGCGAACCCGCCCAGCTCGTGACGCCCCTCGCCGGCGAGGAAGACGCGGCGCACGCTCACGGCGCCGGGCCGCCGTTCAGGAGCGCCGCCTCGTCCACGCCATTGCAGTAGTTCAGCCAGAGCTCGCCGTTGGCGTAGGCCTGGGCGCGCATCGCATAGCCCGGTGTGTCGCTCAGGCGCACCACCTGGGTGCCGCGGTCCGGCGGGCGCGTCACCACGCTGATCTCGTGCCCCTCCAACTCGTTCACCACGAGCGGGCTGTGGGTGGCCAGCACCATCTGGGTGCGCTCCGACAGACGCCGGAACAGTCGCATGACCTCGGCGATGCGCGCGGGGTGCAGGCCGTTCTCCGGCTCCTCGATCAGCACGAGGGGCGTGGCGTCGATGTATTCGAGCGTGGCGAGGGCGAGGAAGTACAGCATCCCCTCGCTCATCTCATCGGCGCCGACCTCGACGCCGTCCTGGAGCGTGATGCCGAGCGCCTTCTCGTGGGTCGACGTGTTGCGCAGCCGAAGGCTCTTGAACGTCGGGAACAGCGCCCGCATGCGGGCGTTCAGCTCGGCGATCGTGTCGGCGTTCCGCGCCTGGAGGGCGTCGAGCACGCCGGGGAGGCCGGTCCCCCGGTCGTCCCGCAGGCGCACGGGCTGCCCCTCGGGGATGAGCGCGGCGGGACGGCGCAGGGCGTCCGGGTCGAGGCGGAGGACGGTGAGGCCCTGGAGGGCGGTGCGGAGGGTGTCGCGGTCTGCGTGGCCGATGTTCTCTCCGAAGACGCGCGACACGATGGGCGTCCCTCGGCCCACGCGCGAACCGCCACCGCCTCCGGGCAAGCGTTCCGTCGCCTGTTTCCCGACGACGCCCACGTCCCACTCGAACCCGCCCGCCTTCACCGCCAACCGCGCACCATCCCCACCGCGCTCAAACCGCGTCGTCAGCGCATCCCGCGCAGCGATGCGCTCCGGCTCGTCCATCCGTGTCGCCCAAGCGCCCATCGTCGCCAGGGCGGTGAGCAGCGTGCTCTTGCCGCTGTCGTTGGGCCCCACGAGCGCGTGCAGCGGCGTCAGGGCCACGGTGCACTTCTGCACGCAGCCGTAACGCTCGACTGTCAGCGACTCGATGTGGGGGCGATTCATCGCGGCATCATCCCACACGCGTCCCGGAGGGGCCAACTTGCCCCCGCCGCCGCCCATCCGCCCCCCGCCAGTCGCCGACCACGTCGCGCGGGTGCATCGGGCCGTCGAACGTGAGCCCGGCGGCGGCGTCGAAGTCCGTGGCGCCGCGCGTCTTCACGTAGATCGTCTTGCGCGCGAGGGGCGCGAAGAACAGGCGGAACGGGAAGAAGTTCTTCACCACGAGCACGTCGGCCTTCCAGGGGTCGAGGCCGGCCTGGGTGAAGAAGTCGGGCTTGATGGTGATGGCCGGGCCCGTGGTGAGCACCAGGTGCAGGCCCTCGCAGGCGAGCACCACGGTGCGGCCGAAGCCGGGGTTCTCGCGCTTGTGCAGGATGCGGCCGCGCACGGGGAACGGCTCGCTGTGCGCCGGATCGAGCACGCCGCCGAGGGTGACATCGACGGTCTCGCCCTCGACGCGGGGCCACAACTCGGCGACGGTGTGGGGGGCGCGGAGGGGCGCGTAGCTGCGCAGCTCGGGGGCCTGGGTCAGCAGCGCGCGCAGCAGGGCCGTGTTCTCGCCGGAGGCGCCGGCGGTCACCACGTCCGAGGCGTCGGCCAGCACCACCGCGCCCAGCTTTCGGGCCACGCGCGCGGCCCTGGCCTCGGCGATGGCGGTCGTGGCGTCGGCGAACACGGGGGGCAGGGCGTCCTTGCGGGCCCAACACATCTCCGCCAGGGCGTCCGCCAGGCGCTCGGCGGCGTCGCGGTCGTTGTTCGTGGTGACACAGGTCGACCAGCCCAGGCCGGGGTCGCTGTTCCAGGGGTGACACATGTTCACGCTGGCCGCCAGCGCGGTCCCCAGGCGTTCGGCCAGGTGCAGGCGGGCGTACACGGCCAGCATCGGCGGCAACACATCCAGGGTCGTGCCCCCGCCGAGATACATGGGCAGCGACCGCCAGGCGGTCACGGGTTTCACCTCGCCGCGCAGCGCCCGCAGCAGCAGCCGCCCCGCCTGCCGTCCGCGCGCGAAGTGGTCGCGGTGCGGGTTGGTCTTGTACGAGATCACGGCCAGCGCGCCGCGCACGCGGTCCTCGGTCAGGTTGGCGTGCAGGTCGTGGGTGACCATCACGGGCGCGCCGCCGCTCGCGCGGGTGGCCGTCTCAATGAAGCGGCTCTCGGGGTCGCGCAGGTCGCGGACGCCCATGGCGCCGTGCAGGGCCAGGTACACGGCGTCCACCCGCCCGGCGGCCTTCAGCCCGGCCTCCAGGCGGTCGTTCAGCGCATCGAAACACGGCCGGGTCAGGGGCCCCGAGGCCACGGCCCAGGCGGAGAACAGGGGCACGGGCTCGGCGTCGTCGCCCTCGGCGAGCGCGGCGCGGAAGCCGGCGAGCTCCACGCGCCGGAACATGCCGGGCACCTCGTAGCCGTCGGCGTCGCAGGCCCGCGCGAGCGCCTCGCCCTCGAGGAAGTGCGTGGACCGGAAGTCGTCGAACGTGGTCTGCACGGGGCACAGACAGTTCGTCTCCTGATTGATGCGGGCGTACGCGATGCGGAATCGTGCCATGCCCCGCTTCTGCCCGACCGGCGCCGCGGGGTCAATGAGGCGTCGGGCGGCGTTGCGCGCTGCCGGTCTTTCGCGGTATCGGGGGGGCCCAATTCGGAAAGGCCCGTCCCATGTCCCTCGCGCTCCTCGCCCTGCCCGTCGTGCTCGCCGCCGCCCCCGTCTGCCCCAAGATCGCCGAGCCCGCCGAGGGCGCCAAGCTCGCGGTGGTGAGCGGGCAGACGGTGACCCGCGCCGAGGTCGACGCCAAGATCGGGCAGGCCCTGTGCAAAGCCCAGCTCGACCACGCGCAGAAGCTCTACGAGCTGCGCGAGCAGGCCACCAACGCCCTGGTCGAGGAGAAGCTGCTCGCCGCCGAGGCCAAGAAGCGCGGCCTGAAGGACGCCGCCGCCCTGGAGGCGCAGCTCGCCGCCAGCGCCCCCGCGCCCACGGAGGCGATGGCCCGGCAGCTGTACGAGGAGAACAAGGATCGGCTGGACGGCCAGACCTACGAGTCCCTGCGCGAGCGCATCCTGGGCTCCCTGGCCCAGCAGGCGAAGGGCCAGGCCCGCGAGGCGCTGCTCGTCACGCTGCGCGCGGCCCAGAAGGTCGAGCTCCTGCTCGAGCCCATCCGCTACCCCATCGAGGCCAAGGGCCCGTCGCGCGGGCCGGACAAGGCCCCCGTCACGGTGGTGCTCTTCGCCGACTACCAGTGCCCGTACTGCTCCCGCGGCGCGGATACGCTCGAAGAGGTCCGCAAGAAGCACCCCAACGACCTGCGCGTGGTCTACCGCGACTACCCCCTGGCGTTCCACGAGCAGGCCATGCCCTCGGCCATCGTGGCCCGCTGCGCCGGCGCCCAGGGCAAGTTCTGGGAGATGCACGATCGTCTGTTCGCCGCCCAGCGCGAGCTCAACGAGTCGACCTATCTGCGGCTGGCGTCGGAGCTGAAGCTCGACTCGGCCAAGCTCGAGAAGTGCCGCGTCGATCCGGCCATCGCCAAGGCCATCAAGGACGACGCCGCCGCCGGCGAGGCCGCCGGTGTGGATGGCACCCCGGCGTTTTTCATCAACGGCGTGAAGCTCACGGGCGCGCAGCCCGCCGAGGCGTTCGAGGCCGTGATCGGGCCCGAGCTGGCGCGGCGCGCGAAGAAGTGAGGCGGGGCGTCAGGCCTCGGCCCGCACGGGCAGCTTGCTGCGCCGGACGGCCACGGTGGCCAGCAGGAACAGCGCGATGCCGATGACACCCAGGCCGGCCTCGGCGTGCAGCATACCCTCGCCGCCGTGGCTCTCGGCCACGAAGGCCAGCAGCAGACCCACCCACCAGATGGGGAAGTTCGAGAGCGTGGCGTAGAGCGTGTACTTGGTCGCCGCCGAGCCGGCGCCGATGGCGTCGAGCACCACCGCCGTGAACGCGGCGTACGACAGACCGACACCCAGGCTGTAGATCACGTTGCCCACGATGTACGTCTGCGGGATGGCGGGCCCCAGGGCCATGCCCGCCGCGGCGAGCGCCAGCGACAGACCCATGGCGGCGTAGACCGCCCGCGGTGTGTAGCGGATGCACAGCCAGCCACCCATGAAACACCCGAGCGCGTTGATGACGCCCGCGGCCACGCCCTGGACCATGGCGACCTCGGTCTCGCCGGCGCCCCAGTGGGCGGCGACCTCGGCCTGCGTCAACACACCCTGCGCGGCGCCCGTGCCGATGGGCAGGAAACACAGGATGGCGCTCAGCAGGCCGCCCTGCGTGCCGATCATGCCCTTGAGATCCACGAACACCTGCCGCATCGCCGCGCCGGGGCCCGCCCCGCGCTCGCTCGCTTCGTGTTTCAGATCGGGCAGCGCGCGGAGCGCCAGGCAGCACAGCAGGAACGCGACGCCGAAGAGCGCCCCCGTCATCCACGGCGCGGGCAGGCGCTCGAGCAGCAACAGACCGATGCCACCGCCGATGCCCGTGCCGCCCAGGTTGCCGGCCTGGAACCACGCGCTCACGCGACCGATCTGATCCGGCGGCGTGACCTGCGCCATCATGGCCTCGATGGACATGCCCACCATCGTGTTGATGAGGCTGGCCACGATGATGACGCCGATGAGCATCGGCAGCGTCTCCTGACTGAGCGGGATGGCCGACATGGCGGCGATGCCGAGGGCGGAGCCGACGGTGGCGATGGTGTACCAGCGCTTGGGCGTGAGTGTGGTGTCCACCAGGGGCGCCCAGATCCACTTCAGCCAGTTCATCATCATGCTGGCGCCGTTCAAAAACGCGCTCTCGCTGATGGACAGGCCGTGGCGCGTGCCCAAAAACGTCAGCGCGACGCCGATGAAGCCGCCGAGCGCGCCGAAGGGGAAATACAGGATCGTGTAGACGACCGGGTGGGGCGGCCGGTGGGCCTGGGTCTGGGCAGACAAGAACGCTCCTGTTTCAAGGGAGCCGCTGTCATGGCACGGGGCGGGCCGACGCGCCAGATCTGCCAGATCTGGCGGAATGCGCGGCGTCGCGTCATGCTCGGGCTCTCCCCGAAAACTCGTCTACCGCGTGCGGCGCTGGCCGCGTGGAGTGACCCTTGGTCTCGAAAACCCTGAAGTCCTGGTGGCTGGTCGCGTCGCTGCTCTCCGCGGGCTGTGACGACGCCTTGAACGCCCTCGGCGGCGTGGAGCTCGACGCCGGCGCGGACGCGTCGACGGGCGGCAGCGGCGGACAGGCGTTGCCCGGCGGCAGCA
>CAINDO010000500.1 GCA_903847385.1 uncultured Myxococcales bacterium
CGGCGGCGTCGCGGCTGCGGCGGGCCTCTTCGCGCGCGGCCTGGAGCTCGGCTTCGCGGGTGCGCAGCTGCTCCTTCAGGCGGCCGAGCTCCTGCGTCGCGTCGTCCAGGGACTTGCGGCTCGGATCGTTCGGGCCCGCGACCTTCGCGGCCTCGGCGTCCGCCTGAAGCGCCTTCATCCGGGTGTCCAGGGCCGAGGTGGCCTTGGCGGACTCGAGGCGCGCGACCTCGGCGCGCTGCGCCTTCAGCTCGGCGTCGCGGGCGACCTGCTCGGCCTCGAGGCGGCGGGCGGTGGTCTCGTCGCTCTGCCGGCGGGCCGACTCGACCTGGCGGGCGAGCTCACCCTGGGCGGCCTCGAGCGCAGCGATGCGCCCGATGGACTGCTGACGCTGGGCGTCGAGGGCGGCGAGCTCGTCCTGCAGCTTGCGCCGATCGGACTCGGCGGCCTGGGCGCGCGACTCGGCGCTCTGTGCGCGGGCCAGGGCGTCCGCGGCCGTCTTCTCGGCGGCGATCTTCTCGGCGGCGGCCTTCTCGGCGGCCTTGCGGGCAGCCTCGGCCTCGGCGCGGGCCCGGTCGCCGTCCCGGCTCCCGGCGGCGCTGCGGGCAGCGACGGCCTCGAGCTCGGAGGCGCGACGGGCGGCCTTCTCGGCGGCGGCCTGCGCGTTGTTGCGATCGGCGGCGGCCTTCTCGGCGGCGGCCTTGTCCGCGGCGGCCCGGGCAGTGGCTCGTTCGGCCACCGCCTCGGCGGCGATCTTCTCGGCGCGGGCTTTCTCGGCGGCGGCCTCGGCCGTGGCCTTCTCGGCGCGGGCCTTCTCGGCGGCGGCCTCCGCGGCGACCTTGTCGGCGCGCGCCTGCTCCGCGGACTTCTCGGCCACGGCGCGTTCGGACTCGGCCTTGGCGGCGCGCTGCCGGTTCTGCTCGGCGTCGCGGCCGATCTCCGTCGCGCGGGCCTCGGCCGTCCGGGCCTGGGAGTCGAGCGTGCGAGCGCGGTCTTCGGCGTCGCGGGCGCGGCGTTCGGCCTCGGCGGCGCGGCTCTCCAGCGCGGCGAGCTGAACGGCCGCACCGGGATCGGGCGCGGCGGCCAGGGGCACGGCCTTGCGCTTGCGCTGCGAGGCGTCCACGGTCACGACGAGCTGGTTCCCCGAGGCCTGGACCTTGTAGAGCGCGTCGACCTCGAGGCCGACGATGATGCGCCCCACGGTCGCTTGGCTGTCGTTGAACTGCAGCGCGGAGACCTCGCCCACCACGCCGTTGTCAATCTCGACGGGCCCGTTGAGCTGCGCCGTGTCCGCGTTGGACACGTCGATGAACAGCCGGATGGGGTCGTTGAGCTTGAAGACGGTGAAGGTCGGTGCGTCCGTGCACGTCACGACGATCTCGGTCGACGCCTCGGTCTCGCGGACGGCAAGTTTTCCCAGCCGGTTGGTGACCGGATCGCCGGCGTGGACCGGGCCGGGCACCATGGCCCCGAGGAGGGCGGCCAAGGCGAGCCGCTTCCCGAGGCCGGCGGGCAACAAACGGGGCATGGGCGTTCTCGTCTTCTTCACGGGAGGAGCTCCTGCAGCTCTTCTTGGCTCACGAGGCGCTTCACGATTTCCTGTGGCGCGGCCTGGCCTGCCAGAGGCGGCTGAAGTGGCTTCAACACCACCTCGTTGCGCGTGATGCGGGTGATTCGATAAGGGGAGCGGCCGACGACGTCGCCCGCGCGGACCATGTGGCCCACGCCGCGGGCGTCCTTCACCATCGCCTTGTGGACCGCCGTGCCGGTGATGATCCCGATGAGCTGCAGGCCGGAGGCCTCTTCATCGCAGAGGTCGCCGTTGCACGGGTTCTCCTGGGCGCCGGCGGCCGGGCCCTCGGTCTTCGGGCGGATGTCGTCGAGGTGGATCTGGAACGGGTCGCGCGTGTCGCGGAGGTCGCGATCGAGGTCGTCCTTCGAGTTCCAGTCGACGTGCTTGAGCTTCTCGGGGATGTCGAGGCCCTCGAACTCGTTCTTGGCCACGGGCGCGGTGGACGCGGCGGCGGGGGCCGCGGACGAGGCGGTGCCCCGACGGATCGTGGTCACCGGGGTGTCGTCGCCGCACGCGGCGAGGGTCCCCGCCGAGAGGAGGCCGGCGGTGAGGAAGCGGAGGCGGCGACGCATCACTTCTTCTCCGCGGTGAGGGCGCCGAGGCCACCCGGTCGGTACATGAACGTGGTCGCCGTGCAGGTGGCCATGAGGGTGGCCGGCCCGAGTTCCTTCTGCGAGGACACCAGGCTGATGTTCTCGACGTTCACGATCCGGGTGAGCTTACCCACGTAGTAGAAGAACGTGGCGATCTGGTGGAACGTGCCGTTGAGGGTCATCTTCACCGGGATGCGCACGAAGAGGTCGGCGATCTGCGGCGCCTCGCGCTCGAAGCGGTTGATCTCGAGGCCGACGATCTTGCCCTGGCCGTGGATCTTCTGCAGGAGCGAGGCGATCTCCTCGTCCGCGGGCAGGCGGTCGGTCATCTCCTCGCGCTGCTTCTTGAGGAGCTCGACCTCCTCTTCGAACTTGCGCAGGTTGGCGACCTTGGCGTTCTCCGCGGTCAGCTCGTTGTTGAGCCGCTGCGTGTCGCGCCGCGCCGACTCCAGGCCGTCGTCCATGTCCTGAATGGACAGGGTGTACCAGCCGGCGCCCATCAGACCCATGACCACGAGGAGGATCAGGAACTTCTGCGCCGCGGGAATGGCCGAGAATTTTTCGAGGATTTCACCCATGTGGCTTCCCCGCCCCTTACTTGCGCTTCGGGTCGCCAATGTCTCCATTGGCGAGGCGCTTGACGTCGGCGGGACCGTAGATGGACAGGGCGTCGAGGTCGAAGCGGACGAGCTTCAGGCCTTCGACCTGGCCGGACTCCACGGTCTCGGACACGTTCAGACGCACGTTCACGAAGTGCTTCGACGTGTTCAGGCGATGCAGGAACTCGGCGAGGTCGTCGTTCGTGCGGGCGAAACCGTTGACCTTCAGGCGGCGCATCTCCTCGCGGAAGCTCTCGATCCAGAGGCGCTTGGGATCCCAGTCGGGGTTCCAGCCGCGCTTCTCGACGGCGAGCTTCTGGATCGGATCGGTGACGGGCGTGAGCATGAGGGAGAGCTCGTCGAGCATCTTCACCGGGCCGGCCTGGCCCTCGATGAGGCTGTCGAGCACGTTCTTCTGCTTCTCGAGCTCGGCCTTCTCGGCCTCGATCCGGGCGACCGTGGCGCTCTTGGCCTTGGCCTCGTCCACCTGGGCCTGGATCTTCGAGTTCGTGCCCTGGACGCCGGCGAGCTCGTCTTCCTTGAGGCTCTGCCAGTAGAAGAGGCCGCCGGCCTCGGCCACGAGCAACACCGCCGCCAGCAGCAGGAACTGCTTGCCGCTCTCGCGTTTCTTGGCTTCGCGGACGGGCAGCAGGTTGATGCGGAAGTCGCCGGGCTTGCGCAGCCCCAGACCCACCGCCACCGCGGCCAGGGGGCGCACGGCGTTGATGTAGTCCAGGTTGAAGAGCTTGGGGTCGATCTGGATGCCGCGGAAGGGGTCGACGAGCTCGCAGGCCACGCCGATGCGGTTCTCCAGGGTGCGGCCGAGGGCGGGCACCTTGGCCGTGCCGCCCGAGAGGTAGATGCGCGAGATGCGCCCCTCGGAGGACGTGGCCATGTAGAAGTCCAGGGAGCGATGGATCTCGCTCGCCATGGACTCGCTGACCGTGCCCATGACCCGCTCGACCTCTTGCGGCACGACGCTGTCGGCGTCCACGCCGCGCTCGCCGCCGAGCTTGTAGGCCTCGGCCTCGTCGTACGAGACGTTGAGCTGCTTCTGGATCTCCTCGGTGAACTGGTTGCCGCCCATCGCGATGTCGCGCGTGAACGTGGTGATCCCGTTCGCGACGACGTTGATGTTGATGGTGCTGGCGCCCACGTCGATGAGGACGATCGTCTCACCCGGCGGGTAGCCGTAGTTGAGCTCGAAGCACTGCTGGATCGTGAGGCAGTCGATGCCGACGCAGACCGGGTCGAGCCCGGCCTCGCGCACGACGCCGGCGTACTCGTCGACGATCTCCTTCTTGGCCGCGACCAGCAGGACGTCCATCTGGCCCTGCTCGGGGCGCGTCTGGAGGATCTGGTAGTCGAGGTAGACGTCGTTGACGTCGAAGGGGATGTACTGCTCGGCTTCCCACTTGATGCTCTCGTCGAGCTCCTCGGGGGTCATGGCCGGCAGGCTGATCTTCTTGATGATCACCGAGTGCCCGCTGATCGAGATCGCAACGGTGCGATTCTTCAGCTTCTGGTTCGAGATCATCCCCTGAATCGTGTCGACCACGGCCGTCGAGTTCATCAACGCGCCGTCGACGATGGCCTCGGAGGGGAGCGGGGCCATGGAGAAGCTGGCCAGCGAGATGCCCTTCTTGGACTCCTTCAGCTGGACGAGCTTGATGGAACTCGATCCGATGTCGAGACCGAGTGCATTTCTTCCACGGGCCATCGGGCGTGAACCCCCCCCAAGCATTCAGATCACGGTCATCCCGTCTCGCGGGAATATCATTCAGGGGTCTAGAATCGTCAAGAAAAGTGAGGGGTTTGAGGATTATGCGGCCGGATGGGGTCGGTTCATTGGTCGATCCGGTATTCCTTGATCTTGTAGAGCAGGGCCCGGTGCGAGAGCTCCAGGAGCTCCGCGGCCCGTGTCCGGTTGCCGCCCGTCTTCTCCAGGGCGCGCCGGATCAGCTCTTCTTCGATGATGCGCGTCGTCTTCTTGATCGACAGCTCGGCGGAGGCCAGCGTCGACCGGATGCGGTCCTGGCCTTCGCGGACGCGCGGCGGCAGGTCCTCTTCGCCGATCTCGTCGCCGTCCACCAGCACGAGGGCGCGCTCGATCGTGTTCTCGAGCTCGCGGACGTTGCCCGGCCAGGCGTACTGCATGAGCAGCCGCATGGCGGCGGGCGTGGCGCCGCGCACCTGCGTGCCGAGCCGCGTGTTGAACTGCCGGACGAAGTGCTCCACGAGCAGCGGGACGTCCGTGTGGCGCTCGCGCAGGGGCGGCAGCCGGATGCTCAGCACGTTGAGGCGGTAGTAGAGGTCCTCGCGGAAGCGCCCGGCGCGGACTTCTTCGCCCAGATCGCGCACGGTGGCGGCCACGACGCGGACGTCCACCTTCTGGTTCTTCGTGTCGCCGACTTTCCGGATCTCTTCTTCTTGGAGCACCCGCAGCAGCTTGACCTGCAGGCCGAGGGGCAGCTCGCCGATCTCGTCGAGGAAGAGCGTGCCGCCGTCGGCCTCCTCGAAGAGGCCGCGCCGCGTGCGCGTGGCGTCCGTGAAGGCGCCGCGCACGTGGCCGAACAGCTCGCTCTCCAGCAGGTTCTCGGGGATGGCGCCGCAGTTGACCGCCACGAAGGGTTTGCTGCGCCGCACGCCGTTGTCGTGGATGGCCTGGGCGATGAGCTCCTTGCCCGTGCCGCTCTCGCCCGCGAGGAGCACCGTGGTCTTGAAGTCCGCCACCTTGCGCACCATGCCGAAGACCTGATGCATGGGCTTGGACTGGGCGACGATGCGGCCGAGGCTCTGCGGCGCGCCGAGCGCGGCCTTCAGGCGCCCGACCTCGGCCCGGAGCTGCGCCTGCTCCTCGGCGCGGCGGATGCGGAACAGGACCTCGTCCGCGCGGGCGGGCTTGGGCAGGTAGTCGAAGGCCCCGAGGGCCACGGCGCGCAGGGCCGTCTCCACGTCCGCGTGAGCGGACATGAGGATGACGTTCACGCTCAGACCGCGGCTGCGGATGGCGTCGAGCAGCTCGAGGCCGGTCATCTTCGGCATCACGAGGTCGGAGAGGACGACGTCGAAGTCGCCGCCCGAGATGGCGCTCAACGCGGCCTCGCCGTCGGCGACGCCCGTGACCTCGTAACCTTCGCGCCGGAGCTGAAGCTCCAGCATGAAGCGGACATTCTCTTCGTCGTCGGCGATGAGCACTCTGCGGGCCATGGCCGCGTACTCTGCGCTGCCCGCGTCGGGGGAGCAACCGGCCTGTGTGCGGCTCAGGCGAGATCGAGCGCTTCGAGGCGCGGGCGCAGCGTCAACTCGAGGGTCTCTTCGAAGACCAGCGCCTGCCGGACCCACGTGGTCATGCCCAGCGCGGCGCGCGCGGGGTCGGGAAAGTGCTCGAGGGCGCGGCGTTCGGGGGGCACGCCCGCGAGCAGCGCGTCGATCTTGTGGCGATGGTGCTCGACCGCGCGCCGGGCGAAGGTGCGCCACTCCGCCCGCTCGGCCGCCGGCCGCCTCGGCAGGGCGTGCCGCACGAAGTCGGCCCCCAGGTCGCGGTGGCCGAGCTCGTCGGCGAGCAGAGCGTCGAGCACAAAGCGGACGGCGGGCTCCTCGCAGCGCGCCGCCAGGTCCTGCAGATAGGCCACGGAGAGCGTCTCGTTGACGACGAGCATCACGATGGCCGTCGCCAGGGGCCGCTCCGACGGGGCGAGCCGGGCCGAGGTCGCGTCGTCGGCAGCCGTGGGCGCCGGCCGCTCGGGCCGACCGCCGAGGGCCTCGCACAGCGCGCTGCACAGCGCGACGTGGTGGATCTCGTCGTCGAGGGCGTGGACGGCGTCCGCCAGGAACGGCAACGGCTCGACGGTCGCCGTCAGCTCCGTGAGCCACCGCGTGAGGACCTGGACGGAGCGCCACTCGGTGCGCACCCGATCGGCCCAGGTCAGGCGGGCCTCGACGAGGAGCGTCGCGTCGAAGCGGGCGGGCTCGATGGGCGGCAGCGCGAGCGACCGGGCCGGGGCGCTCACGGCCGCGCGACCACGCTGACCACGGGCCCCCCGAGGGCGTTGCAGCAGCCGAGGTCGTCGAGCTCGCTGTACGAGACGTTGGAGATGGTCAGGCCCGCCGCGACTGTGGAACAGCCGGGAGCGAGCTCCACCTCGGCCCCGCCGACGGCGATGCGGGCGCTGAAGTCATGGGAACGACAGCAATCGCCCTCGCTCACGGCGACCTCGGCGATGGGCGTGATCGACACGCCGTCCAGCGGCTCATGGTCGAGCGCGAGGGCGGCCAGGGCCTCGCCTCGCAGCCAGCGGAGGGCCGACGTCTCGCCCTGCCCCTCGTGGGACCGGCGGGCGACGTCGAGCTGCACGGGCTCGCCCACAGCCAGGGGGTGGGCGGCGAGATAGGCGTCGAGCCCGCCGGCTTCGATCTGCACGTCGAGGATGCGCCCGCTGGCCTCGGTCACCTGAAAAGTCACCGACTCGCCGCCGCTCGGGCCGCCCCACACCTGGAAGTCACAGTTTTCCGGCGGACCGCCTCCAATCGCAGTGACCTCGCCCTGGAGCGACGCCTCGGCCTCATAGGGGAGCGGCTCGCCCTCGGCCCCGATGCAGGCCCCGACCTGGACCGCCGGCGCGCAGGATGGCCCGGCGTCGGGCACCGGCTGCGTGCCGCCAGATGGCCCGGCGTCGGGCACCGGCTGCGTGCCGCCGATCGGGCCGGCGTCGGGCATCCGCTGCGTGCCGCCGGTGAGCCCGGTGTCCAGCACCGGCGCGCCGCCGTGCCCCCCGCGGCCACCCGCGCCGCCCTGCCCACCCGAGGGCGCGGCGTCGGCCTCCCGCTCGGCCGAGGGTGAGGCCACACACGCCGGGATCATCGCCGCTGCGCCCAGCGCACCGAGGGTTCTTCGTCGCCGCCCGTACATCATGCGGGAGACTCTCCGACTTTCCGGGCGATGCAGACAAGGCCCGCGCGACCGCCCGCCGTGATACGCTGCCGGCCGCCGCCGGGGGAGCGACCGGCCCGTGAGCCCACCGATGCCTCGAGAAATCCGCCACGACTATCGCGATCCGCTGGACCAGATCTGGCTGCGCACGGCCGAGCGCCTGGGGATGCACGTGGAGCGCTCCGACGAGGTCTACGCCTCGTGGGACGGCCGCGGGACGCTGACGCTGTCGTCTGCTGCGCACTTCGACCCGGACGACAGCCTGGCGCAGCTCATCCTCCACGAGATCTGCCACGCCCTGTGCCAGGGGCCGGAGAACTGGAGCGTCTCGGACTGGGGCCTGGACAACCTGACGGACGCGGACTGGCAGCGCGAGCACGCCTGCCAGCGCCTGCAGGCCGCCTTCGCGGACACGGTCGGGCTGCGCGGCTTCTTCGGCACGACGACCGACTATCGCGCCTACTGGGACGTGCTGCCCGCCGACCCCCTGGCGCCCGGGGACGACGCCGCCATATCGATCGCCCGCGCGGGCTGGGTACGCGGCACGGAGGACCCCTGGGCGCCCGTGATCCGCGAGGCGCTGGAGGCGACGGCGGTGGTCGTTCAGGCCACGCGGCCCTTCGCCGGCCCGACGAGCGTCTTCGCCTGACCGCCGGTCAAAGACGGACGTCGATGAAGGCCTTCTTCTTGAGCTCCTGGACCCACTTGGCGACCTCCTCGCGCTGACGCTTCTCCATCAGCTCGCGCTGGAGTTCGGACTTGACCTCGTCCAGGGGGGGCGTGGGGAGCTGCTTGCGAGCGAACGCCTTGATCACATGGAAGCCGAAGGCGCTGCGGACCGGGCCGCCGATGCCGCCATCGGGCAGGCCGAAGGCGACCTCCTCGAAGCCGGGATCCAGGCTGCCCTTGCGCAGCGCGCCCAGGTGGCCGCCGGTGTCCGCGCCCGGCGCCTGGCTGTACTGCTTGGCCAGCGCCTCGAAGTCCTCGCCGGCCTGCGCCCGCTTGAGGATCTCGGTGGCCTGCTGTTTGACGGCGGCCTCCTCGGCGGGGCTGGCGTCGTCGGCGACCTTGAGCGCGATGTGGGCGGCGTCCAGCTCGAACTGGTTGTGCAGCTCGGTGAGCTTGCTCTTGTAGTACTCGGCCACGTCGCCATCGCTCACGCGGATTCGGTCGCCGATGAGGCTCATCACGACCTTGTTGCGCAGGAGCTGGTCGCGCGTCTGCTGGCGGAACGAGACCAGCGTGGTCCCCTGGACCATCAGGTAGGTCTCGAGCTGCTTGTCGTCCCAGCCCTGCTGCTTCTTGATGCGGGCGAGGTAGTTGTCGACCTCGTCCACCGTGACGTGCAGCTTGTGCTTCTGCGCCTCCTGCGTGATGAGGCGCTGGCCGACGAGGTCCTCGAGCGCGAACCGCAGTTGTTTGCTGCGCTGCTGCTCGCGCACCACGGGATCGGGGATGGAGTCCACCTGCCGCAGCACGGGCGTGGAGATGTCCTCGAGCTCGGTGGAGGTGATGATCTCGTCGTTCACCACGGCGACCACGCGGTCGAGGATGCGCGCGGGCGCGGCCGTGGGCATGATCAGCAGGGTGCAGAGCAGCAGGCGCTTCAAGGCTTGGACTCCGGAGACTCGGGGTTCGCTTCGGGCGCGTCGACCTCGGTGTCGATCGCACCGGGCACGCCGGGCAGGCCGGGCATGCCCATGCCGGGCAGGGCCGTGGGGGGCGCCAGGCCGGGACCGCCGCCGCCCGCGGGCGCCTTGGCCTCGGCCAGCACGCGCTCGTCGATGTCGATCTTCACCTTGGCCTTGATGTCCGCGACGTACTTCTCGAGCGCGGTCGTCTTCTTCACGCGGAAGAGCTTGTTGCGGATCGTCTGCTGGACGTCCGTCAGCTCGCGCTTGTAGGCCCGCTTGAAGCCGGTCTTCTGCACCAGGTGGAAGCCGGCGCTGCTGCGCACGGGCTCGGCCGCGATGTCCCCCACCCCTTCGAGGCCCCAGGCGGCCAGGGCCACGGGGGGCGCCACCTCGGGCAGCATGGGCGCGCGCTCGACGCGGCTCTCGCCGGGTTTGCCGAAGAACTGCAGATCGCCGCCGGCCTCGCGGGTGCCGGTGTCCTCGCTGTGGTGGCGCACGAACTCGGCGAAGATGTCCCGCGCCTCCTGCTTCTTGTCGCCGATCTTGGCGAGCAGCTCGGCGAGGAGCTTCTTGGCCGTGGCCTCGTCCTTGACGAGCAGGTGGGCGGCGCGCACCTCGGCGGGTTTGTCGAACTCGGAGAGGTGCTCCTGGTAGTAGGCGGCGATCTCGGCGTCCGTGATGTCCGAGAGCTTGACCAGCTTGGGGACCTCTTCGGCCATCAGCTTGCGCACCATGGCCTGCTTGCGGGCGAGCTGGACCTCGGGGTCCTGGTCGTAGCCCTTGGCCTCGGCCTCTTTGGCCAGGACCTCGAAGCGCAGCAGGCTGTCGAGGAACTCCTGCTTGCGCTGGGCGCTGGTGAAGCGCGCGCGGGCGAAGGGCGCCTGCTCGGCGAGGCGGTTCTCGAAGTCCTTCTGCGTGATGACGACGTCCCCGACCTTGGCCAGGACCGTGCCGCGCTCGGCCTCGGAGATGGCCACCTTGGGGGCGTCGGCGCCGGTCGAGCCCTGACCGCCGCAGGCGAAGAGGTTCAGGGCGCAGGCGAGGGCGGAACCGAGTTGCGAGGGTCGTTTCATGCGTTCGAGGTCTCCACGAGCGGGGCGAGGGCGTCCGTCTGCATCTCGGCGAGCCGCTGCAGGCACATCCGGACCGAGGCGAGCATCTCCCGCTTCTCCGCGGCGTCGAAAGTGTAGGTCAGCTTGAAGTCGGCCGGGGCCCGGAAACGCGAGAACGCCGCCGAGACCAGCCGCACGACCGCCGAGACCGGGAACGGGCTCTGCGGATGGAAGGTGAACAGCACCTTGTCCCCGCCATCATCCACGGCGTTCAAACCGACGTAGCGCGCGAGGGTCCGGATGCGCATGACCTCGACGAGGTTCTCGACCTGCCCGGGCAGCGGCCCGAAGCGATCGACCATCTCCTCGGCCACGGAGAGGACGTCTTCTTCGTCGTTGGCGTTGGCCAGGCGCTTGTACATGACCAGGCGCAGGTGCGTGTCCGGCACGTAGTCCTCGGGCAGCAGCGCCGTGACCTTCAGGCTGATCTCGGGGTCGAAGTTGACCTTGGGCGGCTCGCCGCGCAGGCGCTGCACGGCGTCCTGCAGGAGCTGAGCGTACAG
The DNA here is from genome assembly GCA_903847385.1 of uncultured Myxococcales bacterium. GTDB lineage: Bacteria > Myxococcota_A > Bradymonadia > UBA7976 > UBA1532 > CAINDO01. The sequence continues at coordinate 10,945 of CAINDO010000500.1, forward strand.
GTCCAGGCCCACGGCGGCGATCTGGCCCTTCTGCCGCGTGCCGAGCAGCTCGCCGGCGCCGCGGATCTCCAGGTCGTGGCTGGCCACCTGGAAACCGCTGCCGAGCTCCGTGAACTTCTGGATGACGCCGAGGCGCTTGCGGGCATCGCCGGTGAGCGCGCCCTCGCTGGCCACGAGCAGGTAGCAGTAGCCGCGCGCCTTGCTGCGGCCCACGCGCCCGCGGAGCTGGTAGAGCTGCGCGAGGCCGAAGTTGTCCGCGTGGTCCACCAGCATCGTGTTGGCGTTGGGGATGTCGATGCCGCTCTCGATGATCGTCGTCGAGAGCAGCACGTTGAACTTGCCCTCGGTGAAGTCGAGCATGACCTCTTCGAGTTTGTCCGGGTCCATCTGGCCGTGACCGACCACGATGCGGCACTCGGGCACCAGGGCCTGCAGCCAGGCCTTGCGCGACTCGATGGTCTGCACCCGGTTGTGCACGAAGAAGACCTGCCCGCCGCGGGCGAGCTCGCGGATGATGGCCTCGCGGACGACCTGGTCGGTCTGCCGGCAGACGTAGGTGCGCACGCTCAGGCGGTCCGCCGGGGGCGTGGTGATGACCGAGAGGTCGCGCACGCCGCCCAGGCTGAGCTGCAGCGTACGGGGGATCGGCGTGGCGGTCATCGTCAGGACGTCCACGTTCGAGCGCATCTCCTTGAGGCGCTCCTTGTCCTTCACGCCGAAGCGGTGCTCCTCGTCCAGCACGAGCAGGCCCAGGTCGCGGAAGACGATGTCCTTGCTGAGCACGCGGTGCGTGCCCACGACGATGTCCACGCGGCCGAGCTTGATCTCTTTGATGATTTCTTTCTGCTGGTCGGCGTGGACGCCGCGGCTGAGCAGCTCGACGCGCACCGGATACTGCGAGAAGCGCTCCTTGAAGGTCTTGTAGTGCTGGAGCGCGAGCACGGTGGTGGGCACGAGCATGGCCACCTGCTTGGCGTCCACCACGGCCTTCATGGCCGCGCGCAGGGCGACCTCCGTCTTGCCGAAGCCGACGTCGCCGCAGAGCAGGCGGTCCATGGGCCGGGCGCGCTGCATGTCCTCGAGGACCTCCTCGATGGCGCGGGCCTGATCGGGCGTCTCGTCGAAGGGGAACGTGGCCTCGAAGCTGCGGAAGTAGTCGTCGGGCGCGGTGAACGCCGTGCCCTCGGCCAGCTCGCGGCGGGCGTAGAGCTCGAGCAGGGCGAAGGCGTCCTCTTCGGCGGTTTTCTCGGCCTTGGCGCGGACCTTCTCCCAGCCCGTGCCGCCCAACTTGTCGATCTTGGGCGCGTTCTCGCTGGGGCCGACGTACTTCTGCAGCCGCCCGAGTTTGTAGACGGGCAGGTACAGCTTGTCCGCGCCGGCGAACTCGACGACGAGGAAGTCGGTCTCGTTGGTGCCGACGACGAGCTTCTTCAGGCCCAGGTACTTGCCGACGCCGTGGTCGGAGTGCACCACGAAGTCGCCGGGCTCCAGCTCGCGGAAGCTCTGGACGAAGGGGCTCGTCGGGTCGTCCGACCGCGCGGCCTTGCGGCGCTTGTGGGACTTCTTGCCGAAGATCTCGTCCTCGGTGAGCAGCGCGAAGCCGTGCTCCAGCAGGCGGAAGCCGCCGCCGACCTCGCCCTGCACCAGCACCGCGCCGAGCTCGGCCTCGGAGCCGGGGGGGTGCAGGTACTCGCGCGGCGCGCCCGTCGCCCGGCGCACGCGGACGCCGTAGCCCTTGAGCACACGCTCCAGGCGGTCGAGCTGCGTCTCCTGGCGGCAGGCAATGAGCACGCAGGCGCCCAGGTCCGACCAGTCGCGGGCGGCCACGGCCAGGGGGCGCAGGGGCTCCTTGTCCGACCGGGCCTGCCCCAGCGCATGGGTCAGGTCGCGGTTGTTGGGCACCTGGAAACGAATGGCGCCCTCGGGGCCCTCGTATTTCAGGGGCTCGTCCGAGAGGTCGAGCAGGTCGTCGCCGAGATCCGGGCCGCCGCCACCACCCGGAACGCCGATGTGCAGCACGTGCGCCCGCACGCAGGGCCGCGCCGAGAAGAACCGCTGCAGCTCACCCAGGTGCTGCACGTGGCGCTCTGCGGGCAGCGCCGGCATCTGGTCGCGCAGGCTGTCCGCGTACTCGCGCTCGCGCAGCTCGTTGACGCCGCGGATCTTGTCCGCCACGCCCAGGGGATCGAGGAGCAGGAGCACGGCCTCCGCGGGCAGGTAGTCCGTGAGCACGCCGAGCTGCTCGTAGAACGCCGGGCGGAAGCCCTCGATGCCCATGAAGGGCATGCCGTTGCTCAGGTCGGCGAGCAGCGGCTGGAGCTTGCGGCTCGGCACGCCCGCCGCCGCGCCGGCGTCCAGGATGCCGATGCGGGCGTTGTCCCGGTAGGGCGGGACGAGCAGCTCCTCGCGCACGGGCGGGAGCATCAGCGACTCGAGGCTGCCCCCGTAGGTGCGCTGGGAGTCGACCCGGAAGTGTTTCACCGAGTCGACGTCGTCCCCCCACAATTCGATGCGAACGGGGTCGTCCAGGTGCGGCGGGAAGACGTCGATGATGCCGCCGCGGACGGCGAACGTGCCCGGGTCCTCCACGGTGCTGACCGCGTGGTAGCCGCCGTCCGCCAGGGCGCGCAGGCAGGCGTCGCGGTCGAGGCGCGCGCCCGTGACCACCAGGTAGCTCTTGTCCAGCAGGACGTCCCGCGGGATGGGGCGGCGGCAAAGGCCCTCGGCGGAGACGACCGTGAAGGTGCCGGCCTGGTCCCAGGCCAGAAGCGCGAGCTGGGCCAAGAGCTCCATCACCGCGCCGCGGTCCGGGCTCAGGTCGCCGTAGGGGCTGGCCTCGACGGTGGGGAGCAGGACCACGCGCGTGGCCGCGCCGGCAAAGAACTCCAGGTCGGCGGCGATGCGGCGGGCGTCCGCGGCGTCCGGCGCGACCACCACGAAGGGCCGCTTCAGCTCGGCCTGCAGGGCCACGGTGAGATAGGCCGAGAGCTCGGCGTCCACGCCGGAGACGTCCACGGCGGCGTTCGGGGCGGCCCGCAGGCCGGCGAGCACACGCTCGAGCGGGAAGACCTCGCTCACAGATGCCAGCTCGTGCTCAGGCCGACGACCAGGTAGTGGCCGTCGAAGGTGCCGTCGCCGATGACGGCCCACTCGCTCCGGGGCTTCTGGATGTCCGTCAGCCGGACCGACGAATTCTCCACCGTCTGCTCGACGAAGTGCGTGTAGGAGACGCCCAGATCGACGTCCACCAGGTCGAAGGTCAGGCCCGCGCCGACCGCGCCCGTGACCTTGGCCGTGCTCGGGAAGTCCAGGTGTGTGTAGTCGTCCGGCGAGACGGCCGTCTCGTAGGCGCCGCCGGCCCGCACGGCGAGCAGCCCGGGCAGCACGTTGTAGTCGCCGCCGAGGCGCACGGCGTGCGTGTGCTGGTAGTTCCGGCGGTCCTTCAGGTGGGGCATTGCAATGAAGGTCCCCTCCCCGTTGTCCGCGGGCAGGTTCACCTGCTCGGCGCCGAAGTTCAGGTCGTAGTACTGGTGCGCGCCGTCCCCCTCGAAGATGTAGTCGAGCTCGACGTCGAACAGCCCGGGGCCGTCGTCCGCGTGGTCGGCGGCGACCTCGGTGGCGTCCCGGTGCACGTAGCGCACGCCGAGCCGCGTCCAGAGCGGGTTGGTGAACGACATGGTGACGGCGTCGTTCTTCGTCTTGCGGTCGGCCTCGTAGAGCTCGAGCGCGCCCTCGACGCCCCACTGATCGGCGAGCTGCGGGTCCTCGGCGCAGTCGCCGTTCGCCCCCCGGATGCACTGGTCGTACTGCTTCAGCTTCGCCTTGCCCGTGGCCTCGATCGCGATGGGCGGGCGGAACGAAAGGCCGATCTCCCAGCGCGGGTGGGGCGCGTAGTGCAGGCCCAGGATGCCCGTGGGCGCGAAGAGGTCCTTCACGTCCAGCTCGGCCTGGCCGGGGTACTCGCCGCCGGAGCCCTGCCGCAGCTTGGCGAGCACGATGGAGTCCTGCAGCGAGACGCCGACGCGCAGCGGCACGCCGGAGACCTGCCAGGCCGCCGAGAGCGTGGGGAAGATCTGCACCAGCTCGCTCTCGATGAGCATGCCGTTGGGCACCAGATGGAGCGCGCGGTTGCCGGCGACGCGGCCGGCGGCGTCCTTGCCGCGGTTGTCCGTCGCGCGCACGACCGGGTACTGGTCGTCGAACTTGCGGTGGCCGTTGGAGGCCGGGCCGTAGACGCCGGCGGCGAAGTCGAAGCCGGGCAGGCCCTCGAAGTCGAAGTGCCCCGCCAGGAACGGCGCGGGGAAGAACGCCACGGACTGCTCGACCCGACCGTACTCGAGGGTCACGCGGCGCGAGGCGATGTCGACGGTCCGATCCGCGGGCTGGAAGCCCTGGTCGAGCAGCAGGCCGTTGGCGCCGACGTAGATGTCGCCGCCGCGCAGGGCCGTGAGGCCCGCCGGATTGTAGTAGATGGCCGTCGGATCGTCCGCCCGGGCCGTGAACGCGCCGGCCCGTCCGAGGGCGCGGGCGCCGTTGTCCGGATACTCGGTCTCGAAGCCCGCCGCGTGCGCGACCCCGCCGCTCGCGCACAGCAGGACGAGGGCACAGCCCCCGCGGGCGGAGATGAGCGTCGGGCGCACGTGGGACATCGGCGGACCTCCGGAGCGGGCTTTGGCGGGCCACTCCGGCCCGCGGCGCGGCGCAAGATACCATTCGGCGCCCGCACGTCAATCGACGGGCCGTTGCGGCGCCGCTCAAAGGTTGACACTCTCTCCGACCCCTCGTTAGGTTTGCGAGAGGATCTGTCTGATCGTTATGTCCGTTCGTCGGGAGGACTCAATGCGCCGCAACGGTGCCACGCCCTGGATTGCCGCCTGGATGATGTTGGCGGGCTTGTTCGCGACCGGCTGCGCCGACGACGAATCCACGTCGACCTCGAATGAGGACCCGTACCTTCAGGTGCGGGTGAACAGCTCGTGTGACCAGAATCTGCTGCCGGTGACCACGGCGGACGAGCTGCAGACGCAGTCGATGGAGCGCGCGCAGGTCGTCGTGACCGGCGGCGACCCCACCCGCCCCTCGGGCGAGCTCGCCTCGGGCACGCAGGTGTTCCTGTACGTCGGCGGCGAGGGCAGCGGCGCCGGCAAACCCGGCGGGGACGGCGGCAGCTTCGTCTCGACCCTCGGCGGCGACAGCCTCGCCGGCGAGCCGATGACGGCCGACCAGATCTACGCGACGCCCGCGCTGAACGACGAGTTCTTCTGCACCAAGGCGGGCACGTTCTACCTGTTCGCCGGCGTGAAGAAGTACGAGCCCACCGGCAAGGCCATCATCATGCCGGCCACGCAGGGCTTCCCGGTGCGCTGCATCGACCACGCCAAGTGGCAGTGCGACTGCCGCCAGATCTGCGGCCCGCAGGACGCCGCCGTGCCGGACGCGATGGTCGTCGACGCGATGCTGCCGGACATGGCCGTCGTCGACGCGAACCTCACGGACGCCATCATCGACGCCGTCGTGGACATGGAGCCCCCGCCGAGCGTGTGGCGCATGGACTTCTTCGCGCCGCTGGACGCCGCCGAGTTCCAGCTCCAGGTCCGCGGCGCGGCCATGGCCGGCGCCAAGACGGACGTGCTGCTCCAGTACAAGATCACCCAGAACGGTGAGCCCCGCGCGGGGATCCGCGTCGACTTCATCAAGGTCATGCCGGCCATCCCGGACGTCGCCGTCGACCCGGCGTTCGGCATCACCAACGAGGAAGGCGTCGTCTCCACGCTCGTTCAGGCGGGCGACACCCCGGGACAGGTCCGCGTGTCCGCCAAGGCGACCTTGCCTGCGGCCGAGGGCCAGCGCCCCGAGACGATCGAGGAGTTGAGCCCGTCGATCTCCATCAGCAGCGGCCTCCCGAGCCTGACGAACTTCTCGTTCGGGTGCGTCTGGGACGTCCTGACCGGCTTCGGCTACCGCGTCTATGATCCGGACACCACGCCGCCGGACGGCGACCGCTGGTTCGTCGGCATCCACGACGGCACGGATTGCCCGTTTGCCCTGGCCGACCGACTGGGCAACCGCATCCCGGCGGGCACGCCCGTGCGGTTCATGACCGAGGCCGGGTCGGTGAACGACGTCGTCCGGGCGGACATGGAGGGCCGCGGGACCACGAGCATGCTGGTGGCCGAGCCCCACCCGACGGACGTCGCTCCCTTTGATTGGGAGACCGCCGCCAACGTGGTCACCCCCTCGGGGCCCCTGAGCTACAACCCGCGCGACGGCCTGGTGCGTGTCGTCGCCTCCACCCGTGGCGAAGAGGGCTTCCGGGACGTCGACGGCGACCACCAGTACACGGAGGCCGTCGACGTCTTCGGGCCTGGGGACGACCTCGGCGAGCCCTTCGTCGACACCGACGACAACAACTCCTGGGACGAGGGCGAGGAGTTCGACGACGTCGACGGCGACGGTCAGTACACCCAGGCCAACGGCGTCTGGGACGCGAACACCGTCATCTGGCGCTCCACGCTGGTGCTCTGGAACGGTGGCCTCAACGCCGACCTCTCCAGCTTCGGCCCGCGAGGGTGTGACCCTCTCCGCGACCCCCGCTGCGGGATCGCCGGCCCCGACTCCGAGTGCCCGCCGGAGACCACCGACTTCGCCTTCGTCGGCGGCCAGCCGATACCGTTCAACCTGCTCGCGCGCGACGACAACTCGAACTGCCTCGCCTCGCGGGAGACGGGATCGATCACGGTGACCGCGACGTCGGATATCCCGGCCTACGGCACACCGGTCTGGGCCGAGTCCCAGGCCAACGCGGCGACGATCCCGATGGAGGACCGTCACTGCCTCGACCCCAGCTTCCCCGTCCCCGAGCGCCCGATGGCGACGCCGTTGAACGCGACGGTCCGCTTCGCGTTGCCGGATCCGGACGACATGGACGCGCCGCGCGCCGTCGGCGGCCTGCTGAAGTTCGACGTGAGCTACCAGAACGGCCTGGGCATGCTCGTGACGGACACCTTCTTCAAGACCTACTGCGTCGACCTCAGCCGCCCCCTCTGAGCCTCCCCCCTTCGCGCGCGTTGACGCCCACTCGCCCGGCCGTTAGCTTCCGGGCCCATGAACGCTCCCCTCGGCATCTTCGACTCCGGACTCGGCGGCCTGACCGTCGCGGCGGCGCTGCGTGAAGCGCTGCCCCGCGAACACCTGATCTACCTGGGGGACACGGCCCGGGTGCCGTACGGCACGCGCTCGCCGGCGACCATCGTCCGCTACGCGCGCAACAACGTCGCGTTCCTGCGCAAGCAGGGGGTGAAGATGGTCGTGGTGGCCTGCAACACGGTCTCCGCGCAGGGCATCGACGGCCTGACGGACGGCGGCGACCTGCCGGTGATCGGCGTGATCCGGCCCGGCGCGCGGGCGGCCATCGAGGCCTCGGCCGGCGGCCCCATCGCGGTGCTCGGCACACCGGGCACCATCCGCTCGGGCGCCTACGTGCAGGCCATCCACGAGCTCGACCCGGACCGGGTGGTCGTGCCCATCGCCTGTCCGCTCTTCGTGCCGCTCGTCGAAGAAGGCTGGGTGGACCACGTGGTGACCACCCTCGTCGCCCGCGAGTACCTGGCGCCGCTGCGGGGCACGGGCGTGGACACGATCATCCTGGGCTGCACCCACTATCCCCTGCTGGAGAAGACCATCGCCGCCGTGGCGACGGAGGTGCTGGGGCACCCGGTCACACTCGTGGACTCGGCGCACGCCGTCGCGCGGGACGTCGCCGCCCTGCTGGCGCGCATGAACCTCGCCCGACGGGAAGAGAGCGCCGGCGATCGGCGTTTCTGCGTCACGGACGCGCCGGACCGGGTCGGCGACGTGGCGTCGCGCTTCTGGGGGGACGCGGTGCCGCGCATGGAGCACGTGGACGTGATGAACGCACCGGAGAAGACCCCGTGATCCCGGGCTTCAACCTCGACATCAAACACAAGGGCAAGACCTTCCACATCCAGACGGAGGACTCGGGCCCGGCCATCCCGGTCATCATGACCCACCTGTTCCTGTTCGGGACGATCCTGGGCACCCGCCGTCTGGAGTACGCCGACGCCGTGACCCGCACGGACCTGTCCGACCACGTGCGCGATCTCATGCGGCAAGAGCTCAAAGAGATGCACAAGAGCCTGCTCGCCGGGGACTTCGACGAGCTGGCTCGGCGGCCGCAGAAGAAGCTGGGCGGCGACATCCCCCTGGCCCGCAAGACGGGCAATCAGGGCCCGACGATCCCGCCGGCGCAGGCGCCCGCGCCCGCCTCGACGGCGCCGCCCCCCGCGGTGCCCGTGGCCTTCGACGACGAGACGACCGCCCTGGTCCCGCGCCCGTCCGGCGACCTGGGCCTCCGCGTGGTCGAGCCCTTGGCGACGATGGACGCCGACGAGCTGATCGACGAGTCGGACCTGGTCGAGAGCGTGAACGAACCCGAGGCCGAGGCCGAACTCACCGGCGACGACCTGGTCAGCGTGATCGAGGAGCCCGCCGGGCGACCGCAGACCTCGCCCATCGACCGCACCACGTTCCCCAACATGCTGCCCCGGGCCGCCACGCCCGTGCGCGCGCCCCGGGCCGGCGTGGAGTTCCCCACGGACCTGGTGGCCGATACCCGCTTCGACGACGTGATCCTGGCCTGGCTGCTGGAAGACGTGGACGAGCCGTGAACGCGGAGGACGCGTCGAACGGCGACGGGACCGCCACCGCGCTGATCCAGCTCTTCCACGTGACGAAGACCTACGGCCGCGACCAGAAGGCCCTCGACGACGTCACGCTGCGCATCGACAAGGGCGACTTCGTCTTCCTGACGGGTCCGTCCGGCGCGGGCAAGACGACGCTGCTCAAGCTGCTGTTCTGCGCCGAGGCGCCCACGCGCGGTCAGGTCATCCTGGCCGGCCGCAACATCCACCGCATGCGCAGCAGCGGCGTGCCCTTGTTGCGTCGCAACATCGGGGTGATCTTCCAGGACTTCAAGCTGCTGCAGAACCGGTCGGTGTTCGACAACGTGGCCTTCGCGATGGAGGTGCTGGGCCGCCCGCCGCGCGAGATCAAACGCCGCGTGACCGTGGTGCTGCGGCAGGTGGGGCTCGGCGACAAGCTCTCCAGCCTGCCCTCGCGGCTGTCCGGCGGCGAGCAGCAACGCGTGGCCATCGCCCGCGCCCTGGTGAACGAGCCCCTGCTCCTGCTGGCGGACGAGCCGACGGGCAACCTGGACCCCGAGCTGACCTTCGACATCATGAACCTGCTCAACGAGGTCAATGCCCGCGGTACCACCGTGATGGTCGCCACGCACGACCCGCTGATCCTGCAGGCGTTCCCCAAACGGCGCGTGATGCTGACGCGGGGCCGCGTCGTGGAAGACGAACGCTGATGCTGATCCGTCTGCGCTACTTCGTGCGACAGGCCGTCGGCTCGATGCGCCAGTCGCCGTGGATCCAGCTCGTGGCGGTGAGCACCATCGGCATCTCGCTGATGGTCCTCGGCGCGTTCCTGATGGTCCTGGACAACGTGGACGCGCTCTCCCGCGCGTGGGGGCAATCGGTAAGACTGGTGGCCTTCTTGAAAGAAGACGTGCCCGCGCCGGAGCGCGCCGCCCTGGAGAGGCTCGTCGCCGGCTGGCCCGAGGTCGCCGTGGTCACCGTGCGCTCCCCCGAGGAGGCCCTGGCCGAGTTCAAGGCCGAGCTCGGGGGCGACGCCGCGCTGATCGAGGGGATCGGCCCGGAGCTCATGCCCGCGTCCCTGGAGATCGGCCTGTGGCCGGAGCACCGCAGCGAGGCCACGCTCGCCGCGCTCGCCGAGCGCCTGCGCGCCTTGCCGGCCATGGACAGCATCGACGACATCGCTTACGGACAGGACATCCTGGAGCGCCTGCGGGGCTTCCGCGACATCCTGAGGCTCGCCGGGCTGGTGGTCACGGGGCTGGTCGCGCTGGCGGTGATCTTCATCGTCTCGAACACCGTGCGGCTGGCCATGTTCGCCCGGCGCGAGGAGATCGAGATCATGCACCTGGTCGGCGCCACGGAGGGCTTCATCCGCGCGCCGTTCTACATCGAGGGCGCAGCACAGGGGGTGCTCGGCGCCGGCGTGGCGACCGCCCTGCTCTACGCGGTGTGGCGGTTCCTGGTGCCCGACGGCGACGCCGCGCTGCGCCTGGACTTCGGCCGCCTGCCCTTCGAGTTCCTGTCCTTCACGGTCGCGGCGGCCATCGCCGGCGGCGCCGGGCTGGTGGGCGTGCTGGCCAGCCACTTCTCGGTGAGCGCGTTCCTCCGGAACCGGAGCGGCGCGGCATGACGCTCCCGGGGGCCGGGCTCTGGGTGCTGGCGCTGCTGGCCGGGCCCGCGCCCGAAGCCGCGCAGGCGACCGACCCCGTGGCCCGCGCCCGGGAGATGCTCTCCAAGGAGACGGGCACGCTCGACCGCATCGACGCCCTGGACCGCCTGATCTCGCAGCTCGCGCTGCAGCAGTTCGAGCTCGGCGAGAAGCTCGCCGGCCAGGCGGCCCGCCTGAAGGCCCTGGCCGAGAACCACGGGGTCGTGGCCGAGCAGATCACCCGCCGGCGGACGCTGGTGCAGATGCGCCTGCGCGCCCGTGGCCGGCTGGACGAGGCCGCCTACGTTCGCATCCTGCTCGGCGCCCACGACCCGACCGAGGTGGTGCACCGGCGCGTGTACCTGCGGCGCGTGCTGGAGAACGATGCGCGACTGCTGCGCGACCTGCGGCAGGCCGAGGAGACGCTGAAGCGCCTCGGCGCCGAGCAGGCGCAGGTGATCGCCGCCATCGAGCAGAATCGCGGCGCCCTGACGCGCCAGCGCACGCAGCTCGAGACGGAGCGGCGCACGCGCACGGCCATGCTGGAGTCGCTGCGGCAGTCCCGGGACGCGCTGCGACGCCTGGCCGTGGAGCAGGGCGCGGCCCGCGACCACCTGGTCTTCGAGGGCGCCGCCGCCCCCGGCGCACGCGGCTTCGCGGCGGAGCGCGGGCGCCTGCCCCTGCCCGCCCCGGGCACCATCGTCCGCGGCTTCGGGCGCGCCGAGGACCCCGAGCTGGGCACGGCCATCTTCCGCAAGGGCGTGGAGATCGATGCGCTGCTGGGCACGCCCGTGCGCGCCGTCTACGCCGGGCAGGTGGCGTACGCCGGCTGGTACAAGGGGTTCGGCAACCTGGTGATCGTGTCGCACGGCGAGGACTTCCACACCCTCTACGCGCACCTGGCGTCGATTTCCCACGCGGTCGGCGATACGGTGCCCGCCGGCGAGGCGCTCGGCGCGGTGGGCGACACGGGCTCCCTGCGCGGCCCCGTGCTCTACTTCGAGATCCGCGAGAAGAAGAAGTCCCTGGACCCGGCGGAGTGGCTGGTGAGGAGACGCTGAAGTGAAGGCCACCAGACCATGACCCGCGCGCGATTCGCCGCCGGCCTCGCCCTGGCGTTCCTGGCCGGGCTGAGCATCGACCACGTCGTCGAGGCGCGGGCGCCGGCGCGGGTGTACCGGGCGCTCGACCTCTTCGCCGAGGTCCTGGAGCAGGTCCGCCGCTCGTACGTGGAGCCCAAGTCGCAGGACGAGCTGGTGCGCAGCGCCGCCGAGGGCATGGTCGCCCGCCTGGACCCCCACTCGCAGCTCATGGACCCCACGGCCTACGCGCAGTTCCTGGAGGACACCGAGGGCGAGTACGCCGGGGTGGGCCTCGAGGTGGCCCTGCGCAAGGAGCGCGTGACGATCCTGGGCACGCTGCCCGACTCTCCCGCCGCCCGCGCCGGTCTCCGCGCCGGCGACCGCATCGTGGCCGTGGACGACGCCCCCTGCGCCCACGAGACGCTGGACGCGGTGACCCGCCGCCTGCGCGGCCCCGCCGGCAAGGTGGTCCGCCTGACCGTGGACCGCGAGGGCGAGGCCGCGCGCGCCTTCACGCTGACCCGCGCCGTCATCCACGTGGAGAGCGCGCGGGGGCGGCTGATCGCCCCGGGCTACGCCGTCGTCGAGCTGACCTCGTTCCAGGAGGACGTCTCGGAGCGGCTGAACGCGGTGCTCGACGACCTGACGCGGCAGTCGCCGGGCGGGCTGACGGGCCTGATCCTCGACCTGCGCGACAACCCCGGCGGCTTGCTCTCCCAGGCGGCGGCGGTGTCCGACCTCTTCCTGGACGAGGGCGAGATCGTGCGCACCGCCGCCCGCGACGTGCGCGAGCAGCGCACCTTCACCGCACAGGCCCAGGGCACGCGCCCGATGCTGCCGATGGTGGTGCTCGTGAACGCGGGCACGGCCAGCGCGGCCGAGATCGTCGCCGGGGCCCTGCAGGACCACCACCGCGCGGTGCTCGTGGGCACGCGGACCTACGGCAAGGGCAGCGTGCAGGACATCTTCGAGCTGGCCGACGGCTCGGCCCTGAAGCTCACCGTGGCGCGGTATTTCACCCCCTCGGGCCGCTCGATCCAGGCCCGCGGCATCGACCCGGACGTGCTCGTGCCCGAGGCCGACGACCTGCCCGCGATCGAAGGCGAGCCGGCGAAGACCCCCGGCGCGACCGAGGCCCCGGAGCCGCCGCCGGAGCGCGAGGCCGACCTGCCGGGCGCGCTGGATCGCCCCGCGGCGCCGCCACCCGCGCCCGCGTCCGCGGCGCACGGACCGGACAAATCGCCCGCGCCCGCGCCGGAAGCGCAGGATCCCGTTGTGCGCCGGGCCCTGGAAGTGCTCAAGATCGCCGCCGTTTTCGGAGGGAGACCGTGAGCGCCCCAGAAGAGCCGCCCGTCCAGCGGGACACCGAGATCCACGCGCCCGTGGCGCCCGCGCCGACGCCCGCGCCCCCTGCCATGCCCGCGCCCGTGCCCGCGCCCAACCGCGGCCCGCGCCTGTGGATGGTGCTGCTCGCCGGCGCCGTGGGGGCCCTGCTCACGCTCGGGCTGGACGCCTGGTTCCGCTCGGAGCCCGTGCCGACGACCGGCCGCTCGGCCCCCCGCGCCGCCGCCGCCGGCCCCGCCTCGGACGCCGCCCCGCCGGAAGTCGCCGATCCGGCCCCCGCCCGGGACATCGTGCTGCAGACCCTCGCCCCGCTCGGCGTGTCCGCGGAGAGCGTGGCCCACGGCGTGTATCCGTTGCGGGGCCCCGGCCGGCGCCCGGGCGAGACCTTCGCGCTGCTGGGCATCACCTGCCCGCCGGGGCGCAACTGCACCGAGCTGCTCGGCGCCCTCGAGGCCCCGCTCGCCGCCGGGGGCTATCAGGTCTCCCGCAACATCGGGGGGGACCGCCCGGGGCGGCCGCTCTTCCGCGCCGTTTCCCGCGATGCGCACCCCACGCTCGCCGTGCGCGCCTGGCCCGCCGGCCCGCGGCTGACGCTCGTGGTGGACGATCTCGGTCGCGAGCCCGCCGTGCTCGACCGCCTGCTCGCCCTGGACGAACACGTGACCTTCGCGCTGCTGCCCAACACGGCCTCGGCCACCCAGATGGCCGCCCGCCTGGCCGACGCCGGCCGGGAGATCATCGCCCACCTGCCCATGGAGCCGCAGCCCCCCGCCGAGGTGGACGGACCGGACTTCCTGACGACCTCGCAGTCGCCGGACGAGGCCGGGCGCGCCGCCGAGCGCCTGCTGGACCGCCTGCCCGGCGCCGTGGGGGCCAACAACCACCTGGGCGGGCGCTTCACCACCTCGCCGGCGCACATGGCCGCGCTGCTGAACGTGCTCAAGCAGCGTTCGATGTTTTTCGTGGACGACCGCACGTCACCGGCGAGCGTGGCCGAGGCCACCGCCAAGGTCATCGGCGTGCGGACCTCGGCGCGCACCCACAGCCTGGACGTACCCGGGCAGGACGTACGCGCGGCCTTCAAGGCCGTCGAGGCGGCGCTCGTGCTCGACGGGCAGGCCGTCGTGGTCGCCCACGGCGATCCGGACACGCTCACCGCCCTCGGGCCGTGGCTGGACGACCTGAAGCGCCGCAACATCCACCTGTTCCGGCTCTCCGAGGTCGTTCTCTAGTCGGGTCCCCCCATTCGACCCGGGCAGGTCCTTTGCCGCCGGCGGCGGACTGTGCTACAGATCGCCCCCCGAACCCCGCCCCAGGACCTGCATGCTGCGACTGATCATCGAGGACGACGAAGGCAAGACCACGGTCGTGCCTCTGATCCGCGACGAGATCACCATCGGTCGCAAAGAGGGCAACACCATCCGCCTGACGGAGCGCAACGTCTCCCGGCGGCATGCCCGGCTGGTGCGAGCGGGTGAGGGCACCGACCACACGATCATCGTGGAGGACCTGGACAGCTACAACGGCATCAAGCTGAACGGGGACAAGGTCGCGGGCAAGTGCACGATGCGCCCGGGCGATCTGGTGCAGATCGGCGATTACTCGCTCGCGCTGCAGGTCGATCCGCCCACGGGCCACACCGGCGACCAGCCGGCGGTCAAGGGCGACGCCCCGACCATCGTGGCGACCTCGCGCGCCAGCGACGACGCCCCGACCGCGCTCCACCACGTGGACGACACGGACATGCTGCCGGCGGACCTCCGCGGGCGCCTGGTCGTCGTGTCCAGCAACCTCGGCGGGCAGACGCACGAGCTCGGCCGCCGCGAGATCATCCTCGGCCGCACGGACGAGAACGACGTCGTCGTCAACCACCGCTCGATCTCGCGCAACCACGCCAAGATCGTGGTGCGGGACGGCCAGTTCACCATCATCGACCTCGCCAGCTCCAACGGCGTGCGGGTCAACGGCGAGCCCTTCGGCACCGTCACGCTGGTCAACGGCGACATCATCGAGCTCGGGCACGTGAAGCTGCGCTTCGTGGCGCCCGGCGAGCACTACGTGTTCACGCCCGCGGACATCGACGACGTCGAGGTCCCCGGCTCTTCGGGCAATACGTTCCGGCTCGTGGCCATCGCGCTCGTGCTGGCCGGCATCGCCATCGGCACGTTCTTCCTGGTGCGGCCCAACAAACCCGTCGCGCCGGACCCCAAGGGCATCGCGGGGGTTCAGTCCAGCAATGCGCCGGTCTCGGACTCCGGCCCGGTGGATGTCGCCCGGCTCATCGCCGAGGGCGAGACCCACCTGTCGCAGGAGGCCTGGACGGACGCTCAGCGCGTGTTCGACCGCGCGCTGCAGGCCACGCCGAACAACGAGCAGGCCCGCGCCGGCCGCGAGCGCGCCGCCACCGAGTCGGCCAACCAGCACAACTTCGACGACCTTCGCCGTCAGGCGGCCGAGAGCCAGTGGGCGGACGCCTACATGGGCCTGGAGAAGTTCCCGACCGGCAGTGTGTACTCGCCCCGAGCGCAGGAGCTGCTCAAGAAGATCGAGCCCGAGTTCGCCTCGTCCGAGCTCCAGCGCGGCCGCGGCCTCATCGAGGACGGCGACATCGCCGGCGCCCGCGAGGTCCAGCACGACCTGGCCACCCGCGGCTTCAGCGAGGCGGACAAGCTCGCCAAAGAGGTCAAGGCCGCCGAGGCGCGCAAGCCCAAGGATCTCGCCGTCGCGGCGAACCCCTCGGTCCCCGCCCCCGCCAGCCGCAACCCGGACGTGGCCACGGCCCCGCCCGCGCCGCCGAGCGCCGCCGAGGAGCCCCGCCGCGGCAAGGAAGACCGCGAGAAAGAGTACGAAGCCCTCATCAACGACGGCGTGAAGGCCATGGTCCGCGGTGACCGCGACGCCGCCGCCGAGTTCTACGAGAAGGCGATGCGCCTGAACCCGGACAGCAAGGTGCCCCACCAGCGCCTTTGCACCATCTACAAGGGCAAGGGCAACCTGGAGCGCGCGCTGAAGCACTGTCAGAAGTGGCTCGACCGCGAGACCAACAACGCCTACAAGCCGGCGATTCAGCAGAGCATCGACCAGATCAAGGCCGAGCTGAACAAGTAACCGGTCGCCCGTCCCCCCCGGCGCGCGGAGCGGACCCCGGATCCCCTACGAGACTCGGGGTTGTCCTGGCTCCACAACTTTACTCTGCGCGCGTCGCCCGATAATATCCCGCCCGCAATCCCCCGACATCCCCACAAGTCCGCAGAATCCGGGAGTTCTCGCTCGTGCGCTCCACCCATCGCCTGACCGCCGCCGCCGCGTGCACGCTCCTGGCGGCCACGGCACAGGCTCAAAAGCCCCGGGACATCGACATCCAGAACTTCCGTCCGGCCATGGACTCGAAGGGCCTCATCACCCTCGAGCGCTCCAAGGCCCTCGGTACGCTGGAGCCGAGCATCGGGCTCTACCTGAACTACGCCTTCGATCCGCTGACGCAAACCATCGGCGGCAAGAAGGTCTCCGTCGTCGACAACCTGGGCACGGGCAACTTCGTGCTCGCCCTGGGGTTCGGCAACATCGTCGAGATCGGCGCCAACCTGCCCGTGGTCATCTCCCGCGGCCAGAACGACGGCGTGGGCGACGGCGAGAAGCTCTCGGCGGACGGCTTCGGTGACGCCCAGTTCAGCTTGAAGGTGCGCATCCTCGACCGCGAGCGCCACCACGTCGGCGTGGCCCTCGTGCCCACCGTCGTGCTCGGCAGCGGCGAGTCGGACGCCTTCATCAGCCACGGTCAGGGCGTGTACGTGGTGCCCCGCCTGGCGGTGGACTGGATGATCGGCAGCCGGGTGTACATGGCGGTCAACGGCGCGGCCCGCCTGCGCGAGCGCCGCGAGCTGAGCGACGCCACCGCCCCGGTCACGGTCACGGACGCCATGGGCGTGGCCACCGCGGCCTCCCGCGAGGATCCCGTCATCGTCGGCAAGGACATCCAGTACGGCGCCGGCGTCGGTTTCATCCTGGTGCCCGAGCGCCTCGACCTCATCTTCGAAGGATTCGGCGGCGTGCCCATCGAGAGCGGCGCCGAGCGCGCCATGCCCCTCGAGGCCCTCGGCGCCCTGAAGGTCTTCCTGGCCGGCAACAGCTTCCTCACCCTCGGCGGCAGCTACGGCTTCCTGGGCAACGTCGGCGACCCCTCGCCGCGTCTGTTCGCCGGCATCGTCTTCGAGCCCGCCATCCGCGACCGCGATGGCGATGGCCTGAAGGACGACATCGACCAGTGCCCGGACGACAAGGAAGATCGCGACGGCTTCGTGGACGAGGACGGCTGCCCCGATCCCGACAACGACGAGGACGGCATCCTGGACCTCGTCGATCAGTGCCCCGACCTGCCCGAGGACCAGAACGGCTTCGAGGACGACGACGGCTGCCCCGAGGGTCAGCGCGACCGCGACGGTGACGGCATCGTCGACATGCTCGACAAGTGCCCGAACGACCCCGAGGACAAGGACGGCTTCGAGGACGAGGACGGCTGCCCCGATCCCGACAACGATCGCGACGGCATCCTCGACGCCCAGGACCGCTGCCCCAACGACCCCGAGGACATCGACG
>CAINDO010000501.1 GCA_903847385.1 uncultured Myxococcales bacterium
CCCAGGTAGTTCGGGACGATGTTGAAGGTGTTCGAGGTCGCCGCGTCCTTGCCGCTCCCGACCGTGATCCGGTTGAGCTCGTACAACGACGCGTTGCTGCTGATCGACGGCCGCTCCGCGCGAACGAGCCCCGCGGGGTTGTACCAGGTCGCCGCGCCGTCGTTCGCCCGGGCGATCTGCGCGCCGCCCTCGAGGGAGCCGAGGTCGCCGATGGGGATGCGTCCCGGGTTGAGGATCGTGGTGGCGTCCGCCAGGGCGGTGCCGTGCATCACGCCGAGGGCGGCCGCGGGCACGAGGGCGCAGGGGACCAGCTTGAATCGCATGTGCAGACCTTTCGAGGGTCTTCCCGCATCTCCCCGCAGGAAACTCCCGGAACGGACTACACCATCACCCGGGCCTTTGGGGAACCGGAATTCGGGCGCCGTCGGTCAGCCCGCTGCGGACCCGTCGCCGGCGGCGGTCATGGGGCGCTCGGCCGGCCGAGGACGGGCTGCGCGTCGTCGAACCCCGCCGGCGCGTCGGCGTCCCAGGGAAAGAGGCCCGACTTGTCCGGCCACACGACCTGCACCACGGGGAACGTGTCGTCGTCGTAGTACCAGAGCGCGAACCCCACATGGTCCGCGTATGCCTCGAGCGGCACGGGGACGAAGGCGCAATCGTACCCCTCGAGGAGCGCGTCCGTGGGCGCCGACAGGTCGATGGGCTGCCCGCTCGCGGCGGCCTGCGCGGCGATGCGCAGAATGGCGTGGGCGACGTCGCGGGGCAGGCCGTAGATCAGCAACTCCGGGTGCCCGTAGCTGTGAAACAGCCCGACCGTGTAACTGAACGGCGGATATTCGTCGTCGCCGAGGATGTGGAGCCCATGCCATCCGTAGGCCTCGATGTCGTCGAGCAGCTTCTTTTCCGTGGGATTCGAGGCGGTCGTGCGGGGCATGGGTTTGGCCTGGCGTGTGTCGGGCGTGGGGTGTTGCGCCCACCCTACGCTCGGCGCCGGGGGCGCGCTACCGCTGCGCGAGCAGGGCGCGCAGCTCCCCTCACCGCGTCCAGGCGTCCGCCCACTGGAGCAGCCACGGCATCGCAATGCCGGCGCCCACGTAAGCGGTCAGCCACCGCGGTCGGGGCCCGACCGTCGCGTGCAGCACCGCCAGCGCGGACATGGCCCAGGCGATCCAGTCCAGCGGGGGACCGTAGAGCGACCGTTCGAGGCAGTGATGATGGACGAGAAGGACGAGCCCGAGGAGCGGCGGTCCGAGGTACCAGGCGGGGTGCTTCGCCGGCCGCGTCCACGCGCCAAAGATGGTCGCGGGGATCAGGATCGAGGCCAGGAGCCCCGTCGCGCCGCACGCAATGAGACCGCGCATGAACACTGCCTCGGTGGCCCTTGGCAGGATGAACTCCCAGAGCACCATCCACGGGATGATCAAGGCGGGCGTCAGAAGCAGGGTCCACCACGAGCGCGCGCGGCGGTCGTATCGGCCGAGACAGGCCCACGCGAACGCCATGGGCAGCCCACCGACGAACAGGAACATCGCGCCCTCGTCGACCAGGCGCTCCAGCGTCATGGCGCTGTGCCCACCCCCTCCGCGCTCACGAACGCCAGGAACGTGTACGCGAACTCGCCCGTCACGGCCGAGCGCCCGCCGAAGGCGACGGACAGGCGGCCGTCGAGGACCTCGACCTCGCCGTCGTAGATGAACGTCGGCGCGGCGTCGGTGGTGATGTGATCGACCACGACGGGCGCGCCCTCCAGCGACAGGTTGTGGGGGTCGCCGGGGTAGCCGCGGGCGGGGCGCCCGAGGCCGACGCGCACGTGGTAGCGGCCGGGTGCCAGGCCGAGCTCGAAGAGCGCGGGGCGGCCGAAGTCGTCGTAGACATAGCTGCGCTGTGTCTCGGACACGCCGTCGACGGCGTCGTAGCCGGTCTTGGCGATCTCCGGGTCGGCCACGTGTTCGCCCACGAAACCGAGGCGGCGCTCGGCGTCCCAGGGGGCCCAGCCGGCCTTCTCCCAAGTGTGTCCGTCGACGACGAGGGGGTCGGCGGCGGGCTCGCCGGCAGGGTCCTGCAGGTTCACGTAGCGGGACTCGACGGGGGCGTCGGGATCGGCGGCGGGGGGCCCGGGCAGCGTGTCGCGCTCGCCGCCCAGGTAGGCGCCCAGGGCCTCGCGCACGCCGGCGAGCACCGCCGGGTCGCGGTTCCAGTCCGTGAGCGCGGTGGCCACGGGGGCCACGGCGCGGTCCAGGCTCTCCTCGACGCCCGGCGCGGGGTGCCGGCCGCCGTTGGCCAGGTAGAGATAGGCGTAGTCCTCGAAGCCGTCGCGCAGGGCCAGCGCGCGCACGCTCGGGCGGCCGCCGGGGAAGAACCGGCCGGCGTCGTAGTAGGCCCAGCCGCGGGCGCGCAGCCGCCACGACACCCAGGGGATGACTCGGGCGTGCAGGGCGTCCCGGTCGGGCGCGGTGGGGTTGAAGAAGGGCTCGGCGTCGTGGTCCAGGCTGTAGAGCCACAGTTGCTCGCCGTGGTCGCGCTGCCGCTCCAGGGCGTAGGCGGGCTGCAGGTGGCCGAGCGAGGCGATCCAGATGTCGTAGCCGCAGGGGCCGCCGGCGTCCTCGGCGATGGCCGGCGTGGGCTGCTCGCTGATGGCGATGCGCAGGCCCGGCGCGGCGGCGCGCACCAGGCGACACAGGTGGGCGGCCAGTCGGGCGTCGTCCGCGGTCTGCGGCTCGTTCTGCAGGTAGGCGTAGGTCCGGTCGAGCAGGCCCGCGCCCCGCAGGTAGTCGGTCAGCGCCGTGAGCCAGGCACCCCAGGCGGCGTTGTAGGCCGGCGTGCCGAACGCGTCGCCCCGGGCCTCGCCGCAGAACGTGTCGGGCCGCGGCGTGGTGTTGTCCACGAACTGGAAGAGCTCGGCGTCGCCGAAGCCCACGCCGTTCCAGCCCTCACCGAGCAACAGACGCCGCGCGAGGGCGCCCACGGCGTACTGCGGGTCTTCCGTGGCCTCGTCCCAGAAGGCGCCGCAGCGCTGGGGGTTGGCCGCCGAGTCCCAGGTGATGTCCCAGCGAAAGCCGCTCGGCCACACCGCGCTGGCGGGCGTCAAATGCAGGTCGAAGAGCAGGTTCCGGGCGTCCTCGACGGTGCCGCCGGGGGGAATCAGCGACTCGATCGACAGGTTGACCTGACTCGAGAAGAGCATCTCCCGCGGCAGCTCGAAGTCGAAAACATGAATCACGACGGGCACTTCCACGCGCGTGCCATTGGATCGGACGAGCGTGAGCGTCGCATTGTGATCGCCGGGGGCGGCATCGCGGGGCACCTCGACGTCCAGCAGGAGTGCGCCGGGGGCCTGGGGTGTCAGCGGCCAGGGGTCGGCCGGGCCCAGGGGTGTGAGGGCGTCGGCGAAGCCGTTCGTGAAGCCGGCGCCGTAGACCGTGGCGCCAAGTGTGTTTGGTGCGGTGAAGGTCGCGGTGACCGTGCCCTCGCCGGCGCCCAGTGAGAGCCATACGGTCTCGTGCTCACCTCGGGCCGCGGAGACGCGCAGGGCGTCGAGCGGCGCGCCCGCGGGCGGCAGGGGCACGGCCCGGGGCGTCTGGCCGGCGGGGCCGGTGACGAGCGGCCAGTCCGGCGGGCTCTGGGCCAACGGACCCGCGGGCGGGGTCGATGCGGGCGGTCCCACGGGCGGGCCGGCGTCGGTGTGTCCGGTGTCTGCCTGCCCGGCACCGCCGGCGTCGGCGCGCGCGGCGCCGCCCTCGCTCGACGCGTCACAGGCCGCGAGACACAGACAGAACAGCGCGCGGGGTGTCTTCGAGTTCATGCCCCGACCATACCGTTTCACCGCGCCCCGCG
>CAINDO010000502.1 GCA_903847385.1 uncultured Myxococcales bacterium
ACCCGCCGCGGCGGCCGCCGCCTGGGAGGCCGGCCTGGCCGCACGCGCCCTGGGGCAGAACGACGAGGCCCGCCGCCGCTGGCGCGCCGTGGTCGCCCAGTGGCCCGACGCGGACGCCGCGGCGCAGGCGTGGATCTCGATGGCGCGGGCGCTGGCCTTCGACGAGAAGCGCCCCGAGGAGGCCCTGGCCCTGCTGCGGGAGAACGAGCGACGCCCGTCCCTGGCCGGGGCGCTGGCCGGCGAGCGCGAGCGCCTGGCGCAGGTCGACGTGCGGATCCAGAGCCCGGCCCGCCAGGACGACCCCGACCGCGCCCACGTGCGGGTCGTGGCCCGCAACCTGGCCGAGGTCGAGATGCGCATGCACCGCGTGGAGCCCGAGGCCTACCTGCGGGCCGGCGGCACGCCCGAGGAGCTGCTCTCGCTGGACGTCGCCGTCATCGCCCCGGACGTGCGCTGGAAGGCCGCCGTGCCCGGGGACAAGTCGCGGCGCGACGTCGCCTTCGACGTGCCGCTGCCCGTGCGCGCCCCGGGCATCTACGTGGTCACCGCCGCAGCGACGGACCGCGAGGCCTCGACGGTCGTGCTGGTGTCGGATCTCGATCTGGTGGCCCGCGCGGTGGGGCCGGATCTGGCGGTCGGCGTGTTCCGGGCGGGCAAACCCGTGCCCGGCGCCGAGCTGCTGCTGCGCTTCGGCGACACGGTGCGGCGCGAGAAGACCGGCCGCGACGGCCTGTACGTGGGCAAGATCGGCGGCGGCGCCCTGGGCATCCTCGCGCTGGACGACGACGCGCCGGCCCTGCTGACCCTGTCCCGCGACGACTGCGAGACGCCCACGCCGGCCCTGGTCGCCAGCGCGGAGCTGGACCGTCCCGTGTATCGTCCCGGCGACACGGTGGGCTTCCGCGTGGCCGTGCGCCGCGGGGGCGCGCTCGTGCCCGGCCCCTGGAAGCTCTGGCTCGCGGACGGCGGCACGCCGTTCAGCGCCGTGCGCCTGACGCCGGGCCCCTTCGGCAGCGCCGCCGGCGAGCGCGTGCTGCCCCCCCTGCCCGCGGGCTACGGCGCGCCCGTGTACCAGCTCATGCTGCAGTTGCCCGGCGAGGCGTCGCCCATGCAGGTGGCCGAGGTCCGCGTGGCGGACGTACACGCGGCGCTGCGCAGCGTCTCGCTCCGCCTGGACGCGCCGCCCGCCACCGGGGCGACCCTGAGCGTGATCGAGCCCGACGGCCGGCCCGCGGTGGGTGTGCCCGTCGCCTGGCGGTCCGACGAGCTGCCCGCGGGTGGCCAGGGCCGCACGGACGCCGCCGGGCGCGTGCACATCGATGGCCCGGCCCCGAACCTGCCCTGGTCGCTCGAGGCCGGCGTGGCCGGCGCGGGGCCGATGCTTCAAGCGCACGCCGCCCGCTTCGACGAGCACGAGCCCCCGTTCCGCGTCACGCTCGCCGAGGACCGCCTGCGGCCCGGCGAGAAGCCCGTGGCGCGCCTGCGCGGCGCCGCCGGCCACGTGCGCCTGCTGCTCGCCCGCGTGGGCACCCGCCCCGACCCGGCCAAGGCCCCCGCGGACCCCTGGGTGCCCGAGGTCGACACCGAGTTCCACGGCCCGGTCACCTGGACGGGCGAGGGCCCGGACGCCGCGCCCGGCACCTCGGAGGACGAGCTCTGGCGACAGGACGTGTTCCTGACCGGCGGCGACGCGACGCTGGAGGTCACCCTGCCCCCGCTGACCGAGGGGCGCTTCCGCCTGCGGGCCGTGCGGGCCGACGCCCGCGTCACGACGACGACGCTGGACATGAGCGCGGCGGCCAAGGGCGTGCGCCTGCTCGGCGGGCGGGACGTCGCCGTGGGGCAGTCTCTCTCGCTCCGCGCGGACGGGGCGCTCGCGCTCGTGACCGTGGAGAGCGACCGGCTGCTCGGCGCGGCCCTGGGCCGGTCGGGCGCGCCCGTGAGCTTCGACGTGACCTCGACCTGGGGTCAGGCGGCGACCATCGCCGCGACCACGCCCGAAGG
This sequence comes from uncultured Myxococcales bacterium, assembly GCA_903847385.1. Taxonomy (GTDB): domain Bacteria; phylum Myxococcota_A; class Bradymonadia; order UBA7976; family UBA1532; genus CAINDO01. The sequence continues at coordinate 2,005 of CAINDO010000502.1, forward strand.
CAAGGTCCACGCCCGCACGCTGGACGTGAACCCGGACCTGAAGATCGCGCTCGAGGCCGGCGCCGACGGCGGCGTGTTGACCGCGACGGCGCGCGTGACGGACGGCCGCGGCCGCCCCGTGCGGGCGCAGGTCGTGCTGCGCGCGGTGGACACCCGCCTGGAGCAGGCCTTCGGCGCCCCGCGCGACCTGGCCTCGGGCCTGCTGGCCACCCAGGTCATGCACCTGACGGCCATGGGCGGCGTGGCCCACGAGTTCGCGCACGGCGCGCTGGCCCAGGAGCTGGCCGAGGCCCTGCGCGACGAGCAGGGGCGCGAGGCCGAGGCCGAGCGGGCCGAGGCGGCGGCGCGCGGGCAGCTCTCCAACAACGCCGTGCAGAGCGTGATGAAGGAGGACTACCTGATCGGCGACGCCTCCGGCACGATCGGCTACGGAGGCCTGGGTGCGGGCGGCAGCGGCTCGGGCTACGGTCGCGGGCGCGTGGCGGCGGCGAAGATGGTCTCGCGCGCCCCCGCGGCGCCGCAGGTGCAGGGCGAGCGTGGGCCGGTGCTGTGGCGGGTGCTCGACACCGACGCCGACGGCCGCGTCTCCGTGACCGTGCCGCGGCCGGGCACCCGCACGACCTGGCACTTCACCGCCGAGGCGCTCACGCTGGACGCGCGCGGCGCCGCCGAGGCCCGCGTGGCCCCGGACGCGCGCCCGTTCCTGCGCTTGCCGTCGCCGGGCCCCGGCGCGCCGGACGACGTCGCCCGCCTGGTGGCCACCGTGGTCAACCCGGGCGCGACGCCCGTCGACGCCCGCGTGAAGGCCGGCGACGCGACGCAGAGCGTCACCGTGCCACCGGGCGAGGCGCGCGCGCTGGACCTGGGAGAGCGCCCCGCCGGCGCCGCGCAGGAGGTCACGCTGCTCGGCGGCGAGCGCGTGCTCGACACGGCGCGCTTCAGTTTTCCCCTGGCCGACGGCCGCCCGGATCCGGCGGGGCCGGTGCTCGTGGTGGCCGCGGGCCCCGGCGGCGGGCGCCCCCTGGGCTGGTTGGCGCTGCAGATGGGCCGCGGCCCCGGGCTGGACATGC
>CAINDO010000503.1 GCA_903847385.1 uncultured Myxococcales bacterium
CGGGAGGGCATTGAGGCCGGCACCGCGCGACTGGTCGGTTGCGGCACGGATCGCATCGTAGCGGCCTGCGCGGAACTCCTGGAGAACGATGCCGTTCTAAATTCAATGTCCCGGATCCACGCGCCTTACGGCGACGGCTTTGCTGCCGAACGGATCGTCGGGATCCTTGGCGCTGCCCTGGAGGCGGAGCCTCCGCGGAGGACCCTGTGGTGACCATTCTCCTGTACGCCGACCGTCTCCCTCCGCTCGTCGGCGGGATGGAGATGCACGCGCGATATCTCATCGAGCACTTCACTGGCCATCCCCGATTCCCCCTTTCGGCCATCGTGACGAAGGACCGCGCCGGCGCCGACCAGATCATCGGTGAAACGCCTGAAGAGCCCGGCATTGTGTTCTTCAACAGCGGCAGGTGGATCGAGGACCTGGAGGTGCTGCGAGCGCGTCACCCGAAGGCCCTCTTTGTCTATCGAACCGGTGGCAACGAGATCCTGAAGGCACCTCTCGAACGCGTCACGATCCCAGACCACGCAGCCCGCCAGGCGTGGTGGGCGTCCCGGCTGAATGCGTCGATCGACCTGCTGGTGACCAACTCCGCCTACACTGAGAAGCGCCTGCTTGACCTCGGGGTGCGCACGCCGTTCGCGCGATGCGTCGGCGGCGTGAATGTCGCGGCCCTGGAGCGGCCTCCGCGCGCCCCGGGTCCGGTGACCATCTTCTGCGCCGCCCGCTTCGTGCCCTACAAGAACCACGCACTGCTGCTCGACGTGGTCCACCGGCTGTTGGAGCATGGGTCGGACCTCCGCCTCCGTCTGGCCGGCGATGGGCCGCTGCTTGGCGCGGCCAAGGACCAAGTTCGGTCCCTCGGGATCGATCCCCAGGTGGAGTTTCTCGGTGTGCTCGACAACGAGGCGGCCTGCGCGGAGATCGCGGCTGCGGACCTTTACGTCCAGCTCTCTGGCGACGTCCCCACGCCAGTGCCGGGTGGGCAGTACCTGCACAGCGAGGGAATGGGGAGGTCAGTCCTGGAGGCCCTCAGCGCCGGGACGTTCGTCATCGCCGGCCGAAGCGGTGCCCTCCCTGAAGTGATCACGCCCGAGCGCGGCCTCCTCGTCGACCTCGGCAGTCCGGAAACAATCGCTGGACAGCTGGAGCCGCTCGTGGCGGAGCCCCCGCGCCCAGGTTCGACCGACATCTACGCATGGGATCGCGTGTTCACGACCTACGAGCAACTCTGGGAGGGCCACTTTGCGACTCCTCGTCGTCACTGAGAAGTGCGGGCCGGAGGACGCCCAGCGTGACGGCGGCGCTCGCCTTGTTGCGACGCTCCGCCGCGCGTTCGGCGATGCTCTCTCCATCATCCAGTTCGGCCCGTGCGCAGATGCAAGCGCGACCTGGCACCGTCAGTACCCAAGCGACTGCCGGGATCGGTTCGCCGCACGCCTGGATCGGGCGAGCTTCATCGCCGACGAAGTGGCGAAGGTGGCCGACGACTTCACCGACGTACTCTTCGTCCACGTCTCAATGCAGTTCGGTCTGCCTCGGCTTCGGGCACGCTCGTGGACGTTCCCGATGTTCCTGACGCCATCCTACATCGCATCTGGCGAGTCGGTGCCGAAGCCATACACCGAGGCGGAAAAGCGGGCCCTGGCGTCGACCGATCGGGTGCTCACACCCAGCCACCTCGAGCGGAGGCAACTCGTCGAAGTCTACGGGGTGCCCGAGGGTCGGATCCGCGTCATTCCACGGGGGGTGAGTCGTGAGCTCCTCCGACCGCGTGGGCGAGCGCTCGCTGGCCGACCGCTGTTCTGCAGCGTCGGGACTATCAAGCGGCAGAAGAACACCGTCGGGCTCCTCGAGCTGTTCGCGGCAGTTCGAACCCGGCACCCTGGATCAGCGCTCCGATTGGTCGGCCCCGTCCAAGACCGCGCCTACGGCGTGCAGGTCGATGACGCCATCAGGCGCCTTGGGCTGGGCGCCGCGGTGGAACGCCTGGGGTACGTACCGCCCGCTGGCATCGCCGCCGC